>DASUBP010000001.1:0-3053 GCA_035763205.1 Gemmatimonadales bacterium
TCGCCCGCTTCCGCCCCAAGGCCGCCGACCGCGTCCTCTACCTGGCGCACTGGGACACCCGACCCATCGCCGATCAGGACCAGAACCTCGGCAACCAGCGGAAGCCGGTGCCCGGGGCGAACGACGGCGCGTCCGGCGTAGCCGTGCTCCTGGGGGTCGCGGACGTCCTGAAGCGGCACCCGCCCGCCGTCGGCGTCGACCTGCTGTTCGTGGACGGAGAGGACTACGGCGACTTCGACACGGCGACCCTCGATTCTTCATTCTCGGACGTCCTGATGGGGTCCCGGTACTTCGCCAAGCATTTACCCGATCCGAAGTACACGCCCATGATGGCGGTGCTCTTCGACATGATCGGGGCCAAGAACCTCGTCATTCCCGTGGAGCAGTACTCCCAGGCCTTCGCGCCCGAGGTGGTCGACCGGGTCTGGCGCGTCGCCGACTCCCTCGGCTACGGCAAGGTCTTCCTCAAGCAATCCGGACCCTCCCTCATCGACGACCACACCATGCTCCAGCATGCCGGCATCCACGCCATCGACATGGTGGACTTCGACGGGTATCACGCCTACTGGCACACGGTCGACGACACGATCGACAAGGTCTCGGCTGAGTCGCTGCAGATGGTGGGGGATGTGGCGGTGGCGCTCGTGAGGTAAATGCCGGGAGACGTGAGCCGGGAGCCGTCGCAGTCCAGGCGAGGGAATCTCCGACTTCCGAGGGGGTCCGTTCGTGGCTCCGACTCAGACGGCTCCCCTCTCCCGGCTCCCGTGCGTTCAGGGGATGTGTAGCACGTTATTCGGGTGATGGTCGTGGGCATCGAAGTGGTTAGGTTGCCGGCCATGGACGACAAACGCGCAGCTTTCCTTCTCGGTCTTCTCCTTCTCGGCGGCGCCGGAACCCGGTTTGCGCTGGCGCCTAGGGCCCCGCAGGCACCGGGGGACATCTCCCTCGTCCCCGCCAACGATTCGCCCCCAGTGTCCCCGCGAGACGTCGCGCACCAGGCGCTCCGAAATGCGCGGCCGCTGCAACCCGGCGAACGCATCGACGTCAATCAGGCCAACGCGGTGGAGCTGACGCGACTCCCGCGGGTGGGTCCGGCACTCGCGGGGCGCATCGTGCAGTGGCGCACCGCGCATGGCCCGTTTCACTCACTCGCGGCGCTCGATTCGGTTCCGGGGGTGGGTCCCAAGCTGTTGGAGGGCTTGCGGAACGCGATCACCTTCTCGGGGGAGGTGCCTCCCGCGCCTTGACACACCCACCCCCCAAAGTATGTTAGATGCTTCAACCACAACGAGTTGCATACGGCAGTCCCGGCGGCAACCACCGAAAAACTGGGCGATATCCTCCTCCGTGAGGGGCTGATCTCCCCGGATCAGCTCAAGAAGGCCCTGGCCGAACAGAAGGCCAGTGGGATGCGCCTGGGCTACACCTTGGTAAAGCTCGGTTTCGTCGAAGAAACCGAGATCACCAAGATGCTGGCCCGGCAATACCGGATGCCGGCGGTCGACCTCTCCCGCTTCGAAGTCGATCCCAAGATCCTGAAGCTGATCCCCGGAGATATCGCGGCGAAGCACACGGTCCTGCCGCTCAAGCGGGAGGGCCGCACCCTCACGATCGCCATCGGGGACCCGAACAACGTCACCGCGATCGAGGACATCAAGTTCATCACCCGCTGCGACATCTTCCCGGTCATCGCGGGCGAGTACACCCTCCGGAACGCGATCGACAAGTACTACCAGCAGTCGGATGCCCAGCTCCAGAACCTCCTGAAGAGCGTCGAAGCGGAAGAAGACCTCGAGGTGGTGGAGGAGCAGTCCGACGAAGACGTCAAGAAGGAAGACCTGGCCGATGACGCGCCGGTCGTGAAGCTGATCAACGGCATTCTGGCCGACGCGGTGACCCGCGGCGCGTCCGACATTCACATCGAGTGCTTCGAGCACGAGCTCCGCGTGCGCTACCGGGTGGACGGTGCTCTTCAAGAGGTGATGAAGCCGCCGATCAAGTGGCGCGCGGCGCTGATCTCGCGCGTCAAGATCATGGCGGCGCTGAACATCGCGGAACGGCGGGTGCCGCAGGACGGCCGCATCAAGCTGAAGATGGGCTCGCGGGTGATCGACTACCGCGTTTCCACGTTGCCCGTGCTGTTCGGCGAGAAGATCGTCCTCCGGATCCTGGACAAGGGGAACCTGACGCTCGATCTCGCCAAGTTCGGCTTCGAGCCCAAGGCCGAAGCGGACTTGATGAAGGCCATTCTGAATCCGTACGGGATGGTGCTGGTGACGGGCCCGACGGGGTCAGGCAAGACCACGACCCTCTACTCGGCCCTGTCGAAGATCAACACCATCGACGTCAACATCATGACCGCGGAAGACCCCGTCGAATACAACCTGATGGGGATCAACCAGGTGCTGGTGCGGAACGAAGTCGGCATGACGTTCGCCGCGGCACTGAAGGCCTTCCTGCGGCAGGACCCGAACATCATCATGGTCGGCGAGATCCGGGACTTGGAGACGGGCTCCATCGGCATCAAGGCGGCCCTCACGGGCCACCTCGTGCTGTCCACGCTGCACACGAACGACGCGCCCTCGACCATCACCCGTATGGTGGACATGGGGATCGAGCCGTTCAACGTGGCGAGCGCGGTGAACCTGATCGTGGCGCAGCGGCTGGTCCGACGGATCTGCAAGGACTGCAAGGCGGAGCACAACTACACCGACGAAGAGATGCACGCGTTCGGCGTCGCCCGCGAAGAGGGCCCGTTCTTCAAGGGCGCCGGCTGCGACACGTGCAACGGCACCGGGTACAAAGGGCGGCAGGGGCTCTACGAGGTGATGGCGCTGTCCTCACCGCTCCGGCGGGGGATCCTGAAAGGCGCGTCCACGGAGGAGCTGCGGGAAATCGCGGTCAGCGAGGGCATGCTCACCCTGCGCATGGACGGCATGGTGAAGGTGAAGAAAGGCATCACCACGCTCGAGGAAATCGTGAAGGAAACGGCGGCCAATTGAAGGAGACTAGTTCATGCCGGTGAATCTGCGCGCCCTCCTCGAAGAGATGAT
>DASUBP010000002.1:0-2820 GCA_035763205.1 Gemmatimonadales bacterium
GCCATCGAGAGCGGCGTCGAGGTGCTCACGCTCTTCGCGTTCTCGGAAGAGAACTGGAACCGCCCCGCCACCGAGATCTCCGCCCTGATGAACCTGCTCGAGGAGTACATCGCCCGGGAGGTCCGGGAGCTCTCCGACCAGGGCGTGCGCGTGAACGTGCTCGGCGACCTGACCCGGCTCGGCCCCAAGCAGCGGGCGGCGGTCGAGCGGATCATGGCGGACACGCGGAGCGGCACCAAGCTCTCCCTCAACCTCTGCATCTCCTATTCGTCCCGCGCCGAGCTGGCGCGCGCGGCACGGCTCCTGGCCGAGGAAGTCCTGAAGGGCAACAAGCGCCTGGAAGATCTCGATGAGGGCGCGCTGGCCTCCAAGCTCTACACGGCCCAGTGGCCCGATCCCGACCTCCTGATCCGCACCTCCGGGGAGCAGCGGCTCTCCAACTTCCTGCTCTGGCAGCTGGCGTACACCGAGATCTACATCACGCCGGTGCTCTGGCCCGACTTCGACCGCCAGTGCCTCTACGAGGCGATCCTCGACTATCAGCGGCGCGAGCGGCGCTTCGGTAACGTCACGGCCTGATGTCGCGGAACCTCGTGGTTCGGATCGCTTTCGCAGTCGTCGCGATCCCCCTCGCGGTCCTCATCATCTACGAAGGCGATTGGATCCTGGCGGCCATGCTGGCGGTGCTCGGCGTTCTGGGCACCCGCGAGCTCTACGACCTCGGCCGCAAGCAGGGGATCGAGCCCATCGCGTGGCTCGGGTACCTGTGCGCCGCCGCCATCCCGCTGGGGATGCTGTCGTCGATGATCGTCGGTTGGCCCTACGCGCTGGCGTGCTGGCTGATGGCGGTCCTGGTCGTCGCCCTGGCCACGCGGACGCCGGCGCAGAAGCCCCTGACGGCCGTCGCCCTCACCGTGTTGGGTCCCTTCTACGCTTCCTGGATGCTGGCGTTCATTCTCAAGCTCCGGAGTGGAGCCCTGGGGCCCTGGCAGGGTACGTGGCTGGTGCTCCTTCCCCTCGTCGCCACCTGGATCTGCGACACCGCCGCGATGGGCGCCGGGTCCGCAATCGGCGGACCGAAGCTTGCCCCGGTGGTATCCCCGAAGAAGACGTGGGCGGGCGCGATCGGCGGCCTGATCGGCGCGATCGCCGCGACCGTCGCGATCGGCCTTTGGGTGTTCCCGCGTCTGGGGATGGCCGTCGGCGTCCTGCCGCTCGTCGTGATCGGCGTCGCCATCGGCATTCTGGCGCAGGTCGGGGACGTCGCGGAGTCGCTCTTCAAGCGTGAAGCCGGGGTCAAGGACTCGTCGTCCCTGATTCCCGGGCATGGCGGCGTCCTCGACCGCCTCGACTCGCTCTATTTCGTACTGCCTGCCGCTGCCGGACTCTTCTGGTTCTTCCGCATTCCATGACCACCAGGTCGGCCGGCGTCGCGATCCTCGGATCCACGGGCTCCATCGGACGTTCCACCCTGCAAGTCCTGTCGCGGCAGCGCGACCGGTTTCGCCTCGTCGCCCTCACCGCGCACACCAACCAGGCCCTCCTCGACGCGCAAGCCAAAGAATGGAAGCCGGCGTTCGCGAAGTGCGTGAACGGCAACGGGCGTGAGTGCCTGATTGAAGCGGCCACCCGTCCCGACGTCGACATCGTCGTGAACGGCATCGTAGGTGCCGCGGGTCTCGAAGCGACCCTCGCCGCGCTGTCCGCGGGGAAGCGCGTGGCGCTCGCGAACAAGGAGACGCTCGTGATGGCCGGCGAGCTCGTCACCGCCGCGGCGAAGGCGGGGGGCGGGGAGCTCGTGCCGGTGGACTCGGAGCACAGCGCGGTGCTGCAGTGTCTCTCGGGGCGAACCCCCGACGACCTCCGGCGCCTGATTCTTACGGCATCGGGTGGGCCCTTCCGTACGTGGACGCCGTCGCAGGTGGCGGCGGCGTCGGTGGAGCAGGCGCTCCAGCATCCCACCTGGAAGATGGGCCCCAAGATCACGGTCGATTCAGCCACTCTGGTGAACAAGGCCCTCGAGGTGATCGAGGCCCATTTCCTCTTCGGCCTGGCGTACCCATCGGTCGAGGTGGTGGTGCATCCGCAGTCGATCATCCATGCGTTCGTGGAGTTCCGGGACGGCTCGGTGCTGGCCCAGGTGGGGTTCCCCACGATGGAGCTGCCCATTCTGTACGCCCTGACCCACCCGGAGCGGGTGGAGGACAGCGGCACCAGGGCCTTCGATCCCCTCGCGACGGGCGACCTGACCTTCCAGCCCGTAAACCCGGCGCTCTTTCCGGCGTATGAATTGGGGAGAGGCGCAGGGATGGCGGGGGGAACGGCCCCCGCGGTGTTCAACGCGGCCAACGAGGTGGCGGTGGAGCTCTTCCTGAGCGGCACGATCCGGTTCGGCAGAATCGCGGCGGTGATCGAAGGCACCTTGAGCAAGGCGCCAGCAGGGGACGCCGGTACTCTCGACGGCGTACTGCACGCCGACCGCGAGGCCCGGCGGCTCGCGCGGGAGATTGCATGCTCCTGACCGTCGCGGCGTTCGTCTTCGTCCTGGGCGTGCTGATCTTCGTTCACGAAGCGGGGCACTTCCTGGTCGCCAAGGCGACGGGCGTGCAGGTCCTCCGGTTCTCCCTGGGGTTCGGCAAGCCGCTGGTGAAATTCACCTGGGGTGAGACCGAATACGTCATCGCGTACCTCCCGTTCGGCGGCTACGTGAAAATGGCCGGACTGGAAGAAGAAGGGATGATGGGGGAGGTCGAGGGCGGCGCGGCGACGGTTCCCGTCGACCCGGAGCGTGCCTTCGACCGGAAGCCATTGGTGGTCCGC
>DASUBP010000003.1:0-4278 GCA_035763205.1 Gemmatimonadales bacterium
CATCGCCGCCGCGACGTCGCTCGATGCGTCGATCCCCGCGTGGGCGCACTCCGGGGGCACCGACTCGATGCTGCTCCGGCTGAAGGACCCCTCGACCCGCGCGCGGATCCGCGCCGAGCTCCTCGCGCCACCGAACGTCACCGACCGCTTCATGCGGGCGGCGGGGGGCCCCACCGGTGTGATCGTCCTTCCCTTCGCGGACTCGCTCTCGCGCTTCACGGGGAAACGGCTCTCCGAGATCGCGGCCCTGCTGCACAAGGACCCCATCGAAACGCTCTTCGACCTCGTGACCGAGGAGCGCGCGCGTACGGGCGCGATCTACTTCATCATGAGCGAGCCGGACGTGGATTCGGCGCTGGCGAAGTGGTGGACGAGCTTCGACACCGATTACGGCGGCGTCGCTCCCGACGGACCGTTCGGGCATGACGGCGTGCATCCCCGGACGTACGGGACCTTCGCGAAGATCCTCGGCCACTACGTCCGCGAGCAGCATCTCCTCACGCTCGAGAACGCCGTGCGGAAAATGACGTCGCTCCCCGCGCAGCGGGTGGGACTCATGGACCGCGGCCTGCTGCGGCCCGGCCTGTACGCCGACGTCACCGTGTTCGATCCCGACTCCATCGCGGACCGCGCGACCTTTGAGGCGCCGCACCAGCCGTCCGTGGGCGTCACGTACCTCTTCGTGAACGGGCAGATGGTGCTCAATCACGGGCAGGTGACCGCGGCCCGCCCCGGGCGCGGACTTCGCGGACCCGGCTACCGGCCCCACACGGGGACATGACCCTCGGGCGGCTCTTCCTCGCCTGGCTGCCCGTCGCAGTGTGGTTCACGTGCGCCACCGCAATCGCCCGCCGTCTGGCGCTCGCTCCAGAAGGAGACGGAGGCGCCTCTCCGCTCGGCTCCCTCCTGCGCCGGACGTCCGGGCGGTCCATGGCCGAAGCGTTGCTCCTGACCCTGCTCGCGTCCCTCTGGTTCGACACTTTGGGAACAGGCGCGTGGTGGCTTCCGGTCGCGCTCATCGGAGCGCTCGTCGCCATCGCCCCGTCCAGCCCCCGCTCACGGCGCACCGCTGCCCTTCTCTTTCTCATCGACGTCCTGCGCTACGTCGGTGCCGGGGCACTGCTCGTGTGGAGACTGGGATAGAGAGGTCCGGAAATCGTCGCCCCGCCGCGAAGGCGGAAGACCGGAGTATCTTTTCCGGACTATGACCGCAACAGCTCCCGTCCGCCTTACGAGCTATTCCCACGGCGCGGGGTGCGCCTGCAAGCTCGGCCCCAACGACCTCGCTCAGGTCCTCAGCCACATCCCGGTCGCCACCGACGCGCGCGTGCTCGTCGACGCGTCGAACCGCGACGACGCCGCCGTCTTCAAGCTCACCGAAGACCGCGCGCTCGTCGCCACCGTCGACTTCTTCACGCCCGTGGTCGACGACCCGTACGACTTCGGCCGCGTCGCCGCCGCGAACGCCTTCTCCGACGTGTACGCGATGGGGGGGACGCCTCTCCTGGCGCTCAATCTCGTCGGGTGGCCCCGCGAGAAGCTGCCCTTCGAGCTCCTCGGCGAGATCCTCCGAGGCGGCACGGAGATCGCGCATGAGGCCGGCGCCTTCGTGCTGGGAGGCCACTCGGTCGACGATCCCGAACCCAAGTACGGCATGGTCGCGATCGGCGAAGTGCATCCCGACCGGATCGTGACCAATGCGGGCGCCCAGCCGGGGGACGTCCTGATTCTCACCAAACCGATCGGCACGGGAGTTCTCACCACCGCGTTGAAGCGTGACCTCCTCCCTGCTCCCGAGCTCGCGCCCGCGGTGCGGTCGATGACGACGCTGAACGCCGGCGCCGGGCGCGCCCTCCGGGCCGCTCCCGTACACGCCGCCACCGATGTCACCGGCTTCGGACTCCTGGGGCACCTGAACAGCGTTCTGCGCGCGAGTCGCGCCGCGGCCGATCTCGAAGCCGGGAGCGTGCCGCTGCTCCCCAGGGTGCGCGAGATGGCCTTGAAGGGGGCCATTCCTTCGGGGACCAAGCGAAACCTCGCGAGCGTGGCGCAGGCGGTGACCTTCGACCCCACGATGGCCGAGGTCGACCGCCTCATTCTCGCGGACGCCCAGACGTCGGGAGGCTTGTTGATCTCGGCCCCCGAATCCAGCCGGGACCAGCTCCTGGCCGCCCTCAAGCGCGAGGGAACGCTCGCGGCGGCGGTGATCGGCCGGGTGCGGGCGGGCGAACCGGGCTCCATTTCGGTGCGGTGAAGGCGATCCCGGAGTACCAGGGCCTGACCCCCGATTCGCTCGATGCGCTGGAGCGGGCGGTTCGGGAGCACCGGCGAGTAGCGCTTCGGCGCCGGGGTACCGAATATGTGGTGGTGGCCGAGGAGCTCGAGACCGGCGATCGCGACGAAGTCCTCAAGGGCCGTTTGCCGATGACCGGTGAGGTGCTGTCCTTCCGCCTGCGCGAGCTCGAAACCTTCGCGGTGCTTCCTTAAAGAGGCGACGGCGGTGTTCACCCGGCTGTTAATTGGGCTCGATGGCAGTCCCCGCGCCGACCAGGCGCTCGAGCAGGCGGTCCAGCTGGGCCACCGGTTCGGCTCCACGCTCGTCGTGGCGACGGTCGGAGCCGGCGAAGACTCGGGGCTCCTGCCCCGCGCCGCGGAGCGCGTCAGCGCCGCGGGACTCAAAGTCGAGACCGAGGCTCGGACCGGTGAACCGGACGTCGAGCTGGCCGACCTCGCGAAGAACGTTGACGCGGTACTGGTCGGCAGACGGGGGAGCGGCACCCGTGAGGGAGCGCTGGGCCCGACGGTGGCCTCGCTCATCCGGATCGCCGAGCGATGCGTGGTGGTGTGCGGGGCCGCGCCGTCCCCGATGAACGTCTGCGCCGTGGCTTACGACGGCGGCGACACCAGCCGGCGAGCCCTCGATCTGGCGGCCCGGTTCGTATCGGTGGACGACGGAACCGTGCACGTGATCCACGCCGCCAAGTCCAAGCGGGAAGGGCTCAAGGTGGTCGGCGCCGCTGAGGCCCTTCTTTCATTACAGGGAGTCCGGTTCGTGACGCATGTGGAGATCGGCAAGCCCGGCGAGGTGGTCGCGGCCTTGATGCACAGCACCGGAGCCGACTGCCTGTTCGCGGGAGCGCACGTGAGCCGCGGGGGCGATCGCCCCAGTCAGGTCGTATCGCACGCCGAAGAAATTCTGCGCCACACCGACCTCCCGGTCATCATCCAACCCTGATGCCTGATCCTGATCTGCCGTTCATCGTCGTCCATGCGGACGAGAGTTGCCTGGGAAACGGGACGACGCCGCCGAACCCCGGGGGGAACGCGGCGCTCATCGAGGCCCGGGCCGGAGACAGCGTGGCCCGCTGGGACCTCTACGAATGTGCCCCGGAGACCACCAACAACCGCATGGCCCTGGCCGGCGCGATCGCGACCCTCGAATGGCTGCACCGGCAGTGGCAACGCGCGCACATCCGCTACGTGTCCGACTCCGAGTATCTCGTCAAAGGGATGAACGAGTGGGTGTCGGGCTGGCAGGCCCGCGGCTGGAAGCGCAAGACGGGCCCCATCGAAAACCTTCCGCTCTGGCAGAAACTGGTGCAGGCCGCTTCGGGACACGCGGTCGAGTGGCATTGGGTTCGCGGTCATGATGGCCACGCGAAGAACGAATACGCCGATTATCTCGCCACCCGGGCCGCGCAGAAACAGGAGCGCTCGAACGGCCTGGTGCCCTCCGGATTCGACACCTGGCTGGCGCAGGAGCGCGCCCGCGGACGCTACACCGACTACGACCCCGACCGGGATCTTCATGTTCACACCTAAGGACGGCGTCGAAGCGAACACCCACTATCTCAACGCGCTGACCAACGACGCTCCCGCCACGACCAACCGTATTCCGCTCTACGAGGTCTACATGCGGATGGCGGAGGAGCTGGCGAAGCGCTCGACGTGTGCGCGCCTTCAAGTGGGAACGGTCGTCACGAATCAGGCGCTCGAGAACGTCCTGGCGATCGGGTACAACGGGAACGCGCGGGGACTGCCCAATCGCTGCGACTCCACGGTGCCGGGGAGTTGCGGCTGTATTCACTCCGAGATGAACGCGCTGGTGAAAGCGCCGGGGAGCGTGCGGGACAAGGTCGTTTTCGTCAGCGCTTCGCCCTGCGTGATGTGCGCCAAGCTCATGATCAACTCGGGCGTGACGCACGTGTTCTACCGCAAGGCATATCGGGATCCATCCGGCATCGAGGTCTTGCAGCAGGGTGGCGTCGTGCCGGTGGC
>DASUBP010000004.1:0-5765 GCA_035763205.1 Gemmatimonadales bacterium
GCGGTGGGGACGGGGGTGTTGGTTCTCGCGTGGTCTGCAGTGGCACTGAGGCAAGACGCTAAGTCACTAGGTCGCTAAGTCGCCAGGTACTTAGTCGCTTAGCGACTTGGCGTCTTAGCGTCTCACAGCTCGATCTGCGCCCCCACCTCGATCACCCGGTTCGGCGGAATCCTGAAATAGGCGGTCGCTCGATGGGCGTTCCGCGACATGAATCCGAAGAGCTTCTCCCGCCACAGCGGCATGCCCTTCCGTCTTCCCGGCACCACGGTTTCCTGTCCCAGGAAGAACGTCGTTTCGAGCAACCGCGCTTCGAGGCCCAGCGGCCGCGCCTGGTCGAGCAGGGCCGGCACGTTCGGGTCCTCCATGAACCCATAGCGCGCCACCAGCCGGAAGAACCCATATCCCAGCGGCTTGACCGTCAAACGCTCGCGATCGGGCACGTGCGGGGCCTCACTCGTCGCGATGGTGAGCAACGCGACCTGCTCATGGAGCACCTTGTTGTGCTTCAGGTTGTGGAGGAGCGCGAGGGGGATGCCCTCGGCGTTAGACGTGAGGAAGACCGCGGTGCCCGGCACGCGGATCACCCGATGAGACTGGAGGTCCGTCAGGAAGGTCTCCACCGGGACGCCGACGACGGAGAGTTTCTCCGCCAGGAGCTCCCGGCCGCGCTTCCACGTGGTCATGAGAATGAAGACCCCGCCGGCGACGGCGAGCGGGAACCAGCCCCCCTGCCAGAGCTTCACCGCGCTCGCGCCGAAGAGGGAGAGGTCGATACCGAGGAAGATGGTGCAGAGGCCGGCCACCAGGGAGGGCCGCCAGCGCCAGCGTTCCCGGGCCAGGAAGTAGAAGAGCACCGACGTCGTGGCCATCGTGCCGGTGACCGCGATTCCGTATGCGGCGGCGAGGCGGGAAGACGATCCGAAGCCCAGCACGAGGCCGATCGTCGCGATCATCAATGCCCAGTTCACCTGGGGCACGTAGATCTGGCCGATCTCGACGCCCGAGGTGTGCTCGATCTCGAGGCGCGGGGAATACCCGAGTTGCACGGCTTGCCGCGTCAGGGAGAAGGCTCCCGAGATCACCGCCTGGGACGCGATGACGGTGGCCGCCGTCGCCAGCGCCACGAGCGGGTACAGAGCCCAGGCGGGCGCCAGCCGGTAGAACGGGTTGTGGGCCGCGCCGGGGTCGGCCAGGAGCAGGGCGCCCTGGCCGAAGTAATTGAGGAGCAGGGCGGGGAGGACCAGAGAGTACCAGGTCAGGCGAATCGGCTTGCGTCCGAAGTGGCCCATGTCCGCGTAGAGCGCCTCACATCCGGTCACCACCAGGACGACCGCACCCAGGACCAGGAACCCCGCCAGTCCATTCTGCGAAAAGAAGTCGAGGGCGTGGGCGGGATTGACGGCGCCGAGCACGGTGGGGGCGTGCAGGATCCCGCCGATCCCGAGCAGGGCTATACATGCGAACCACACCATCATCACCGGCCCGAACAGTGCGCCGACTCCGGCGGTCCCCTTGCTCTGCAGCAGAAAGAGACCGACGAGCACCGCGATGGTGATGGGGATGACCACCGGCTCGAACACCGGCGTCGCGACGTTCAGGCCCTCGACCGCGGAGAGCACCGAGATCGCGGGCGTGATCATGCCGTCGCCGTACAGGAGTGCCGCACCGAAGAGCCCCAATCCCACGATGAACCAGCGTCGCCGCTTCGGCTCGCCGTTGCGCGGGACCAGCAGCGCCATCAGCGCGAGGATCCCTCCCTCGCCCCGGTTGTCCGCGCGGAGGATGAACGCGACGTACTTCACCGACACCACGAGCACCAACGCCCAGAACACGAGCGAGAGAATGCCGACCACGTTTTCCGGCGTCGGGGGCACGGAGTGCGGTCCGAAGAAGCATTCGCGGAGTGCGTACAGGGGGCTGGTGCCGATGTCGCCGTACACGACGCCGAGGGCGGTCAGGGCGAGTACGGCGGCGTGGCGCCGCGGGTGGCGCGCGGCGAACGGCCCAGCAGATGGCCTGGATGGCCCAGTTTGAGACTCGGAGGCGGACATGACGGGGGAGAACCTAATCAACAACAGCGGGTGCCGTTTCCCAGGCTAAAGCCTGGGCTCGGCTAAGCACTGCGCTTCAAGCGCAGCGAATCGCCGAGCACACTCTTGAGAGTGTGGGAAGCGATCAGCAGCATCGCGTCCGCCCACCCTTCCGGTCGAAGAACTCACGGATATAGGCCTTTTCATCGAGCAGGGGTGGATGCCCGGCCTGCCGGCAGTGGTCGAGGTATGCCTGGTAGTCGGGAGCGCCCACGATCCGGCGCAGCACCCACAAGACGCGCTCAATCGCCCGCGGCATAGCTCGTCGCGACGTAGGGGACCTCACTGACGGTCGCCGGCTTCCGGCGAGCCAGCACCAGGATCCATTCCCTCAGGGAGATGGCGAGCAGCAGGAGCACGACGGCCGTGAACACGAAGGTGGCGACCAGGTTCACGCGATCGTTGAAGATCAGCCGTGCCGCATGCGGATCGACCGAGCCGGCAAGTGACGCCGCGTGCGCGATGAACCCAAGCCTGGGATCCGACGAGAACATCTTTTCAAAGCCCGCCGTCATGGTCACGGCCACGAGCCACGCGAGTGGAACGAGCGTGACCCAGGCGTAGCGCGCGCGGCTCATCTTGATGATGATCGTGGTGGCGACGGCGAGCGCCACGATGGCGAGCATCTGGTTGGCGATGCCGAAGAGGGGCCAGAGCGAGTTGATGCCGCCCAGGGGGTCGAGGATCCCCTGATAGAGGAAGTAGCCCCACCCGCCGACGATGACCAGACTGGAGAGAATCACCGAAGGATACCAGGACGTCTCCCCCATCCTCGGCCACACGTGCCCGAGAAGCTCCTGCAGCATGAAGCGCCCGACGCGGGTGCCGGCGTCGATGGTCGTGAGGATGAACAGCGCCTCGAACATGATGGCGAAGTGGTACCAGAGCGCCGCGAGGGTCTGTCCGCCCAGTGCGTGCGTGACCCCGGAAAAGATCTGGGTCATCCCGACGGCGAGTGCCGGGGCGCCTCCGGCCCGCCCCACCAGCGTCTTCTCCCCGACCAGGGCGGCGAGCGCCGCCATCGAGTCGGGCGAGACGACGAATCCTGCGCTCTGCAGTACCGGCGCCGCCTGCTGCAGCGCGGCGGGGGTGGTGTTCATCGCGAAGTAGACGCCGGGGTGGAGGGTGCAGGCGGCGATGATCGCCATCACACCCACGAACGATTCCATCAGCATTCCGCCGTAGCCGATCATCCGGGCGTCCGGTTCGCGCCGGAGCATCTTGGGCGTCGTGCCCGAAGACACCAGGGCGTGAAATCCGGAGATGGCGCCGCAGGCGATGGTGATGAACACGAACGGGAAGAACTTCCCGGCGAACACCGGTCCTTCCCCCAGCTTCGCGAACGGCGTCATCGCCGGCATGCGCAGCGGAGGGAGCAGGATGAGGATCGCGACGGCGAGGCCGAGGATGGTGGCGATCTTCAGGAACGTGGAGAGGTAGTCGCGGGGGAGCAGCAGCATCCAGACCGGCAGGACCGACGCGAAGAACCCGTAGGCGACGATCAACGCGGTGAGGGAGGTGCCCGTCAGCGTGAACGCCGCGGCGGGCCCGGCGTGCCGGGACACCCAGCCGCCGCCCACGAGGGCCAGAAGCAGGAGCACTCCTCCCGCCAATGATGCCTCACCCACATGGCCGGGCCGCCAGGAGCGCATCCACCAGCCCATCAAGAGCGCGATCGGGATGGTGCAGGCGATGGTGAAGAAGCCCCACGGGCTCGCCTTCAACGCGTTCACCACGATCAACGCGAGCACTGCGATGAGGATGATCATGATGAAGAGCACCGCGAGCATCGCGGTCATCCCGGCGGCTGGGGAGATCTCTTCCTTGGCCATCTGGCCGAGGGACTTCCCGTCGCGCCGGAGGGAGCAGCAGAGGATGGTGAGGTCCTGCACCGCGCCACCCAGCACGACGCCGATCACGAGCCACAGCGTGCCGGGCAGGAACCCGAACTGGGCGGCGAGCACCGGTCCCACCAGGGGTCCGGCCCCGGCGATGGCGGCAAAATGATGCCCGAAAAGCACCCATTTCCCGGTCGGGACGAAGTCCCGCCCATTCTCCAGGCGCTCGGCCGGTGTCGCGCGCGTGGGGTCGAGCGTGAAGACCCGGGTGACGATGAATTTCGAGTAGAAGCGGTAGCCGACGGCGTAGGTGCAGACGGCGGCGATGAGGAGCCAGGCGGCGCTGACGGTTTCGCCTCGGGACCAGGCAAGGGTGGCGAACGCGAGCGCGCCCAGGGCCGATATGGCGGCCCAGATGACGATGGAGGCGATGCGGCGCATCCCGCTAAGGTACGGCTCGCCTTGCCGAGGTTCAAATGGCGGCGTAGGTTCGCCCGACTGTGGTGAATTACCCCTGGTCATCGAGCGGCCGTCCGTCGGGAGCGGGGACTGCGCCCGGTGTGCCGAAACCCCAGGAACGTGACGACCCTGTGCCGGCGGGCGACCGCTTCTCGGGGCGCGTCGCGATGGTCACGGGCGGCGCCACCGGACTCGGCCGGGCGGTCTGTCTCGATTTCGCCCAGCGGGGCGCCGCGATCGCCTTCAACTACTTCGAAATGCCCGGGCGCGACGTCACGGCCCAGGCCCTCCTTACCGAGACCGCCATCAAGGCGCACGGCGTCCCGGTGTTCTCGTCGCATTGCGACGTCCGCAGCCGCAACGCCGTCGAGGTCTTCGTGCACGAGGCCACCGAACGGCTCGGCGGCGTGCACATCCTGATCAACAACGCGGGTGTGACTCACGACGGCGCGCTCTGGCGACTCAGCACCGAAGCGTGGCAGGAAGTGCTCGACACCAACGTGACGGGCGCGTTCAACTGCATCCAATCCGTGAGCGCCCACATGCGCCCGCAGCGCTACGGGAAAATCGTGAACGTCGCCAGCCACCAGGCGTTCCGGCCCGGGTTCGGCATCGCGAACTACACCGCGAGCAAGGCGGCGCTGATCGGGCTCACCAAGTCCGCGGCGGTGGATCTCGGGTCGTCCAACATCAACGTCAACGCCGTCGCGCCCGGCTTCGTAAAGACGGAGCTGCTCGCCAAATTGCCGCGCGAGGTGCTCGAGCGGGCCGAACATGAGTCGGTCCTGGGGCGGGTGGCGGAGCCCGAGGACGTGGCGCACGTCATTACCTTCCTCTGCAGTGAAGCGGCACGGCACATCACCGGACAAACCGTCGTGGTGGACGGGGGACTTACTCTGGCGTCCTGACCCTCCAACCGACGATATTGGGAGGGTGAGTAATCTCTTGAACCGCAAATACTTAAAGGCTCTGCTCTTGCTTGCGGCGTCCGCATGCGTCGGCCACAAGTCGCAGACGCCGATCCCTGAGCCTACGGTGCCGCTGCCGGCGGGCTCCCTCGCGAGCCGCGACGTCGGCGTCATGCCATTCACGCTGGTGCTGGCCGAGGACTCCCTCCACTGGGATGCGCATTTCACCGATCATCCCAAGACGCTCGCGACCGCCGACAGCCTGCTGCTCGGTTTCCTGACGTCTCGAGTGCCTGAGGTGGCGTGGAAATCTCCGGCCCGACTGTGGCGCAGTGCGCGCGGCGCGAACGACCTCCCCGATGATCCGCATCAGCTTGGGGTCGCGATTTTGCGCCAGCTCCCGGTGGGGTCGTACGTACCGGATCCCCTCCGGGCGCAGCTCCGAATGCTGGGGGCGGTGGCGGGTGGGA
>DASUBP010000005.1:0-4029 GCA_035763205.1 Gemmatimonadales bacterium
AGGTCGCCGGTGGGCTCGTCCGCGACCAGGATCTGCGGGTCGGTCGCGATCGCGCGCGCGATGGCGACGCGCTGTTCCTGACCGCCGGAGAGCTGGCGGGGCGAGTGATCCATCCGGTCCGCGAGGCCGACGAGCGCCAGCGCGGTCTCGACGTGCGCCTTGCGCTGGGACTTGGAGAGCGACGTGAGCAGGAGGGGCAGCTCGACGTTCTCGAAGGCCGTGAGCACGGGAATCAGGTTGTAGAACTGGAAGACGAACCCGATGTTGGTCGCACGCCACTTGGCGAGCTGCGACTCGGTGAGCTGGGCGACGTCGGTGCCCGCCACCATCACGGACCCCGAGTCGGGGCGGTCGATACCGGCGATCAGGTTGAGGAGCGTCGTCTTGCCGGAGCCCGACGGTCCCATGAGCGCCACGAACTCGCCGGTGGGGACGTCGAGCGTGATGTTCTGGAGCACGGGGACGGTGTTGGCGTCCCGGCGATAGGCCTTGGAGACGTTACGGACCTGCACGATGGAGTCGGTCACTGGGGGGTCCCTGATTTCACGTTGACTTTGACGCCGCGGTGCAGCCGGTCGTCGACGGAGTCCACCACGGCGGTACCCACCGCGATGCCCTGCAGAATCGCTACTGACGAACCGAAGTGCCGGCCCGGCGTGACGGGGACTTCCACCGCCCGGCCGTCCGACACGACGTAGACCACCGCCTGCCCGTTTCGCTGCGCCACCGCTTTTTCAGGCACCGCGATCACCGATTGCGTGTCCTCGGGGGTCTGTGCGACGTTGGAGCGCGGCAGAAAGTGGACCTTGGCGCTCATCTCGGGAAGCACCTTCGAGTCATAGTGCTTGAACGCCACTTTCACTTGTACGGTCGCCTTAGCGCGATCGGCCGTCGGGACGATCTTCGCCACCGACCCGGCGTATCGGATGTCGGGATAGGCGTCGAGGATGATCTCGCAGGGCTCGCCGATGGTCACCTGCGCCAGATTCGACTCGGACACGTCGACCTCGACCTGCAGTGAGCCCAGGTCCGCGAGTGTCACCACCGACGCCTTGGCGAGGGCCCCACCCGTGAGCGGCGACACCACTTCCCCGACGTCCGCGCTCTTGGTCAGCACGGTGCCGTCGAAGGGCGCGCGCACGATGGTGTTCTCGACCGCGACCTGTGCGGCGTCGACCTGCGCGGAGTCGAGCGCGATGGTCGCCTTGACGCGCAGGTAGCGGGCCTGGGCCGCGTCAAAATCCGCCTGGGTGGAGAGGTTCTGCCTGAGCAGCGTGGCCTGGCGCTCCATGGACGTCTTGGCGTCGTGCAGGTCGGCGTTGCCCAGGTCCAGGTTCGCATGGGCCTGCGCGAGCGCGGCTTTGACGTCCGCGTCCTCGATCCGCGCGATGACCTGCCCTTCCTTCACCTTGTCTCCCTCGACCACGCCGAGGTAGACGAGGCGTCCGGTACCCTTCGAGGCCACCGCGGCTTTGCGTTGAGCGACCACGTAGCCTGACGCCGACGCGAGGACGTTGGCCTGGGACGGGGAGATTCGGACCGCGGGCGTCAGGTGCACCTGGATCCCGCCGCCGAGGCTCCGTACGGCCAGGAACCCCGCAAAGGCGAGGAGCAGGACGACCGGAACGCCGACGATGACCAGGCGGCGCCTGCTGTTGCCTGCAGGCGTCGGCACGGCATCCCGATTGATCCGCAGGGCGGAGAGATCGGCTGATTTGTTGTCCATAGCGGGCATTAATGCTAACACGGCATTTCCCTGACGGGGCAACGGGTCCGATCCTGGCAGGTCTCGATGCCCCTGTCTCCAGTCGCGGCCACGGCACGCGTCATCCCCGGGCTGTCGCCCGGGGTTATGTACAGCGAAACCGCCATTGGGTGGCCTTTCATAGCCCCGGGCGCGAGCCCGGGGTTTGTATATCGACGTTCAGCAGAGGCGGATTTCGACAGGCCGAATTCGCGTCTCGCCGGCTACGCCGCCAACAGGCGCCATTTGGTGCTTTGGCCGCGATGAATTCGCGCAGCGAATCGGGGACGCCGCGCCCGATTTCCCCCATGATTCCTCGATTTTCGCTGGGACCGTCGCCACGCGCGTCGGCATTCCTCTTGCCATTTCTGGCCTCCGCACTCCAACGCACACAGGACAGGAGGTCCTATGCACGTAGTGAAGGGAATGGCGCCGGCTGCCGTTGCGGCTGCGCTCCTCGTGATCGCGGCATGCGAGCAGCCCAATGCCGCCGGTCCTCAGAAGGCAGTGGCGGTCGCCCGGACGCCAGATGGCTGGGTGGGATGCGATGCCGGTGGGAAGTTCACCGGTGGCGGTCGCGTCGACCCGTCGGGCGTCGGCAAGGTGACCTTCGGGTTCAACATCCACGCCGAAGCCTGCGATTCCGGCGCCATCAAGGGCCAGCTGCAGGTGGTCTATCACGCGACGCAGACTCTCATTCACTCGGAGACGATGGAGCACTTCGCCTCGTACCCGGACCCCACCACCGGCGGCTCCTGCGGCGAGTGGGATGGGACGGCGCGGGTGAAGGACGTGTTCGCGGGGTCGGGGTGGAGTGATCATCACTACTTCATCCAGGTCTGCGACAACGGCGAGCCCGGACACGGGGTCGACACGTTCGAGTTCACGATCGACAACGCCGGGGACGGGACGCACAACAACGTCATGACGACCGTCCTGACCGGTGGCAACATCCAGGCCCACAAGTCCTAAGCCCCCAGGAGACTCCCATGAATCGCATCATGCAACTCAGTGGGGTCGGCCTCCTTCTGGCGGCCTTCCCTCTCGCAGGACAGAGATCGCTCACGACCGCGACCGGATCCAGCATGGCCGTGTCGGTCAAGAGCAACGGCACGACACAGCAATTCGCGGTCGCCATGTTGCCGGCCGGCGGCGGGCAGGCATCCGATGACGCCGCCATGGTCTCGACTCCCCAGCTCACCTCGGCCTCCACGGCCGCCGTGACCGCGGGTGAGGTCGATACCGACGGACTCGGCTCGCAGCAGAGCGTCGCAACGGCCTCGAACGTGAACCTGCTCAATGGACTGATCACGGCCGACAAGGTCGTGGGCATCGCCAGCGTGACCTCGAACGGCAACAAGAGCTCGGGGGATTACGACGGGTCGGTGATCACGAATCTGACGGTGAACGGCACGCTGGTATCGGGGAGCGATTTCACCCCGGCGCCGAACACGAAGATGACCATCCCCGGCGGCTACGTCGTGCTCAACGAGCAGGCGTCGGCCGGCCACGGCAAGGGGACGAGCGTCTCGGTGAACATGATTCACGTCTATCTCTCGTCGGGAGACGAGATCGTCGTGGGAGCGGCGAGCAGTTCGATTCAATAACGCCAACTAGACGGTTTGACGGCCAGACGGTTAGGGAAGATTCTTTCTAGCCGTCTAGCCGTCTAACCGTCTAGTAGTTACGCCGCTGCATCCTCCGCCCCCTCCCGAATCGTCAGCCAATCGGTCCTGACCCGGTCCCATTCCTGAATCACGAGTCCCTGGGAAGCGAAATACTCCCGGATTTCGGGCTTGTCGAAGCCCACGATGTCCTCGAGGATCGGGACGAGCACCGACAGGGCGTCGTCGGAGATGACGGTGCGCTTGGCGATGTGGGAAATCTCGCGCGCTTCGGACGCGGCGATGGTGAACCCCTCGCCGCGGTTCACGTGCAGCATCACCGGGATGTCCGACTGCCCGTCTCCCACGTAGACCACCTGTTCGCGCGGAATGGCGAGCTTCTCCCGCAACGACTCGACGGCGTCGACCTTCCCGAACCCGGCCGTGGCTCGAACGATGTTGCGGATCTCATCGGGCCCGGCATCCCACTCGAACTGGGTACCGATGATGTGGTCGGGGGCGACGATGCCGTGGAGGGCGGAGAGCACGACTTCTTCCGGCGCCGCGGAGACCACGTAGAAGTCGAACTTGTGGCCGTCGATCCCCTCGTCCAGCAGACGCTTCAACAGGGGGACATTTCTCTTGAGTCTCACTCGCCGGCCCACCTCGATCAGGTCGCCG
>DASUBP010000006.1:0-48048 GCA_035763205.1 Gemmatimonadales bacterium
GCGTAGACCTGCGACTCCGACATGCCCGGAGCCACGGTGCCCGTGTCGGGTGACGAATACGGCTTGTCCTGGATGGGCGTCACCGGACCACCCGGCGCTTGCGCCGTCTGGCCAGGACGTGAGGTCTGTGCAGGCTTCGCCGTGCCCGTCGGGGGCGGGGCAGGAGTCTGTTGTGCCGGCGGCGTGGCCGGATGCTGCGGGGTGGCGGCGGGGGGCGCCTTCTTGGAGAACAGCCCCTTCACCTTGTTGAGCTGATCACATCCCGCGGTGGTGACCGCCAACAGCGCGCAGATCGCCAGCATGCTGCGTCGCATCGCGAGCCTCCAAGGAGAAAAAGACACGGGCTCCATCCTGGCCGCCCAGCACCGGCGCGTTCAGTCGCTCCGGATGCGGCATCACTCCGACCACGTTCCGCGCGGCGTTGCACACGCCGGCGATGCCATTGGTCGAACCATTGGGATTCTCTCCGGCATACCGCCACACCACCTGGCCCTCGGCTTCCAGGGCGGCCAGGGTGGGGGCATCAGCAACATAGCGCCCGTCGCCGTGAGCGATGGGGATGGTGATCTCCTCCCCTTTCCGGTAGGCGTTGGTAAAGGGGGTATCCACCGCCTCCACCCGCAGGCGGACGGGGCGGGAGACGTACCGGAGACGGTCATTCCGGACCAGGCCGCCGGGCAGGAGGCCGGCCTCGCACAGGATCTGGAAGCCGTTGCAAAGCCCCAACACGGGCCCGCCGGCCCGGGCGTGAGCCGCTACCGCTTCCATGATCGGAGAGAACCGCGCGATGGCTCCGGAGCGGAGGTAGTCGCCGTAGCTGAAGCCTCCGGGAAGGATCACGACGTCGGCACTCTTCAGATCGGTGTCCTTGTGCCAGACGTAGTAGGGGTCGCTCCCGGCGTCCCGGGCCGCGTCCACGGTCTCGACCTCGGAGTTGGTGCCGGGGAAGACGACCACCGCGACCCGCCGCATCAGGCCGGCTCCACGGCGAGCTGGTAGTCCTCGGTCACCGGATTCGCGAGCAAGCGGTCGCACATCGCCTTGACTCGAGCCTCGGCCGCACTCGAGCTCGCCGCGTCCACCGTCAACACCAGGTGTTTGCCCACCCGGGCGCCATTCACATCGGCAAAGCCGAGGGCATGGAGCGCGTGGGTCACCGCCTGTCCCTGCGGGTCGAGGATGCCGCCCCGGGGCATGACGCGGATCTCAACGCGGAAGGAGGCCATCAGGCGCCCTCCGGGCCACGCGGGACGTGCGGGTGGCGGTGCCGGTGCAGCTCACCGGAGCCGCGGTCGGTGTCGCCGATGACGATGGGGCCGGCGGTCTCCGCTTCCTCATCTTCATCCGCCGTCACGAACAGGCCGAGGACGGCGGCGCGGACGACTCCGTAGGTCACGTAGGTCACCCCGAGCGGGAAGAAGAAGACGTCGTGCTTCCAGACGCCGAAGACCAGTATCGCGATGATGACGGCGAACGCCAGGATGCCGCGGACCGTGCGGACTCCCGCGCGCGGCACCGTCGCGTATCGGACGTTCGAGACCATCAGAATGGCGAGCCCGATCATCAGGAAGCTCAGGACGGTGTGCCACGGAATGAAGTGGACCGAGGCGTCGTAGAGGCCGGTCTGGGTGAACGGATAGAACGTCGCCAGGGTCATGCCGGCCGCGGGGGAGGGCAGTCCGACGAACGCCGTCTTGGCGCGGCCCGCCTGCGTGATGTTGAAGCGCGCGAGCCGGAGGGCCGCCGCCATCACGTAGAAGAAGCAGAAGACCCAGGCGACCGGCCCCGCATCGGCGAACTCGACGCGATACATCAGGAACGCGGGAGCGACACCGAAGGACACCACGTCCACCAGCGAGTCCAGCTCCGCGCCGAAGCGGGTGCCCGTATTCGAGAGCCGCGCGACGCGCCCGTCGAGCGTGTCGAGGATGCCCGCGAAGACGATGAACCAGCCGGCCCGGTAGAAGTCGCCACGCTGGGCGAGCACCATCGACCAGAAGCCGAAGAACAGATTGAAGAGCGTGAACAAGCTCGGCACGATGATGACGACGCGCCGGATGTTCGGGGGACGGAGGCGGGGACCCGCCATCAGGGATACTCCGCCAGCACGGTCGCCGCCGCGTGCACCTTGTCTCCGACCTTCACCGCGATCTTCGCGTTGGCGGAGGCCGGCAGGAACACGTCGACGCGCGAGCCGAACCGGATCATGCCCATGCGTTCCGCCTGGACCGCCGGATCACCGACCTTGGAATCGGTGACGATGCGGCGCGCGATCGAGCCGGCGATTTGCCGGACGAGCACCGGTCCGCGTGGGCCGCGCACCCCGATCGACGACTGCTCATTGTCGAGTGACGCCTTGTCGCGCGCGGCATGGAGGAACTTGCCCGGGTTGTAGTAGCGGTATTCGACGGTGCCGGTCACCGGATACCGGTTCACGTGCACGTTGAACACGCTCATGAAGATCGAGACGCGGACCGCGGGTGCCTTGAGGTACGCGGGCTCGTCCACCTGCGCGACGCTGACGATCGTGCCGTCGGCGGGCGAGATGACCGTCTTCTCTCCCCTTGGGCCTGAGCGGAGCGGATCGCGGAAAAAGACCAGGAGCCAGACCGCGAACGGCAGCCAGACGAGCGTCCCCACCCACCACCAGGGACTGCTTGTGGTCGCGGCCCACACGCCGAGCGCCACGAGGGCCCAGCCGGGGAGAATGAAGGGCCAGCCTTCCGGCGCCATGCGCATCAGGCGGTCTCCAATGCGTGTCCGGTCACCAGCAGATACGCCTCGCGATACCGCTCACTGGTGGCCTGGACCACGTCCTTGGGGAGTGCCGGGGGCGGCGCTTCGCCGTTCCACTTGCCCTGCTTCTTGATGCCGGCGAGGTAGTCGCGCAGGGGCTGTTTGTCGAAGGACGGCTGGCTCTTGCCCGGGGTGTAGCGATCGGCGGGCCAGAAGCGCGAGCTGTCCGGCGTCAGGACCTCGTCGATGAGCAGCAGGGTCCCGTCGGTCGTGGTCCCGAACTCGAATTTCGTGTCGGCGATGATGATCCCGCGCTCGGCGGCGTAGGCGCGGCCCGCGTCGTAGAGCGACAGGGAGGCGCGTTTCAGCCGCTCGCCCATGACGCGGCCGAGGGCGTCGACCACATGGGTGAACGTGACGTTTTCGTCGTGACCCGTCTCGGCCTTGGTGGCCGGGGAGAAGATCGGCGGATCGAGCCGGTCACTCTCGATGAGTCCTGACGCGAGCGGCTCACCCGCCAGGGTCCCCGATTTCTGGTACTCGGCCCAGGCGGAGCCCGACAGGTAGCCGCGGACGACGCATTCGAAGGAAACGGGCGTCGTGCGCTTCACCAGCATCGCGCGCCCGGCGATCACGGCGCGGTGAGCGGTGAGCGCGGGCACCTTCTTGATGATCTCGCCGGCGTCCGCGGTGATCATGTGATTCGGGATCACCTTGTCGAGCTTCTTGAGCCAGAACGCCGACATCTGGGTGAGCACCGCGCCCTTGTGCGGCACGGCCTCGTTCATGACCACGTCGAAGGCGCTGACCCGGTCGCTCGCCACCATCAGGAGCGTGTCCGCGTCCACTTCGTACATCTCGCGGACCTTGCCGCGGCGCAGGAGGGGCAGGGGGAGCGTGCTTTCGCGTAACGCCGTCGTCATACCGTGACCTCGGCCGGGGTCGCCGTGGGGGCCGCCCGCTGGACCGCGTGAAGGATGGGAGGGAGAACGTCGTCCAGAAATTCGTCCACCTGCTGGGGAGCCCGGCCCACGTACTTGGCGGGGTCGAGGTCGCCCGTGCGGGCCGACAAATCGAGCGCGCGGAACGCGGGATCGGAGTCGAGTCGTTCGAGCAGATCGTTGGGCGTGCCCGCCTCGGCCATGGCTTTCGCGACGGTCTGGCTGTGCGAACGAATGACCTCGTGCAGGGTCTGCCGGTCCCCCCCCGCCTTCACGCCTCGCATGAGGAGCGTTTCGGTGGCCAGGAACGGCATCTGGTCGGCCACCCGCCGTGCGATCACCGCCTCGCGGACCTCGATGCCCGCCGCGACGTTGGTGGCGAGCACCAGGATCGCGTCCGCGGCGAGGAACGCTTCGGGAATCACGAGCCGCCGGTTGGCGCTGTCGTCCAGGGTCCGCTCCAGCCACTGCGTCGCGGCGGTGTGCCAGGCGTTGCCTTCTAGCTCGATCACGAAGCGGGCGAGCGACGTCATCCGCTCGGCGCGCATCGGATTGCGCTGGTAGGCCATCGCCGACGAGCCGACCTGCTCGCTCTCGAAGGGCTCGAGCAGCTCGCCCTCGTGCTGGAGGAGCCGCAAGTCGGTGGCGAATTTCGCGGCCGATGCGGCGATGCCGGAGAGGGCGGCCAGGACTTCCGCATCCAGCTTGCGCGTGTACGTCTGTCCCGTGACCGGAAAGACCTGGCTGAAGCCAAGCTTCTGCGCGACCAGCTGATCGAGCTTCCGGACCTTGTCGTGGTCACCGGCGAACAGCTCGAGGAACGATGCCTGCGTTCCGGTGGTGCCCTTCACGCCGCGAAACCGGAAGGTCTCGAGGCGGTGCAGCAGCTCTTCCGCGTCGAGAATGAAATCCTGCATCCACAGCGTGACGCGCTTGCCCACCGTCGTCAGCTGCGCGGGCTGGAAGTGGGTGTAGGCGAGGCAGGGGATCCGGCCGGTCCGGCGCGACAGCTTGCCCAGCGCGACCAGCACGGCCGCCACCCGTCCGAGGAGCAATTGAATGCCCTCGCGCATCAGCAGGAGATCGGCGTTGTCGGTGACGAAGGCGGACGTCGCGCCCAGGTGCAGGTAGGGACGGGCCGCGGGGGCCTGGTCGCCGAGGGCGTGGATGTGCGCCATCACGTCGTGCCGCAAGCGGCGCTCATGCTCGGCGGCGCGCGCGAGGTCGACGTCGTCGAGGTGTGCCCTCAGCTGTTGGATCGCCTGGTCCGGGATATCGAGACCAAGTTCCCGCTCCGACTCCATCAGCGCGAGCCAGAGCCGCCGCCAGAGCCCGTACCGGCGCTGGTCGCTCCAGAGCGACTGCATCGCCGGGGAGGCGTAGCGCGTGCCGAGCGGGGAGCTGTAGGTCAAACGGTCGCCTTCGCGCGGCTGGTGAGCTTGCCCCAGTCGGCCAGGAACTGCTCGAGGCCGCGGTCGGTGAGCGGATGCTGGAGCAGCTTCTTCAGGATGTCGGGAGGCAACGTCGCGACGTCGGCGCCGACCATGGCGGCCTCCACGACGTGCCGCGGGTGACGGATGGACGCCGCGAGAATCTCCGTCGCGTACTGGTAGTTGTCGAAGATCACGCGGGTCTCGCGGATCACGTCCATCCCTTCCTGGCCGACGTCGTCGAGGCGGCCGATGAAGGGGGAGACATAGCTCGCGCCCGCCTTGGCGGCGATGAGGCACTGCACGCTGGAGAAGCAGAGCGTGACGTTCGTCTTGATGCCCTGCTTCGAGAGCCGCCGCACCGCGACCATGCCCGCCTCGGTCATCGGAATTTTGACCACGATGTTGTCGGCGATCTTCATGAGGGACTCGCCCTCACGGACCATGCCGTCGGCCTCGATCGCGATGACTTCCGCCGAGACGGGGCCCTCCACCAGGGAGCAGATCTCCTTGAGGACGTCGCGGGGGTCCACGTCGCCGGCGAACTTGGCGAGGAGCGACGGATTGGTGGTGATCCCGTCGATCAGTCCCGCCTGGGCGGCCCACGTGATGTCCTTCAGATTCGCGGTGTCGAGGAAAAATTTCATGGCGAGGCCCCGGCGTAGAGGTCAGCGGGATACCGCACGCACACCAGGTACAGACCCTGGGGCGGGGCGGGCGGACTGGCCGCCCGGTTGTCGGTCGCGGCGAGCAAACGAGGGAAGTCGGACGCCGGCCGGCGTCCCAGGGCGATGTCCACCATGGTGCCCACGAGAAAGCGCACCATGTGATGCAAGAACCGATCGGCTTCGATCGTGAAGGTCACCCCCGCACCGTCCGCTCGCGGCGCCCATTCGGCCAGCGCCACGCGGCATCGGTAGTGAGGTTTGACCTGTCCTGCCGCCGCGAATCCGCGGAAGTCATGTTCGCCGATCAACGTCCTCGCACACGTCGCCAGCGCGTCGGCATCGAGCGCCCGATGCAGGGCCCACTCGAAGCGTCTCCGGAAGGGCGACTCCGCCGCCGCGTCGGTGCCGATCACGTACTGATACCGCCGGGCCGTCGCGCTCTTCCGGGGATGAAAGCCGGGCCGCATTTCCACGACCCGCTCCACCCAGATGTCCTTCGGCAACAGGGCGTTCAGCGCCCGGTGCAGACCAGTCACATCGCCGGCCCATCGCTCGGGGGCCAGGAAACCCGCGCCCTGGCCCAGCGCATGCACCCCGGTGTCCGTCCGTCCAGCGCCGGTCACCACGGTCCGGCGATCGATGATGCGCTGGAGGACCGCCTCCATCTCTCCCTGCACCGTCCGGCTCGCCGGCTGCCGTTGCCACCCCACGAACTGCCCCCCGTCATACTGCACCACCGCGAGGAAGGGGCGGCTCGTCACGCGCTAAAAATAGAAAGGAGGTCAGGGCCTTTCAAGGCACGCAACCCGTTGTCCTGTTTGACAAAGCACGATTCTTCGGGATACCTTTGGCGACCGTACCGTCTCCTCATGCCCGACACCTCCGCGTCCTCTCCGCTCACGCAGGCCATCGCCATTCTCGCCCGGGGCGAACCCCTCTCCGAGGCCTTGGCCACGCAGGTGTTCGAAGTGGTCATGCGCGGCGACGCGACTGCGGCCCAGATGGGGGCGATCCTGCTGGGGCTTCGCGCAAAGGGAGAGACGGCCGCCGAGGTCGCCGGTGTGGTGCGCGCGCTCCGAGCCACCATGGTCAGGGTGACCGCCGACGGCGCCCATGTGGTCGATACCTGCGGGACCGGGGGCGGGACGATCAACACCTTCAACATCTCGACGGTGGCGGCGTTCGTCGCCGTGGGCGCCGGCGCGACGGTCGCCAAGCACGGCAATCGCTCGTACACGTCCCTCTGCGGCTCGGCGGATGTGCTCGAGGCCCTCGGCGTCCGCATCCCTCCCGGTCCTGACGAAGCGGAACGCGCCCTGGCCCGGGCCCGGATCGCCTTTCTCTTCGCTCCGCACTTTCATCCGGCCATGCGCCACCTGGTTCCGGTGCGGAAGGACTTGGGAGTGACGACCGTGATGAATCTGGTGGGACCTCTCGCGAATCCCGCGGGTGTCCGCCGCCAGGTGGTGGGCGTCGCGGATGCGTCCCGGGCGCCCCTCGTGGCCGAGGCGCTCGCGTTGCTCGGGACCGAACACTCCCTGGTCGTGCATGGGCGGGCCGGACTGGACGAGATATCTCCTGATGGCCTGACCGACGTCTGGGAGATACGAGGGGGACGGACCTCCCACTGGGTGCTGGATCCGCGGAGCCTGCCGGTTGCGCACGTGGACCTGCGCGACTTGCGGGGGGGACAGCCGTCGGAGAACGCGCGGCGCGCCGAACAACTTCTGGACGGCACGGGACGGGATGAAGCGGGGAAGACAGCGGTACTTTTGAATGCGGCGGCGGCCGTTTACGTCGCGGGTCTCGCGCGCGATCTGGCGGAGGGGTTGGAACGGGCACGCGCCGCCCTGGAGTCGGGAGCGGCGCGCGAAGCCCTGCGAAAGTTGCGGGATGGGGACGAGGTCAGTACTTCCGAATGACCCCCACCACGACGCCCTGAACCATCACGTCGCGCTCGTTGACCCGGATGGGGGAGAGCTCCGCGTTGGCCGGCTGCAGCCTGATCCACCCGCCCGGCTCACGATAGTACTTCTTGACGGTGGCGCCCCCCGCGCCGCCGCCCGCGATGCCGTTCAAGAGCGCCACGACCGTCTCGCCGTTATCGGCCTGGTTGCGCTCCTGGACCACGACGTAGTCGCCGTCCTTGATGTGCTCGTCGATCATGGACGATCCACGGACCCGGAGGACATAGCTCCGTCCCCGTCGCGGGAGCAGCTCGTCGGGCACCGAGAACGTCTCGCCCTCGGTCAGCGCCTCGATCGGGGCGCCTGCCGCGACGAGGCCGAGGAGCGGCAACTCGGTGGCGCCGGTCTGGCCCTTCGGGGGCACGATCTCGATCGCCCGGCTTTCGTTGTGGGTGCGCCGGATGTAGCCCTTGCGCTCGAGGTTGGTCAGGTGCTCGTGCACCGTGGCCAGGGATTGGAATTCGAACCGCTCCGCGATTTCTTCGAACGAAGGGGCGTACCCCTTGTCGTCGATGTGCTCGCGGAGGTAGTCCAGGATCTCGTGCTGACGCCGGGTGAGGGGCACTGCTCACTCCCGAAAAGAAGCCGAATCGAATCTACCCGAATATCGACCGAAAGCAAGCATGCCGAAAGCCAGCATTGACGCCATTCTCGCGCTCACACGCACCCGGGTGCAAGGACTCCGGGGGCGCCGGGTCGAGTTGGAGCGGCGGGCGGCGGGGGCTCCCAATCCCCCGGTCTTCGGGCCAGGCGTCGTCGCCAGGGCGGTAGGAATCATTGCCGAAGTGAAACGCCGGTCCCCGTCGGCAGGGGACATCCGGGCGGATTTGGACCCGGTGCGGCACGCCCTGGCTTACCAGGCGGGTGGCGCCGTGACCATCTCGGTGCTGACCGAGGAGGCACATTTTGGGGGCTCCCTCGACGATCTGGAGCAGGTAACGAAGGCTGTCTCCATTCCGGTCCTCCGGAAAGACTTTATCGTCGACGAACTGCAGCTCCTCGAGGCACGCGCTGCTCGAGCGTCGCTCGTGCTCCTTATTGTAAGGGCGCTGACCGACGTGGAGTTGAGGCGTTTGGCGGCCGAGGCGACCGGGCTGGGGCTCGCGACGCTAGTGGAAGCGCACGATCGGGAGGAGCTCGATCGGGCATTCGCCGTTTCGCCGACAGCGGTGGGGATCAACAATCGGGACCTGAGCACCTTCGTGACCGATCTCAGAGTCGCGGAGACGCTCGTTCCGAAGGTGCCAAAGGGGATTCTGGCGGTGGCGGAAAGCGGAATAGAGGAACGTGCAGCGGTGGAGCGGCTCGCGGCGGCCGGAGCGGACCTCGTCCTGGTCGGCGAAGCGGTCGCCCGCGCGCAGGATCCCGCCCTGGCCGTACGAGGATTGAGTGGCGTGCCCCGGAGACCGCGGTGACCGACGCCCAAGTAGAAGGGCGCTTCGGGCCGTACGGCGGACGGTATGTCCCCGAGACGCTCATTGCGGCGCTCGAGGAGCTCGCGCGCACTTATGACGATGCGCGGCAAGACAAGGCGTTTTGGGACGAGCTGGGACTGCTCCTCCGGGACTTTGTCGGGCGGCCGACCCCGATCACTGATCTCTCGCGGATCTCGGAAGTCGTGGGGAACGGCGTCCGCGTGGCCTGCAAGCGCGAAGACCTCAACCACACCGGTGCCCACAAGATCAACAACACCCTCGGCCAGGTCCTTCTCGCATTGCGGATGGGGAAGCGCCGCATCATCGCGGAAACCGGGGCGGGCCAGCATGGGGTCGCGACCGCGACGGTGTGCGCGAAGTTCGGGCTCGAGTGCGTCGTCTACATGGGGGAAGAAGACACCCGGCGGCAGCGCCTCAACGTCTATCGCATGGGCCTCCTGGGGGCGACGGTGGTGCCCGTGACGTCAGGCACCAGGACGCTCAAGGACGCGACGAATGAAGCCTTGCGCGATTGGGTCACCAACGTGGACACGACCCACTACATCATCGGGTCCGTGGTGGGCCCCGATCCGTTCCCCCGCATGGTTCGCGACTTCCAGGCCATCATCGGACAGGAGGCGCGGGCCCAGGTCCTGGAGCGGTACGGGCGCCTCCCGCATACGGTGGTCGCGTGTGTGGGTGGGGGTTCAAACGCGATGGGCATCTTCGAGGGATTCCGGCGAGACCAGGCCGTCCGGCTCGTAGGGGTTGAAGCGGCCGGTGAAGGCCTTTCGGGGGAGCGGCACGCCGCTTCACTTTCCAAAGGCCGCCCCGGCGTCTTCCACGGCAGTCTCAGCTACCTGTTGCAAGACTCCGACGGTCAGGTGCAACCGGCGCATTCGGTCTCCGCGGGACTCGACTATCCCGGCGTCGGGCCCGAACACGCTTACCTCAAGGACACAGGCCGGGTATTGTATCATGCGGTGACTGACCAAGAGGCTCTCGACGCCTTCAAGGATATGAGCCGGCTGGAGGGAATCGTGCCGGCCCTGGAGAGCGCTCACGCCGTGGCCTGGGTGCTGGGGCACCGCGGGGCGCGGGTGTGGGGGCCGGACGACGTGGTCCTGATCAACCTCAGCGGCCGCGGCGACAAGGACGTCGCCTGGGTGGCCGAAGTGACCGGAGCTTCGCTCTGACGAACGCGCCCGTGGACGAGCTGTCTCTCCCGCCGTCCCAGATTACCGAGCTCTTGAGTCTCATCACCAAGGGCGTTCGGGCGACCCAGCTCTACCTCCCCAACAATCCGGTCTACCAGCGGGCTGTGGACAACGTCCGCGGCGGCTTCCGTCAGGTCTTCCAGTCGGTCGAAGAACTTCCGCTGCAGATCACCGAGAGCGAGCTCAAGTGGGAAGACGAGGTCGTCTATTCCAATGAGAACAAGAGCGAGAGCTTCGCCTGGCTCCTGTTCAAGGACGGCCTCCGCTCACTGACGTTCAAGCAAGGTGTCGAGGCGGACGAGCTGCCCAAGTTCCTCCGCATCCTGCACCAGGCCCGGACCCTGCAGGCCGACGCCGCCGACGACATGCTGACGTTGCTCTGGGAGCAGGACTTCCAGTACATCGCGCACACCTTCCGCGAGCTCTTGAGCGAGAACGCGGTACCGATCGAGGCCGGGGAACCGATTCCCGAGGTGACCAAGAGCGACGTCGTTCAGTACGTGCAGGAGGAGGCCCCTCCGCGGCCCAAGGGGATGGTGTCGATCGAGGACTTCGACACCACGCTCTACTTCCTGGACGAAAAAGAGATCGCGTACATCCACTCCGAAGTCGACCGCGAGTACTCGCAGGATCTCCGCGGCAACGTCATCGCGATGCTCTTCGACCTGCTCGAGCTCCAGACCTATGGGACGGTCCGCGCCGAGCTGATTTCGATTCTGGAAAATCTGATCCCGTATCTCCTGGGCGCCGGTGACTTCCGGTCAGTCGCCTATATCCTGCGCGAGACGCGGGTCATCCTGCAGCGGGCCCGGGAGCTGATCGCCGAGCACAAGCAATCGCTGGAGGCGTTGCCGCACCGGCTGTCGCAACCCGAGGCCCTGTCCCAGCTCCTCCAATCACTCGACGAGGCCACGGTCCATCCCACCGAGGACGAGCTCTCGGGGCTCTTCCAGGAGCTGCGGCCGGAGGCACTCGTGACCCTGATGGGGTGGGTGCCCCGGCTCTCGAACGAGCGGGTGAAGAGTCTCGTCGTCGCGTCGGCGGAACAGCTGGCGCAGGCGAACGCGGGGGAGGTGCTCAAGGCGCTCGCCTCCGAAGACGGTGACACGCAGCTCGAGATGGTGAAGCTGGCGGGCCGGCTGAAACTGGCCGGTGCGCCGGACGGCATGGGACGGCTGCTCGAGATCGGCGAACGACCGCTGAAGCTCGCGATCATCGAGGCGCTCACGGCCATCGGCAGTCCGTCGGCGATGCGGGTGATGGAGCGCGCCATCGAGGATCCGGATCGCGACGTGCGGATCGCCGCCGTGAAATTCCTCTCCGCCAAGGGGCACCGCAACGCCTTCAAGCAGATCGACGCCGCGGTCAACGGCTCGAAGCTGAAAGACTCGGACCTGACGGAGAAGATGGCCTTCTTCGAAGCCTACGGAGCCATGGCGGGCGCGGCGGGTGTCACGCCGCTCTCCCGCATGCTGCTCTCCCGGCCCACCCTGCTGGGGCGGGGGGAAGGGCCCGAGACCCGCGCCTGCGCGGCGATGGCCCTCGGCAAGATCAGGACTCCCGAATCCCGGAACGTGCTGGAGCGCGCCAAGGATGACAAAGAAGCCCTCGTGCGCAACGCCGTGAGCCGGGCCCTCCGGGAGCTCGGCGCGTGACGGACCCCCGGACCCCTTCACCGGCTCCGCGCCGCGCCACGATTTCGGCGGAGAGCCAGGCCTCCGATGCGTTCCTCCGCCACGCGGGCCGCGAGTTCCTGGTCGTCCTCTATACCGCGTTCCGGTCCCTGAAGCTGTATCCGATCGAAAACGCGCAGGTGCAGAAGGCGCTCGACGAGCTCGCGGCGTCCACCAAGGCCCTGCTGAACGTCGAGAACGAGCTCGAAGTCCGCCTGCAGGGCGAGTTCATTTTTGTGAACTCGACCCGGCTGCGCCTCGACCTCGACAACTACGCCTCGTTCTCCCACATCCTGGGCGTCTTCCGCCAGAGCGGCATCGGCGCCGTCCGCGTGCTGCCGGGTGTGGACCGCAAGCAGCTGCAGATCTTTGTTTCCCTGCTGCTCGCCTACGCGGCGCGTGACGCGGACGCGAACAAGGTCCACGAGCTCAGCCAGAAGCTCGACGAATCGGGCGTGAACCAGATCGACGTCGAGCCGCCGCTGGACACCGACGACGACGCCGAGGATGTCGAGAAACAGAAAGAAGCGGCGAAGCGGACGTACGCCCGGTCGGTGGCCGTGACCAAGGAAGTGATCAACAGCATCCGCATGGGCCGGACCGCCAACGTGAAGAAGGTGAAACGGGCGGTGCAGGCCATCGTCGACCAGGTGCTGAACAACGAATCGTCCCTGATGGGGCTGACCACGCTCCGGGACTATGACGAGTACACGTTCACTCACTCGGTGAACGTCTGCATCTTCTCCGTCGCGCTGGGCCGGAAGCTCGGGCTCAGCAAGGTCCAGCTCTATGATGTGGGGATGTCCGCGCTCTTCCACGACGTCGGGAAGTCGCGGGTGCCCCTCGAGGTGCTCAACAAGGAGGGGGGACTCACCGACGACGAGTGGCGTATCATGCAGGCCCACCCGTGGCTCGGTGTGCTGACCCTCTTCGGACTCCGTGGCTACGGCGAAATCCCCTACCGCGGCATGATCGCGGCGTACGAGCACCACATGAAGAACGACCTGACCGGCTATCCGAAGTCGATCAGGCCCCGCACGCTTTCCATCTATTCCAAGATCGTCGCCGTGGCGGACGGCTTCGACGCGGCCACCAGCCGCCGCGCGTATCAGACCACGCCGATTCAGCCCGACCAGGTGCTGAAGGAAATGTGGGAGAATCCGCGCCGGGGGTACGACCCCACGGTGGTGAAGGCGTTCATCAACCTCATCGGCATCTACCCGGTGGGGACCTGCGTCATTCTCGACACGTACGAGGTGGCGGTCGTTCACGCCGCCAACGCGGACACCGCGTCGGTCCACCGGCCCATCGTCCGCATCGTCACCTCCCCCGATGGTGGGCTCCTGCATCCGGGATTCCTCGCGGACCTCGCCCTCCAGGAGGACGGCGCGTACCCGCGCTCCATCATCAAAGTCACCGACCCGCTCAAGTACGGAATCAAGGTCCAGGACTACTTTGTCTGATTCGCGCTCCCGGCTCGCCGAGCGCTGGCGGATGGCCAAGGCCGACGGTCGAGCCGCGCTGATCACGTATCTCACGGCGGGCTATCCCACCCCCAAGGACTTCGTCGCCGGGCTCCGCGCGGGCGCCGCGGCGGGGGCGGACATCGTCGAAGTCGGCGTCCCGTTTTCGGACCCGCTGGCCGACGGCCCCGTCATTCAGCGCGCCACGCACGCCGCGTTGGGGCAGGGCGTCGGGGTACGCCGGACGCTCGACCTCATCGCCGAGGCCCAGCTCGCTGTCCCGGTCATCGTGATGACCTACCTGAACCCCGTATTGGCCTACGGTGTCGACCGGTTCATCACGGATGCCGCGCAGGCGGGCGTTGCCGGCGTGCTGTTGACGGACTTGCCCGCCGGCGCCGACCCCGACCTCGAAGCACGCGTCGCCGCGGGGCCGCTCGCGTTCGTCCGTCTCATCGCTCCCACCACGCCCCAGCAGCGAATCGAGCGCGCGGTCCAGGGGGCCTCCGGCTTCCTTTACCTGATCTCGCGGCTGGGCGTGACTGGAGCGCGGGACCGCATCCCCGTGGATCTGCCCGAGTACGTGAAGCGGGTGCGTGCGGCCACCGATCTGCCCCTCGCCGTGGGATTCGGCATCGGAACCGCGGCGCAGGCACGGGATGCCGCGAAGCTCGCGGACGGCGTGGTGGTGGGGAGTGCGTTGGTCGACGTGCTCGGGCGGGAGGGGGCCTCGGGCGTGGGCCGGCTGGTGCGGGAGTTGGCGGCGGGAGTGCGGGGACAGGCCGCGTGAGCGTCGAGACGCTGGTCCGTCTCTACGCGCGCGGCCTCCAGGTCGCCGGCGGTCTGCTCCTGCTGGCGGTCCTCGCCGCCGACCCTCGGTGGCTGCATCAGGTCGGGACCCTGCTGGTCATCATCGTCGCGTGCGTCGCGCTGCGCGCGCGCCCCATCGCGCTTTCGAAATACTCCTACCTGACGCAGACCGCCCTCGTGGCGCTCGCCGGCGCGCTGCTGGTCGGCGTGCCGGTCACCTGTCTGGGGCTCGTGCTGGGGGTCGTGATCGCCGACTGGGGGCTCCAGCGGAAGGCGATCCCGGTCGCGCTGGTGAACGCGGGCCGGGAAGTGATCGCCCTGGTGGCGTCGTACGGTGTGTACGCGGAAATCCGGCACCTGTCGGACAACGTCACGCCCGCGTTCTCGACCGCGAGCATTCCGCCGCTCTTTTTCTTCGCGCTCGCGTATTTCGCGATCAGTCGCGTCCTCTTCTACTTCACGCTCATCCTCCGGGCCAAGCTCGAGAGGGACGAGAAGCTGCTGATCGTCCGGTACGAGCTGATCGGGTATGGCGCGACGCTCTTCGCGACGACGACGGTGGTGGGGGTGATGCGGGAATGGCCGCCCGTGTCCTGGCTCTTCGTCGCCGCCGTGCTGGGCGCCGTAGGCCTCCTCCTCAAGCGCATGCTGGAGGAAGCGATCTCCGCGGAGGAGCTCAACAAGATCCACGCGATGGAAGCGGTGATCACGTCCAACGTCAGCCTGGAGGACTCCTTCCGGCGCATCGAAGGCCTCGCGCACCGGCTGGTGGACTGGGGCGACTTCCGGATCTTCCGCCACGCGGACGCGGGCATGCAGCTCGCGTACCGGAGTGACCTGGGCCGGCCCGACCGGGGCGCCGGGGCTCCTGACGGCGGGGTCGCCGTCCTTCGGAACGAAGCGGTGGAAAAGGGAGAGCCGATCGTCGTCGATGACGTCGGCCGGGATCAGCGCCTCGTCAATCCGCCCGACCATGTGCGCTCCCTCGTCATCGTGCCGCTCAAGTTCGGGGACCAGGTGATCGGGACGCTCGAGCTCGAGCACCACAAGCGGCGTGCCTACCGGGACACCGACGTCGTGACGATCTCGACCTTCGCGGCGCAGCTCGCGACGGCGATCCACATCACGGATCTGCGGCGCCCGCTGGCCGACACCGTGGAGCGCATGACGAGTGAGCTCGCGACCCTGGCACGGACCGCGGTCGCCCTCCGCGAGGTCGCGCGCGGCGTGGCGTCGGCGACGCATGCCATCCGGTCGGGTGTGGTGAACGAAGAATCGGAAATCGCGCGCGGGCTGGAAGCGACGAAGAGCCTGTCCGAGGTGTCGGTCCGGGTGTCGTCCGACGGCGCGGCGGCGGCGAAGTCGTCGAGTGAAGCGAGTGAAACGGCCTCCCGGAACCGGCAGCGCATCCAGGACGCCATCGAGCGGCTGGTGGCGCTGAAGACGTTCGTCGGCGAGAGCTCGGGCAAGGTGCAGGAGCTGGGAGTCGTGAGCCGCCGGATCACCGGCTTCATCGCGTCGATTCGCGAGCTGGCCGACATGACGAACCTCCTCGCCCTCAACGCCGCCATCGAGGCGGCGCGGGCGGGGAAGCACGGCAAGGGGTTCGCCGTCGTGGCCGAGGAGATCCGGCACCTGGCCGAGCAGAGCGGGGCGGCGGCGGCGGAAGCGGGCGGACTGGTGGACGACGTGCACCGGCAGGTGGGGGAAGTGGTCGAGCAGATGCGGCGCGGACAGGTCAACGTGGGTGGCGTCGAAGAGTTGTCGTCGGGCGCGCTGGACGCGCTCGACCGGATCGTCGCGACCACGGCGGATGCGACCGAGCATGCGCGGCGCATCGCGGGCGCGGCCGCCGAGCAGAACCAGGCCTTCGGGCGCCTGACCGAGCGGATGACCGCGGTGGCGGGGATCGCCTGGAAGAACCGCGAAGAGGCCGATGACGTCGCCACCCGCGCCACGCAGGCCGCCGACGGGCTCACCGATCTCGAGCGCGCCACCAAAGAGCTCGAGCTGGTGGCGACCAACTTGCGTGAATTGACGCGCGGCTTTGCGAACCTCGCCTAGGGCGGTACCATTCTGACCATGGCGCGCGGGGAACGGGTCTTCGTGGCGCTCGGATCGAATCTGGGAGACCGCGCGCAGTGGCTCGCGGAGGCCCGGGAACGCCTCGCGGCACTCCCCGAGACCCGCATGGTGCGCGCCTCAAGCGTGGAAGAAACGGCTCCCCTGGGGGACGTGCCGCAGGGACCGTACCTGAATCAGATGGTGGAACTCGACACGGGGCTCGAGCCGGAGGCGCTGCTGGACGCGTGCCTCGGAATCGAGGCGGCGCTGGGACGGGAGCGGACCGTGCGCTGGGGGCCCCGCCAGATCGATCTGGACATCGTACGGTACGGCGCTCGTGCCGTGCACACGGGGACTCTCACGGTCCCCCATCCCGAATTGCCCAACCGGCCCTTCTGGCGCCGTGAGCTGGCCGAGCTGCAGGATCTCTCTGAGGATTCATGACCGACGCGCTGAAGCAGGTCACGACCTACGAACTGTTGAAGATGAAAGAGCGGCAGGAGCGGATCGTGATGCTCACCTGCTATGACGCGCTCTTCGCCAGGCTCCTCGACCCCTCCGTCGAGATCCTGCTGGTCGGCGACTCCGTGAATCAGGTGCTGGGCGGGCAGGACACCACGCTCTCCGCCACGCTCGATCAGATGATCTATCACACCAAGACCGTGCGGCGCGGGTCGTCCCACGCCCTGGTGATCTGCGATCTGCCGTTCCTCACCTATCAGGTGAGCCCGACCGAAGCGATGCGGAACGCGGGTCGCGTCATGCAGGAGACCCTGTGCCACGGTGTGAAGCTCGAAGGCGGACGCAGCATGGCGCCCACTGTGAAAGCCCTGGTCGACATCGGCATTCCGGTGATGGGGCATCTCGGGCTCACGCCCCAGTCCGTGAACGCCCTCGGGGGGTACCGGGTGCAGGGGCGGGACGACGTCACCGCGCAGCGGCTGAAAGACGACGCGAAGGCCCTCGAGGACGCGGGCGCGTTCGCCGTCGTACTCGAGCTGGTGCCGACCCCGCTCTCCGCGGAGATCTCGAAGTCACTGTCCATCCCGACCATCGGCATCGGTGCGGGTCCGTCGTGCGACGGCCAGGTCCTCGTCCTGCACGACATGTTGGGCTTGAACGACCGCTTCTCGGCCAAGTTCGTGAAGAAATACGCGACGCTGGCCGACGATGTCCGGAAGGCGGCCGAGGCGTTCAAGGCCGAGGTCCGTTCGGGGCGTTACCCGGACGCTGACCACTCCTTCGCGAAGTAGGATCGGCGAGCGGCCCGATGCAGGACCTCACCGGGCTCCCCGAGATGCGCGCCTGGACCCGCGCTCAGCGCGGGCGGGGGAAGCGCATCGCGTTCGTGCCGACCATGGGCGCGTTGCATGAGGGCCACCTGCGCCTGATCGATCGGGCGCGGGAAGTTGCGGACCTCGTGGTGATGTCGGTGTTCGTGAACCCCCTCCAGTTCGGCCCCACGGAAGATTTCTCCCGCTATCCGCGCGACCTCGATCGCGACCGCGTCCTCGCGGCTGAGCGGGGCGTCGATTGCCTGTTCGCACCCGACCGTGCGGCGATGTATCCCGCGGAGCCGCTCGTCCGGATGGATCCGGGGCCGCTGGCGCTCCGATTCGAAGGGGCGGTTCGCCCGGGCCACTTCGCGGGGGTCCTCACGGTGGTGGCGAAGCTCTTCCATCTCGTCGAGCCCGATGTCGCGGTGTTCGGCCGGAAGGACTTTCAGCAGGCGATGCTCATCCGCCGGATGGCGCGGGACCTCGATTTTCCGCTCGAGATCGTGATCGCCCCGACCGTTCGCGAGCTGGACGGACTGGCGCTCTCGTCGCGCAACGCCTACCTGAACAGTGATCAACGCCGGGCGGCCCTCGGCCTCTCGCGAACCCTGCGCACGGTCGAGCAGCTGTGGCGGGGCGGGGACGCCGATCCCGTGTCCATCCGGACGCAGGGGCTCCTGGTCCTGTCGGCGGCCGGGGTCGTTCCGGACTATCTGGCCCTCGTGGATGAAGATCTCCATGACGTCGATCGCGTCACCGCCGCGGCGATCGCCATCGTGGCCGGCAAGGTCGGCAACACCCGACTCCTCGACAACGTGATCCTGGGCGAGGGCGTGAGCGGAGACCCTTCGATCCGCAAACCGTGACGCTGCCGGGCTGGGCGGTGGCCGGTCCGGAACGACGTGCCCACGTGGAGCGCGTCGCGGCGTTGATTGATCAGTGGGCCGTCGTGATGCGCGTGCCGGAGCGGGAACGAGGCCGGTGGGCCAAGGCGGCCTGGCTCCATGACGCCCTCCGTGACGCCCCGGCCCCGGACGAGCTGGCCCACGGCCCCGCGAGTGCGGACCGCGCGGCCAGGGAGGGCGAGTCGGACCGCGGCGTCCTGGATGCGGTCCGGTATCATTCGCTCGGCTTCGCCGGCTGGGATGACGTCGGGAAGATGTTGTATCTCGCGGACTATCTCGAGCCGGGCCGCCGGTTCGAGCGCGAGGCCCGGGCGGCGCTGGCCGCGCGCGTGCCGCTGGAACGGGACGCGGTCCTGCTCGAGGTCACGCGCCGGCGCATCGAGTGGACCGTACGGTCCGGCTGGCCTCTCTCTCCGGAAACGGTGGAATTCTGGAACTCCCTCGTCGCCCCCTGATCGCGCCGCTCGCCCGTTGGGGCGTCGTGACCGCATTGGCCGTCCTGGGCGGATGCCGGAACGCCAGCCCGCGGATGTCGGGTGACGTCGTCCCCGGCGACGGCGCCGCCGCGCCACGCGTGATGGTCGCCGTCCTGAATGCGAGCGGTCGCCCGGGCCTCGCGCGCCTGGGAACGCGGGTGCTGCGCGATGCCGGGATCGATGTGCTGTCTTTCGGAAACAGCAGTGACCCGAAGCACCCGCTCGACTCGACGAGAATCCTGGTGCGTCGGGGTCCCGCTGCGGTTGGGGAACGGATCCGGCGTGCGCTGAAGGTGGGAAAGGTGGTGATGGACCCCGACTCGACCCTGCTACTCGACGCCAGCGTGCTCCTGGGCGCGGACTTTTCCCCCCGTCTCCCGCTCCACCCGTAGCTGGCCGCACGCGGCGGCGATGTCGAGCCCTCGGCTCCTCCGCAGGACCGCTTCAATACCACGTTCCTTCAATCGCCGTTCGAACGCGATCATGTGCGTGCGCGGGCTGGGGGTGAGGCCCGGGGCGCCACCCGGGTGCAGCGGCAGGAGGTTTACCAGGGCCGCGAGCGGGCTCGCCACCTTCGCCAGTGCCTCAGCGGCTTCCAGTGAATCGTTCTTGCCCGCGATCAGCACGTACTCGATCGTGACCCGCCGCTCGAATCCCTTCAGCGCCTCCAACAGCTCGGGGAGGGAATATTTCTTCTCCACCGGCATCAGCTCCTTGCGCAGGGCCGGCGTGGGCGCGTGCAGCGACACGGCGAGCCGGAACTGTTCGGGACGTTTGGCGAAGAGCGCGAGCTTGGGGAGAATGCCGACGGTCGAGAGCGTGATGTGCCGCGCGCCGATGCCCAGGCCTTCCGGGTGATTCAGGATCGTCAGCGCGACGTCCACGTTCTCCCAATTGAGCAAGGGTTCCCCCATGCCCATGAACACGACGTTCGTGGGGGACAGCGCGGGGTTCTTCAGCTTGATTTCCCGGACCTGGCCGGCGATCTCCGCGGGACTCAGGTTGCGGCTCCACCCCATCGTGCCGGTGGCGCAGAACACGCAGCCGAGCGCGCACCCAACCTGAGACGAGATGCACAAGGTCCGGCGCTTGCCCTCGGGGATCAATACCGATTCGATCGCCTGACCGTCCGCGAGGGTCCAGAGGAACTTCTCGGTGCCGTCAGACGACACCTGGTGTGCGGCGACCGTCAATCTGCCGAGCGGGAAATCCTGATCGAGCGCCTCGCGGAGCGGAGCCGGGAGGTCCGTCGCGTCGGCCCATCGCGCGACGGGGCGCTCCCAGAGTCGAGGGAGGATCTGCCGGAGGCGGTACGCCGGCTCCCCGCGGGTCGCCAGCCATTCGCCCAGCGCGGTGCGCGCACCGTCGGGCGTGAGGGAGAGCAAGTCGGTCATTTGAACCGGGCCTCGAGTCCTACCCGGTAGGACGATCCCAGCCCGCTCACGCCGGCGTCTCGCGCGAATGCAATGCCGTAGTGCCCGATATGGACGCGCAGCCCCGCCACACCGCGCCACGCGGTGTTCCCAAAGGCGCTCTCACGGACCAGCATGCCGTCGATCGCGAACGGTGCGCCGACGTCGACACCCACTCCGATGGCGTGATCGGTCCCCACGCCGTGCGCGAGTGTCGCGCCGTACCGAAGCCGCAAGGCGACCTCACCTGAGCCGGTCCACAGCGGGCCATGCGCGGCGCGCCACTCGACGCCCGCGTAGAGATCCTGACTTGGGTCGCTGGTCGCGAAGCGGTAGAAGAAGTGGGTCGCAGCCGCGAGGGTCAGGACGTCGCCGAAGTGCTGGGTGACGCCGACATCGCCGGTCCAATGCTGCAGGTCGGTCTGGTCGAGCCGCGAGTCGTGCGTGCCGAGCGTGGCGCCGACCGTGGTCGAGCCCCAGGCCTTCGCCCAGGTGACTCCCACGGCGCGCGTGTACACCTGGATCGTGCCCTGCGGGTCGGGGGTGAACGTGGTGTGCGTGATGTCCCCGATGTCGACTTGTCCCAGGATCAGCCCCCAGGAGCCGAGTCTGCCGGAACCGGTGCGGATCACGGCCAGGATCCCGGTTGCGGAGATCGCTTCGGGAGTCTGCACGATGTCGCCCCCCACACTGGCGACGCTGACCGTTTGCGCGGGATTCCAAAAGGCGGCCGCCGTCCCTTGGGCCAGGGCGAAGGGGACAGCCACGGTCGTTCCCACCACCCGCCACAACTCGGCCCCGACGGGGTCCCCCTGCGCCTGAGTGACCCGAGGGGTCCCCAGGGCCAGGACCCCGGCCAGCCCGAATCGCCAAGTGGCATTCACGACTCAACTTAACTAGATTCAAGCGCTTACACCACTTGAGCTCACGTGCGCCTATCGGAACTGTTGTCCCCGAGCCGCATCCGGGTCCCCCTCAAGTCCCACGACAAGGATGGGATACTTGGGGAGCTCGTGGAGCTGCTCCTCCCGGGTGCGGGTGGCTCCGGGGGCCCAGGTGGGGGTGAGCGCCAGGAAGTCCTCGAGGCGATCCTGGAGCGGGAGCGGCAGTTCCCGACCGGAATCGGGTTCGGCGTCGCGGTGCCACACGGCAAGACGCCCGCCCTTTCCAGCCTCGGCGTGGTGGCCGGGACCGCGACGGAACCGGTGCCATACGAAACGGTGGATGGAGAACCGGTCCGGTTGTTCTTCCTGATGGCGGGACCCGAGACCGCGGCGGGGACCCACGTCAAGGCGATTTCCCGCATCGCTCGATTGGTCCGACATGAAGCGGTCCGCAGCCGCCTGCTCGCGGCCCGGGACCCGGACGAGTTCTATCGCGTGCTCTGCGAAGCCGAAGAAGGGGGAGGGGCGTGACGGATCTGGAGAAGACCGCTTGGCGGTCGACCTACTGCGGCGCGTTGCGCGCGGAGCATGTGGGTCGGAAAGTGACGCTGGGTGGCTGGGTGCATCGCCGCCGCGACCTGGGGGGCATCGTGTTCCTCGACCTCCGCGACCGCGCCGGCCTGGTACAGGTCGCCGTGGGACCGGCGTGGGCCGGGGCCGACGTGGTGACGCGGGCCGGCGGCTTGGGCGCCGAGACGGTCGTGGTGGTCGAGGGCGAGGTCGTGGCACGCCCCGCGAACATGAAGAATGCGGAGCTCGCGACCGGGGATGTCGAGGTGCATGCGACGTCGCTCCGGGTCGTGGGACCAGCCGAGACACCGGCCATTCCGGTGGCGCGCGGCAAGGGTGAGGAGCTCGCCTCCGAGGAGGCGCGGCTGACGCACCGTCACCTCGATCTGCGCCGTCCCGAGATGCAGGCGAACCTGATTCTCCGGCACCGGTTGCTGCAGCGCGCGCGCCGGACCATGTCGGAGCTCGGTTTCCTGGAGATCGAGACGCCGATTCTCACCAAGCCCACGCCCGAGGGCGCCCGCGACTATCTGGTGCCGTCGCGGGTTCACCCGGGCGAGTTCTACGCACTGCCGCAGTCGCCCCAGATCTACAAACAGCTCCTGATGGTGTCGGGGTTCGATCGCTACTTCCAGATCGCGCGCTGCTTCCGGGACGAGGACCTGCGCTTCGACCGGCAGCCGGAGTTCACGCAGATCGACATCGAGGCGTCATTCGTCGGCCCCGAAGACGTTCAGCGGTTCGTCGAAGCGGTGCTCGTGGCCTGCTGGGCCGAAGCGGGGCAGTCCGTGCCGTCACCCTTTCCGACGCTGACGTGGAAGGACGCGATGGCCCGGTACGGGACCGACAAGCCCGACCTTCGCTACGACATCCGGTTGGGAGACTGGACCCGGGAGTTCGCGAGCTGGACCGACCTGCCGCTCGCGGGGGCGCTGGCGTCGGACCCGAAGAACCGGCTCGAGGGCTTCGTGGTGCCGGGTGGTGCCGCGCTGTCGCGGAAGGAAATCGATGCGCTCTCCGAAATCGCGAAGAAGGCGATCGGGAAGACGGTGGTCTGGGTCAAGCGTCAGGGGGACCAGATCTCGGGATCGGTGAAGCTCACGGCGGAGCGCGCCGCCGCGCTCGGCGTGGCGGACGGCGCGATGGCGATCATGCTCTTCGGCGCGCCCTCGGAGATCCGTCCGGCGCTCGGGACCTTGCGCGCCGAGGCGATCAAGCGGCTGAAGCTCGCGCCCAGCGCGACGCACGCGTTCTGCTGGGTGGTGGATTTCCCGCTCTTCGAACCCGACCCCGAAACGGGGAAGCCGGTGTTCGCGCATCACCCCTTCACGTCGCCGCATCCGGACGACGTCGCGAAGCTCGACGCCGAGCCCTTCGCGTGCCGGGCTCTGCACTACGACGCCGTCTACAATGGCAACGAGCTCGGCTCCGGCTCGATCCGGATCACGGATCCCGCGGTCCAGCGAACGGTGTTCCGTCACCTGGGGCTCACGCCCGCGGAGATCGACGCCCGGTTCGGATTTCTGCTCAAGGCGCTCGCGGCGGGCGCGCCGCCGCACGGCGGATTCGCGGTCGGGTTCGACCGCGTGACGATGCTGCTCGCGCAGGCCACTTCGCTGCGTGATGTGATCGCCTTTCCGAAGACGACGGCGGCCCGTGCGCTGTTCGAGGGGGCGCCGTCGCCGGCGAACCCCGCGGACATCGCGGCGCTGCATCTGGAGGTGACTCGATGAGTGACGACGTCATTCGCCGGTTGTCGGTCGAGGGAGTGGATCCCCTGACGCTGGCCGGCGTGAACGATGCGAATCTGATCGAGCTGTCGAAGCGGCTGGGCGTCCGCGTTTCCCTCCGCGGGGACACGCTCACGCTGCAGGGCAAGCCCGAAGCCGTCGACCACGCCGTTCCCATCACCCAGGCGCTGGTCGATCTGGCGCGGGTCGGGGACCCGGTGGACGTGCACGACGTCGAGCGGATCGTGCTCGAGGACGGCGCGCCGGCTGCGGCGGGAGAAGGCGGAGAATACAAGATCATTCTGCCGGGACTGCGCCGGGTCATCCAGGCGAAGACGGCGGGCCAGCGGGAATACCTGCAGGCCATTCAGCAGAAGGAAATCGTCGTCGGCATCGGACCGGCGGGGACCGGGAAGACCTACCTCGCGGTCGCCGCGGCGGTGGATGCGCTGGCCCGGCACCGGGTACGCCGGATCATTCTCGCGCGCCCGGCGGTGGAAGCGGGAGAGAACCTGGGGTTCCTGCCCGGCGATCTGCAGCAGAAGGTCGATCCCTACCTGCGTCCGCTCTACGACGCGCTCGAGGACATGATGCCTCGGGACCGCGTCGAGAAGGCCCTCGAAACGCGGGTGATCGAGATCGCCCCGCTCGCGTACATGCGCGGGCGCACGCTCTCGGACGCGTTCGTCATCCTGGACGAGGCCCAGAACGCCACGGGCATGCAGATGAAGATGTTTCTCACCCGGCTCGGCGTGAATTCACGCGCCGTGATCACGGGTGACAAGACCCAGATCGACCTTGCCAACCGCGAGGACTCGGGGCTCCTGCAGGTGGAGCGGATTCTGCCGGGCATTGACGGGATCGCGTTCTGCTACCTGACCGACACCGACGTGGTGCGGCACCGGCTGGTGCGGGAGATCATCAAGGCCTATGCGGAAGACAGTCAAGGCTGACCCGGTCCCCCGTGAAGAGCGCATCCGCTACCACCTGATCCGGTGGTGGTGGGTGATCGGGCTCGCGGTGCTGGCCGAGACGGCGTTTTCGTTCGGCGCGGGGGGCGCGGTCGACGTCGAGACCATGCTCGGCGTCATGCTCGAGAACGCGCTCATCCTCTGCGTGTTCTGGGTGCTGCTCTTCTACTACCGCCGGGAGACGTACCGGGACAACCGTCAGGTCGCCATGATCGGCGGCCTGTTCGCGTTCATGATCATCATCGCCGCCATCATCGGAGCCCTGGCCCCCCAGCACCCCGAGCTGGTTCCGCTGCCCCTCTTCGCGATGATTCTCACGGCGCAGTTCAACGGCCGGGTCTCGATGATCGGCGCCATGATCCTCGCGGTGCTGGTGGACATTCAGCCGGTCTTCCACAATGGACCCGCGTTGTTCGTCTGTCTCGCCGGCGGGATCACCGCGGCGCTGTCCGTGCGCACCCTCAGGCGCCGCAGCCATCTGTACCTCGCGGTCCTCATCACGGCGATCGGCTATCTGGACGCCGCGATCGCGCTCGGCCTGGTGGGACACTGGCCGATCGCGCAGATCGGGTGGATGACGCTCCTCGGCGCCGCGAACGCCCTCGTCTCGGCGTCGCTCACGATCCTCCTCCTGCCGCTCATCGAAAGCGTCACGACCGTCACCACCGACCTCACGCTCCTCGAGCTCTCGGACCCGGGCCGGCCGCTGCTCCGGCGGCTCTCACTCGAGGCGCCCGGCACCTACGCGCACAGCGTGGCGATGGCCAACCTCGTCGAAGCGGCGTGCGACGCGATCGGCGCGAATGGATTGCTGGGACGCGTCGGCTGCTACTACCACGACGTGGGCAAGCTCGGGAACCCGGGATTCTTCGTCGAAAACCAGAATCGCGGGACCAGCAATCCCCACGACCGGATCACGGCGCAGCAGTCCGCGAAGATCATCCGGCAACACGTGGTGGATGGCGTGCGGCTGGCCCAGGAGGCGCGCCTGCCGGAAATCATCACCGCGTTCATTCCGGAGCATCACGGCACGTCCGAGATCAACTACTTCCTCGACAAGGCGAAGAAGTCCCGGGACGGGGTAGTGAATCCGGCGGACTACCGCTATCCCGGCCCCCGGCCGCGCTCGATCGAGACGGCGATCGCCATGCTGGCCGATTCGGTGGAGGCGTCCTTGCGCGTGCTCGACGATCTCACGCCCGGCCGCATCGAGGGCGTGATCGACCACCTCGTGAAGAACAAGCTCGCGGCGGGCCAGCTCGACGAGGCCCCCATTACGCTTCAGCAGATCGACGACGTGAAAGCGGAGTTCGTTCGCGTCCTGTCGGGGATGTACCACAACCGCATTGACTACCCGGAAGATCGTGGCGGCATCTCGGCGGGCTGGCAGAGCTCGCAGCCGTCGGCGCCCGCCGCCGGCGCCTGAGCGCCTCCTCTTGACCGCGGTGCGTCGGGTGCTGGCCTGGGAAGGCGCGCCCGGCGCGCGCGTTTCCGTGACCCTGCTTCCCCCGGCCCGGATGAAAGCGCTCAACCGGCGCACCTTCGGACACCGGGGCCTCACGGACGTGATTTCCTTCCCCCTGCCACAGCCTGACGGCACGCTCCACGGCGACGTGTACGTGTGTCCAGCGGCGGCGCGAGCCTGGGTCAAGGACGCGGGGCCCGGCGCGCTGCGGGAGGAGATGGTCCGGCTGGTGGTGCACGGGACCCTGCATGTGCTGGGCTACGACCATCCGTCGGGGCCGGGGCGGACGCGCTCCCGGATGTGGCGGACGCAGGAGCGGTACGTGCGTCGGCTGGTGGGGGCGGGGAAGTGACCGGGGGCGGGGGCGCGCTGCTGCTCGTCGAGGCGCTCATCGCGCTCGGCGCCGCGCTCTGGGCCGGACTCCTGTCCCTCGGCGAGGAGGCCGCGGTCGGCGAGACGGCGCATACCATGGCGGACGCGCCCCCCGTCGCGCGGGTTCCGCTGCACCGGGGGCTCCACGTCGCGCGGCTCGCGCTGCTGGTGCTGGCGGCGGTCGCGGGGGCCAGCGCCCTCAGCTGGTGGACCCGGGGACCGATGGGCGGGCTGGTCTCCGTCGCCGTCGCAACGGGGTTCCTGTTCGTGGTCGGCGATGCGCTGCCGCGGAGCCTGGCGAGTCTCGCGCCCGAGCTCGCGGCCGCCATCCTGCCCCTCGCGCACCGCTCGCTCGCGGTCTTCGACTTCCTGCTGGCCTTTCTCGGGTGGGCCGACCGCGGCCTGCACGGCCTCGTGCACTTGCCGCGGCCCGCGTCTCCCGTGCTCGGGGGCGCCCAGCGCGACATGCTGCTCGGCGTGTTCATGATGGCGGACACGACCGTGGACGAAGTGATGACGCCGCGACTCGACCTGGTGGGGATCGATGTGTCGGCCCCCTACGACGAACTGCTGCGCGTCTTCAAGGAGAGCGGACACACCCGCCTGCCGGTGTTCGACGGGAGCCCCGACGCCGTCCTTGGCGTCGTGTTCGCCAAGGATCTGGTGCCGATCGCGCTCGGCTTGAAGCCGCGCCCCGATGAATGGCGGGAGCTGGTGCGCTCGGTGGCGTACGTGCCGGAGGCGAAAGTGCTCGACGCGCAGCTGCACGATTTCCAGCGCGGCCGCGCGCACATCGCCATCGTCGTGGACGAGTTCGGCGGCACGTCCGGCATCGTCACGCTCGAAGACATTCTCGAAGAGATCGTCGGGGAGATCCGCGACGACCCCGCGACGGAGCCACCGTCCATCGAGCAGGATGGCGACCGCTACTGGGTGCATGGGGGCGTCGGGCTCGACCAGCTCTCGCAGACCCTGGGCGCGGATTTCCACAATGCCGAGGTCTCGACCGTCGGCGGCCTCATCTACTCCGTGCTGGGCCGCGTACCGCGCTCGGGGGAGGAACTGCACCTCGACGGATTTCGGGTCGTCGTCGAGCGCGTGGATCGCCGCCGGGTCACCCGCGTCTACTTCGAGCGCGAATGACCGCCGGCCTGTTGCTCCTCACTCTGGCGCTGCTCGTCGCGGCGACGTCCGCCACCATCGGCGTCGCCGCCGCGTCCGTGAGTCAGGCGGAGTTGGGACGCTGGGTGAGCTTGCGGCTCCGGGGCTCGGGGTCGACGTCCGCGCTGGTGGAGAACCCGGGGCGGGTTCTGGCGACCGCGAACGCGCTCACGACTCTGGGCGTGCTGGCGGCGGGAACGGCGGTGCCCGCGCTCTTCCTGGAACTGGCGCCGACGTTTCTGGGCATCGTCACGTTCGCCGTGGTCGTCCCCGTGTTCGTGGTGGCGTCGTACGTCGTCCCGCGTGTGTTGGGCCGGCGGTGGGCCGAGCGGATCGTCTCGCGGACCCTCCCCGCGATCAACTGGTTGAGCAGTGCACTCGGTCCCTTCCTGCCGCGCCGGGACCCGTCGACGCGTCACGCGCTCGCGGCCATGCTCACCGGGGCGGGGTCCGACGCCCTCGCGGGTGTGGACGAGCTCGAAGTGGTCTCCGGGGTTCTGGCGTTCGCCGACCGCCCGGTGCGGGACGTGATGACGCCCCGCACCGCCATCGTCGCGCTTCCGGGGGGCACGGCCGCGGGTGAGGCGGCTCACGTCTTTCTGCAGTCGGGCTATTCGCGGTATCCGGTCCTGGGCAAGTCACTCGACGACATCGTCGGGGTCACGTACTCGAAAGATCTGCTCTGGCTCGATCCGAACGCACCCATCCCGGTCCGGCCGATCCTCACCGTGCTCTCCGGACGTCCCGCCGCCGATCTCCTGCTCGAGATGCAACGCGGGGGCGCCCGTCTGGCCGTCGTCGTCGACGAGTTCGGGGGGACGGCCGGCGTCGTGACCTTCGAGGATCTGTTGACCACCCTCATGCGCGACCTGTTCCCGCTGGAGCCGCAGGCCCCGGAAAAGGAGACTCCCATCCTCGAAATCGAGGGCGGGGCGCCGGTGGAGCGGTTGCTGGAGCGCTTCGGCCATCCGCGCGAGGCCCGCGGGGCGCAGACGGTCGGCGGGTACCTCACGCAGCTCCTGGGCCGCATCCCCAAGGCCGGTGAGCGGATTGCCGTCGAAGGCCTCGAGTTCGACGTCGTGGCGGCCTCCACGGTCCGAATTGAGCGAGTGCTCGTGCGTTCCGGCCCCGTGCGCGTCACCGCGCTCGATTCCAGGGCTGACGCGACCCCCGGAAGCGTTTAGCTTCCATGGAGATGGGGACCGAGAGCTTGCTCGAGGGGCTGGAGCGGCGGGATCCTGCCGCCTTGGCGCGCGCCATCAGCCTGGTGGAGAGCCGGCGCCCCGGCTACGAAGGGGTGCTCTCGCACGTCCATGGCCGGGTGGGCGCCAAGGGCGCCAGGCGCATCGGGATAACCGGACCCCCGGGGGCGGGCAAGAGCACGCTCACCGAGCGGCTGGTGCAGCACTTCCGGGGCGCCGGACTCAAGGTCGCCGTGGTGGCGGTGGATCCGACCAGTCCGTTCACGGGCGGCGCGCTGCTCGGGGACCGCATTCGGATGGAATCGGTGAGCCTGGATCCGGATGTCTTCATCCGTTCCATGGCGACCCGGGGCTCCCTCGGCGGGCTCGCGATGGCGACCGAGGAGGTTGCCGACGTTCTCGACGCCTTCGGGTTCGAGCGGATTCTCATCGAGACGGTGGGGGTGGGGCAGACGGAATTGGACATAGCGCGGACGGCGGAGAGCACCGTGCTGGTGCTCGTCCCGGAGTCCGGCGACGCCATCCAGACCTTGAAGGCCGGCGTGATGGAGATCGCGGATATCTACGCGGTCAACAAGAGTGACCGGCCGGGTGCCGACCGGCTGCGGCAGGAAATCGAAGTGATGCTCGGGATCAGGCGGGGCAATGCCTTTCGCCACGTCTCCGCGCACCACAAGCCCGACCCTAAAGGACCGGACGCCCGGGCACGCAAGGGCGTGCAGCAATCGGCTGCCGCCGCCGAGTGGGAGCCACCGGTGCTCGCGACCGTCGCATCGCAGGGAGAAGGCATCGGCGACGTGGTGGCAGCGCTCGACCGGCACCGGACGTACCTGGAATCGAGCGGCAAGCTCCTGGAGCGGCGCCGCCGTCGCCTGACGGAACGGACGCGCTCACTGGTGGAGCGGCATCTTGCGGAATGGCTGTGGGACGAGTCGGCGGCGGGAGAGGTACTCGAACGCCGGCTGGACGCGATGGTGGAGGGAGACCGCAACCCGTACGAGGTGGCGGCGGAGATCCTGGACCAGGTGAAGGGCGGAGTGACCCCATGAGCATCGAACGCAAGCCGGTCTACACCCCCGATGACCTCGCGGAGTTCGACCCCGCGAAACAGCTCGGCACGGCGGGGAGCTTCCCCTTCACCCGCGGCATCCACGACACGATGTACCGGGGCCGGCTCTGGACCATGCGGCAGTTCGCCGGGTTCGGAACCGCCGAGGATACCAATCAGCGGTACAAGTTCCTCCTCGAGCACGGACAGACGGGGCTGTCGGTGGCGTTCGATTTCCCGACGCTGATGGGCTACGACTCCGATCACCCCCGGTCGGAGGGCGAAGTCGGGAAGTGCGGCGTCGCGATCTCGTCGCTCGCGGACATGGAGACGCTGTTCGACGGCATTCCGCTCGATCAGGTCTCGACCTCGATGACCATCAACGGTCCGGCGGCCATGCTCTTCTGCTTCTACGTCGCGGCGGCGGAGCGGCAGGGCGTGTCCATCGAGAAGCTCCGTGGCACCGTGCAGAACGACATCCTGAAGGAGTACATGGCGCAGCATGCGTGGGTGTATCCGGCCGAGCCCGCGTTGAAGATCATCGTCGACATGTTCGAGTGGTGCGCCGAGCACACGCCCCAGTGGAATACGATCTCCATTTCCGGTTATCACATCCGCGAAGCGGGTGCGACGGCGGCGCAGGAGCTCGCGTTCACGCTCGCGAACGGATTCACCTATGTGGAGCGGGGGATCGCACGGGGCCTCGACGTCGACACCTTCGCATCGCGTCTTTCCTTCTTCTGGGACATCCACAACGACTTTTTCGAGGAGATCGCGAAACTGCGGGCCGCCCGCCGGATCTGGGCCCGTCACATGAAGGACCGGTACCGTGCCAAGAACCCGCGCTCGTGGATGATGCGGTTCCATTCGCAGACCGCCGGTGTGACACTCACGGCGCAGCAGCCGCTCAACAACATCGTTCGGGTCGCGTATCAGGCTCTCGCCGCGGTCCTGGGCGGCACCCAGTCCCTCCATACCAATTCACTCGACGAAACGCTGGCCCTCCCCACCGAACAGGCGGTGCAGGTGGCCCTGCGGACCCAGCAGATTCTGGCCCACGAGACCGGCGTGCCGGAGGTGATCGATCCGCTGGGCGGCTCCTACTACATCGAGTCGCTCACGGATCAGCTCGAGCGTGAAGCGGAGGCCCTGTTCGCCGAGATCCAGTCGCTGGGGGGCGTGGTGCCGGGCATCGAAACCGGCTGGTTCCAGCGGCAGATCGCCCGGTCCGCGGCCGAGCAGCAGCGGAACGTCGAGGACGGGAAATCGGTGATCGTCGGGGTGAACGAGTTCGTCGCCTCCGAAGATCATCCCGTGGAGATCCTCAAGGTCTCGGGCGAAGCGGAAGACTCGCAGAAGGCGAAGATGGCCGCGCTCCGGGCCCGCCGGGACGACGCGCTGGTCAAGTCACGCCTCGAAGCCCTGCGGGTGGCGGCGCAGACCGATCAGAACGTGATCGGGCCCATGCTCGACTGCGCCCGCGCCTATTGCACGCTCTTCGAAATCCGGCATGCGCTCGAAACCGTGTACGGGGCCTACCGCGAGCCGGTGTTCTTCTAGAAATGGCGAACAGCAAGAAGCGCCCGATCCGCGTCCTCGTCGCCAAGCCCGGCCTCGATGGACATGACCGCGGGGCCAAGGTCGTCGCCGCCGCGCTGCGGGACGCCGGGATGGAAGTGATCTACACGGGTCTCCACCAGACACCGGAGATGATCGCCCGCGCCGCGGTCCAGGAGGACGTGGATGTGGTCGGGTTGTCGATCCTCTCGGGCGCGCACCTCACGCTTTTCCCGCGGGTGAAGCAGCTCCTCAAGGACGCGGGCCGCCACGATGTGCTCCTGACCGGCGGGGGCATCATTCCGCCGGAGGACGTCTCCCGCCTCGAGGCCGAAGGCGTCGGCAAACTCTTCGGCCCCGGCACTCCGACCTCCGAGCTCATCAAGTACATCGAGGAGTGGGCCGCTACGCATGTCGCCGCGTAGATGAGTCGCCTCCAAGCGCTGACCGCCGAATACCGCGAGCTCAAGTCCCGGATCGAAGCGGGCGGCGGCCCGGACAAGGTCGCCAAGCAGCACGACCAGGGGAAATTGACGGCTCGCGAGCGAGTCTCGGCCTTGCTCGACCAAGGCGGCCCCTGGCTCGAGATCGGCCTCCTCATGGCGTTCGATCAGTATGACGGGCAGGCGCCGGCGGCCGGGGTGGTCACCGGACTGGGCCGGGTGGGCGGCCGTCCGGTCGTCGTGGTCGCCAATGACGCGACCGTGAAGGCCGGCTCCTGGTGGCCCGAAACCATCAAGAAGATTCTGCGCGCGCAGGAAATCGCCATGCGGCAGCGCATCCCCATCATCTATCTGGTGGACTCGGCGGGCGTGAACCTCCCGTATCAGGGGGGCGTCTTTCCGGGGCAGTACGGCGCCGCGCGGATCTTCTATTACAACTCCATCATGCGGCACTATCTCCGGGTGCCCCAGATCTCCGCCGTCATGGGCCCGTGCATCGCCGGTGGCGCGTATCTGCCGGCGCTCTCCGACGTCATCTTCATGGTCGAGGGCACGTCGTTCATGGGCCTGGGGGGACCCAATCTCGTGAAGGGCGCGACCGGGCAGACGGTGGATGCCGAAACGCTCGGTGGCGCGAGTACGCACACGAGCGTATCCGCGGTGGCGCACTACAAGGCCAAGAACGATCAGGAGTGCCTCACCCGCATCCGCGAATACGTGGGCAGGCTGCCGCGGGCGACCCCGGCGGTATTGAACGGCTCGGCCCCCAAGAAGAACGGCAAAGCCCTGTACGACGCGCTGCCCGCCGACCACCGGATGAGCTACGACACGCATCTGGTGCTCGAGGGCCTGCTCGACGGCGGTGCCTTCGACCCCTTTCAGCCTGACGTGGCACCGGAGATCCTCTGCGGGCATGGCCGGATCGCCGGCCGTCCGGTGGCGGTCATCGCGAACGCGCGCCAGCTGATCAAGGGGAAGAAGGGAGAACCCCCCAAAATTGGCGGCATCATTTACACGCAGTCCGCCGAGAAGACCGCCTATTTCATCGAGAACGCGGACCGCGAACGCATCCCGCTCCTGTTCGTGCAGGACGTTTCCGGCTTCATGGTCGGGACTGACGCGGAGCATTCGGGCATCATCCGCGCCGGCGCGCATTTCGTCGAGGCCATGGCGACGGCCACCGTGCCGAAGATCGTGCTGACGCTGAACCACGCGTCAGGGGCCGGTTACTACGCGATGGCGGGGCAGGGCTTCGACCCGGACTTCATCCTCTCCTGGCCCACGGGCCGCATGGGAGTGATGGAAGGAGAGTCCGCGGTCCAGGCGGTGTTCGGCGCGGGGGCGGCGAAGCCCGAGAACGCCGGTGCCGTCGAAGCCATGCGGGCCGATTACGAGCATCAGCTCGACGCCAAGTATGCCGCGGCGCGCGGGTATGTCGACGGGATCATCACACCCGAGGAGACCCGTGACATGCTCGCCTTCCTCTTCGAGACCGCGGCCGAGTACGCGGGCCCCCATCTTGGGACATTCTCCCTGCCGGAGTCTCGTTGATGGTGCGGCGCCCCGTCGGGTGGGCCGCCGCGGGGCTGACGTTGTCTCTGGCCTGCGCCGGCGCCAAACCCACGTCAGACGTCACGCCGCGCAGCGCCCCGGCGCCATCCACCACCGCCCCTGTGGAAAGTCCGTCCCCACCCGTTCCCGCGCCGGTGGACGTCATGCCCGGCTTGCGGCCGGTCATGTCTCCCGCGGCTGCGTACCTCGCCGGGATGCTGTCGCTCCGGAGTGCCGGCGTGGATCGCTTTGCCGCCGCGCATCCCACGTATGATGGACGCGGGGTCATCATCGGCATTCTGGACACTGGTGTAGATCCCGGCGTTCCCGGACTGATCACGACGAGCACCGGTGCGCCGAAGGTCATCGAGGAGCGGGACTTCTCCGGAGAGGGGCAGGTTGCGCTCACCCCCTTCACGCCGGAGGGCGACCACGTCTCCATCGGGGGCCATACGTTCGGTGGAGCGGGCCGGATCGGCCGGATGGCCGTGCTGAGCACCTGGTACGGGGGCTTCCTTCGCGAGATCAACCTCGGTCCCGCTCCGGGCGGGGATTTGAACGGCGATGGGGACAACACCGACGTCTTTCCCGTCGTCGTGGTCAAGGCGACCGACGGATGGGTGGCGTTCCTGGACTCCAATCTGAACGGATCGTTCGAGGACGAGATGCCCCTCCACGATTACCGTGAGGGCCGTCAGACCATCTCGCTGGGCAGCAAGCCGGTGACGCTGGCCGCGAATTTCGCGGAGGTGAACGGGACGCCGGTGGTCGACATCGTCGGGGACAACCTGGCGCACGGCACGCACGTCGCCGGGATCGCCGCGGGGCACAACATCTACAACGTCGCGGGCTTCGACGGCGTCGCGCCCGGGGCCCAGATCCTGGCGTTGAAGATCGCGAACAACGCGCGTGGCGGGATCTCCGTGAACGGCTCCATGATCCGCGCCATGCGGTACGCGGCGGCCTACGCCGCCGCCCGGGGCCTGCCCCTCGTCCTGTCCCTGAGTTTCGGCGTGGGGGACGAGCATGACGGCCCGGTGGTCATCGACTCGCTGGTGAACGAATTCCTGAAGACCCACCCGGACGTCGTCCTGGCCGTCAGCGCGGGCAATGACGGGCCGGGGCTCTCCACGCTGAGCTACCCGGGCTCCGCCGATCTGGCGCTGGCCGTCGGGTCCCTCCTGCCGGGGTCGTTCGCGAAGCCGACGGTGCCCGGGGACGTCCCCACTCCCGACGTGATGGGGGACTGGAGCTCACGGGGAGGCAACGCGGGGAAGCCCGACATCGTGACGCCCGGTGTGGCCTATTCCACGGTGCCTCGCTGGGACACCGGGCACGAGATCAAGGTCGGCACGAGCATGTCGGCACCGTACGCCGCCGGCCTCGTCGCCCGCCTGCTCTCCGCCATGAGCCAGGAGCAACGGCACGTCACCGCGGCCGACCTCATCGCATCCCTCCGGGCCACCGCCGCTCCCCTGGCGGGATGGACGTCGCTCGACGACGGCGCCGGAACACCCCGGCTCGAGGCCGCGTATCGCTGGCTCGTCGCCGGCCATCAGGGCGCGCGATACCAAGTGTTCGCGGATCAGGGGAGCTCCGGCGGCTTTCGTCGCGACGGACTCGCCGCGGGTGACACCGTTGCCCACTTCCGAATCGTGCATGTCGACGGCTTTCGCCCGGCCCACGTCGACCTCAAGGACGATGCGTCCTGGATGTCCGTGCCGTCAGTGGTCACGTCGGATCCACTGGGAATCAATCTCTCGGTACCGATGGATCCGCGGCGGCTGACGGCACCTGGTCTCTATGTCGGGACGGTCACGGCGTCGGTTCCGGATGACACGCTGGCGGGAGCCACCTTCACGGTGAAGAACACGGTTGTGGTGCCCTACGATCTCACGCGGGGGCCGCTGTCGGATTTGCATCGTCGCATCGTACCCTCGCAGGTGCGTCGCTACTTCCTGTCGGTGCCCACGCCCGGCGCGACGCTGTCGATCGCGGTACGGGGCTCAGGCCCGTCGGACGCCGCGACCGTTCATCTTTATGAGCCTCCGGGCCGCCCGTTTCGGGACGGCGACAAGGCGGAAACGGGACCCGACGCGGCGCCCTGGGCGGCGTTCCGCGTGCGGGGTGAGGATCTGGTGCCTGGCGTCTATGAACTGGACGTGACGGCTCCGCCGCTCACGACGACGAATGTCGACGTCCACGCCGAGCTCAGCTCCGCGTCGCTCGAGGTCACCGGGAGCGGAATCGAGATCTCCAACGCGACCTCGTCGAGCATCAGCGGAACCCTCTCCGTGCGTGTGATCGGTGCGGAGCGCGACATCCAGGTGGCGGGGCGGGGTGCCCCGCCGGAATCGATCGCCGTGCAGGTGCCTCGCTGGGCCGCGCGCGCCGAGGTGGACGTGGAGATGCCGCGGGCGCAGTGGGGACGCTTTACGGACTTCGGAGTCACCGTGTACGACACCGCTGGACAGCATCTGAACGACGCCCCCCTCAACTACGCGATCGGGCGGCAATCCTTCGAAGTGCCGGCCGGAATCGCCGGTGCCCCGGCGCTCATCGAGCTATTTCCCGCGCTGGCGCTCGTCGACCGGGCCGGGCCCTGGCAGGCGACGGTGCGCGTCCGGTTCCTGATGGACAGCGCAAGTGCCACCGGTGGCGCGCGCCGGCCGATCGCCGTGGTGGCCGGGGGCCGCTCGGCCGTCGAAACGAACGATCTCAGCCCGCCGGCACTCCCCGAGGGATTCCATCCCCTGCTGGATGCCCGGGTGACGGTACCAGGATCATCGGACGCGGAACGGCGGGTGGTGATGGGAGCGACCGGCGGGGTGGCCCGATGACCAAGTCCGTGGTGCGCGTGGCCGGGGCGCAGGGCTTCTGGGGTGATTGGCTGGAGGCCCCCTATCGCCAGCTGGTCGGCGGGCCGGTCGACTACCTCATGCTCGACTACCTCGCCGAAGTGACGATGTCCATCATGCAGAAACAGAAGTCTCGCGATCCCTCCTTGGGATACGCGAAGGACTTCATCCCGCTGATGGAGCGGATTCTGCCTGAGTTGGTGAAGCGGAAGGTGAAAGTCACGAGCAACGCGGGTGGCGTGAATCCCCGCGCGTGCGCCGAGGCGGTCGCGCAGGCGGCTCGGAAGCTGGGCCTGGCGGGCAAGCTGACGATCGGCGTGGTGACGGGCGACGACCTCCTGCCGCGTCTCGATCAGCTGCTCGCGGCCGGCCATCCGCTCGCCAATCTGGATACCGGCCGCCCCCTCACGGACGTCCGGGCCAAGGTGCAGTCGGCGAACGCGTACCTGGGGGCAGCGCCCGTGGTTGAAGCCCTCCGTCAGGGCGCCGACATCGTGATCACGGGCCGTGTCACCGATACGGGTCTCACGCTGGGTCCCCTGATGTACGAGTTCGGCTGGCGCGCCGACGACTGGGACAGGCTGGCGGCCGGCACGGTCGCCGGGCATACCATCGAATGCGGTGCCCAGTCCAGTGGCGGCAACGACCTCGCCGACTGGGGCCGGGTCCCGGACCTGGCGAATGTGGGGTACCCGATCGTCGAGGCTCGCCCGGACGGGACGTTCGCGATCATCAAGCATCCCCGGACGGGCGGTGCGATTACCGTGGCGGGTGTCACGGAGCAGCTGGTGTACGAAATGGGTGACCCGCACTCGTACATCACTCCCGACTGTGTGGCCGACTTCACCACCATTCAGCTGAAACAGAAGGGGAAGGACCGGGTCGAGTTCTCGGGAATCCGGGGCAAGCCGGCGACCGACAAGTTCAAGGTCTCCTGCGCGTACTTCTACGGGTACAAGGCCGTAGGGACGCTCGTGTACGCCTGGCCCGACGCCTATCGGAAGGCACAGGCGGCCGACCGCGTGCTCCGCCAGCGCCTGAAGGACCTGGGTCTGTCGTACGAGACCGTGCTGACGGAATTCGTCGGGGTCGACGCGACGCATGGACCGCTCGCGGGCGCGCCGAGCCCCGATCTGGCGGAGGTGCAGCTGCGGGTGGGGGTGCGGGCGTCCGACAAGGCGCCGGTCGAGCGGTTCACTCGTGAGATCGCACCGCTGATTCTGAACGGGCCACCGTCCGTCACCGGTTTTGCCGGCGGACGCCCCAAGCCGGAGGAGATCGTCGCCTACTGGCCGGCCCTCCTCGACAAGCGTGAGGTGACCGCATGCGTCGATCTGGTGCGCGTATGAAGAAGAAATCGAAACCGAAGCTTACGCCTTTGGTGGCCATTGCCCACGCCCGCTCCGGGGACAAGGGTGACACGGCGAACGTCGGGCTGATCGCCAGGCAGGCGAAGCACTATCCGCTGCTGGTGAAGGAAGTGACCGCGGCCCGGGTGCGGCGCCATTTCAAGGGCGTGATCACCGGGCCCGTCGAGCGCTACGAGCTGCCGAACCTGAAGGCGCTCAATTTCCTTCTGCACGGCGCGCTCGACGGCGGTGGCACCATTTCGCTCAAGACCGACGCGCAAGGGAAGGTGTTCTCCACGGCCCTGCTGCGCATGCGGATCAAGGTGCCCCGATGAGTGATCGTGTACTCGTCAACCTGACCGAAGGCATTCTCACCGGGACGTTGAATCGCCCCGACAAGAAGAACGCCATCGACACGGCCATGATGGAGGCGCTGGCAGAGCTCCTCGACCAGGCTGACCTGGACGCTGGGGTCCGGCTGCTGGTGATCCGCGGCGCGGGGAAGGATTTCTGCGCGGGGATGGACCTGAACGAGCTTCTGGCGTCCGCCGATCAAACGGTCGAGCAGAACCGCGCCGCCGCGCTCCGGTTCGGGAATCTGTTCATCAAGATGCGCGCCCTGCCCAAGCCGGTCGTGGCGGTGGTGCAGGGACGGGCCTTGGCGGGCGGCTGCGGGCTGGCCACCGCCTGTGATCTGGTGCTGGCTTCGGAAACGGCGCAGTTTGGCTACCCGGAAGTGCAGCGAGGATTTGTGCCGGCGCTCGTCATGAACATGCTGAAGCGGGCCGTGGGGGAAAAAGTCGCGTTCGACCTGGCCGCGACGGGGCATCTCCTCAACGCCGCGGAGGCACACGCGGTGGGACTCGTGTCCCGGGTGTACGACGATTCCGACTTCGAGGAGCAGGTGGGCGACCTCCTGCGCACCATCGCGGAGTCGAGTGGCACCGCCCTCGCGTTCACCAAGCGGCAGTTCTACCAGCTGGACGGCGTGTCGTTCGACGCCGGCATCAGGCTGTCCGCGGACGTCAACGCGGCGAGCCGGGCCACCGCCGACTTCCGCGCATCGATCGCCAGGTTTCTCAAGAAATGACCGAACGCCCCCGCGGGTTCACACAGCCCAAGGCCGCCGCCGACCTGGTCAAGAGCATCGTTCAGCAGAAGGTCGAGGACGCGAAACAGGTCAAGGCCGAGGCCGAGAAGGCCCGCAAGAAGAACAAGAGCAAGGTGCCGCTCCTGCTGGGCCTGACGCCGGTCTTGTTGGGGCTCACCGCGTGGAACGTCCTCAGCTCCGGCCCGCCGGAGTCGAAGCTCACCGCCGCCGATCAGCTCGCCTCCACCAAGTTCCGGATTTACATCGCGGCAGAGGCGATCGAGGGGTACCGGGCCGCGCACGGGGTGTACCCAGCGAACCTGACGCAAGTCGGCGTCGACTGGCAGGGGCTCCATTACGCGACATCCGACACGACCTGGAGTATCGTCGCGCAAGCGGATACCGTGACCGTGACCTACCGGCACGGAGACCCGATTACCCCGTTCGCTACCGCGTATCAGTCATTGCAGCGGAGGAAGCGGTGAAGGGAGGCGACCGTCGCGGGTTCACCCTCATCGAGCTCCTGGTCACCCTCATCATCGTCGGGATCCTCGCGAATATCGCGATCCCGCTGATGCGGGTGGTGAAGGTCCGGGCCAATGCGGCCAAGGTGCTGTCGGACTTCGACGTGATCCGCGGGGCCGCGTACGACGTGTACGCCTCACATGACAGCTTTCCACCGAGCGGCACCTTCGGCCAGGTTCCGCCCTGGTTCGTGCAGTCCCTGCCCAAAGGGTTCCAGTTCCAGTATCAGGACGTTCAGTACCGCTGGTCCCTGCTCGGAACCCCCCAGGGGAACCCGCTCTCACCGGGGCAGCCCCTCCTCGGACTCGAGATCCAGAGCTCCAACACCGAACTCATGAACGCCATCCTGGCGGGCTATCACGGAGCTCTCGCGTTCGGGGGGCCGAATGACTTCACCCTCGTCATCGAGTGACGCCCCGCCCCAGGCGGGGTCCGGCGGTCCCGGGCGCCTCTTCCATATCAAGGCGGCCTTGGGAGGCGCCGGGCTCCTTCTGGGACTCGTGGGCATGAGTCTCCATCGCACGAGCCTCGTCTGGGGCGCCGTCGGCTGTCTCGGCGTCGCATTCGTCCTTCGCTTCGTGAAACCTCGATGATCTTCGATCCTGGCGCCGTTCTCCTCGTCTCCTGCTACGAGCTGGGTCACCAGCCATTGGCGACGTCGCAGGCGGCGGCGTTTCTGCAGCGCGCCGGATTGCAACCCACCCAGCTCGATTTGGCGCAGGAGGTGCTGACGCCGGCCGCCGCTCGTGGCGCGGAAGTCATCGTGTTCTCCGTGCCGATGCACACCGCGCTCCGGGTCGGTGTTGAAGCGGCGACCTTGGCGAAAAGGCTCAACCCCGGAGTGCGGATCGGATTCTTCGGGCACTATGCGTGGCTGAATCGGCAGTACCTGCTGGATGGCGTCGCGGACTGGGTGCTGGCGGGGGAAGGTGAGGAGGCGCTCGTCGAGCGCCTGTCCACCGGACGCATCCAAACCGATGCTCCCGTCCTGCGGCGCCTGGATTTTCCCGTCCCGTACCGCGAGGGCCTGCCGTCGCTCGACCATTACGTCATGATGGAGCATGGTGAGCGACGCGTCGCGGCGGGGTACGTCGAAGGAAGCCGCGGATGTCTCCACCTCTGCCGGCATTGTCCCATCCCGCCGGTCTACGGGGGACGGTTCTTCGCCATCCCAGTGGAAACGGTGCTCGCCGACATTCGGGCGCTGGTCGCCGCCGGCGCCGGGCACATCACGTTCGGCGATCCCGACTTTCTGAATGGGCCCGGGCACGCGCGAAAGCTGGCTCAGGCATTGCACCGTGAATTCCCGGAGGTGACCTTCGATTTCACCGCGAAGGTGGAGCACCTCCTGAAACATCGGGCGCTCTTGCCCGAGCTCGTTCAGGCCGGCGCGTTGTTCGTCGTTTCGGCGGTCGAATCCCTGAGCGACACCGTGCTCGGGCATCTCGAGAAGGGGCACACGCGCTCCGACGTGTTCGAAGCCCTGCGTCTCACCCGGGAAGTCGGTCTTGCGTTGCGGCCGTCGTTGGTGGCGTTTACGCCGTGGACGACGTTGGACGACTACGTGGAGTTGGTCGAGTTCGTCGGCGATCAGGATCTGACCCGGCACATTGATCCGATTCAGCTCACGATCCGCTTGCTCATTCCCCCCGGCTCCGGATTGCTGGAACGGGACGCGGTTCGCCCGTTCCTGGGGCCGCTCGAGCCCGCCCGGCTCGGGTACAGCTGGACCCACCCGGACCCCCGGATGGACGCGCTCTACACGGTCGTGACGAAAGTGATGGAGCAGGGCAACAATGAGGGCGCCGATCCCGAAGTCATTGTGGAAAGGATCAGGGCTCAGGCGGTCACGATTCGTGACGGAAGACCCGCATCTCCGCGCCCCACAACGCCGAGCGTCACTCCGGTGCCCCGCCTGACCGAGGCATGGTTCTGCTGCGCCGAGCCCGCGCCCGAGCAGCTCGTCACGCTCAGGTAACGGAAATAGGGGCGTTTTTCCACCCTGATTCACACTAGGTCCAAAGCCTGTAGTTTTCCCACCACATGGACGCGTACACATTCTCCCTCGCCCTGGGAGGCATCGGTCTTCTCGTCATGGGTGTCTCCGGACTGGGGCACCGCATGCATCCCGGCGGCCACGCCGCGCACGGACATGGTCACCACGGGATGGTGAAGGCTGGAGGCAAGGCCCAGGCCGCCCATCATGGCACGCAACAGGCGCATGGGATCAACGTCGGCATCGCGCGCGTGTCGCGGGCCTTTCTCACGATTCTTTCGCCGCGCGTCGCGTTCAGCCTCGTCCTGGGATTCGGCGCTACGGGGTTCTTGCTGAAGGGCATTTTCGGCGGCGCGATCCTTGTCGCGTTCGCAGCCGTCGGGGGAGTGGCGTTTGAAGGCATTCTGGTCCGTCCGCTCTTCAACTTCCTCTCCAAGTTCGCCTCCGATCCCGCGCTCACGCTCGACGCGACGTTGGGCGACGAAGTGCAGGTCGTCACGGGCTTCGACACGCAGGGGCAAGGGCTAGTGTCGGTCGAGCTGAACGGTCAGATTGTTCAGTTGCTTGGCACGCTCACGCCGGAGGATCGCTCCGGCCCCAGAGTGCGCGCGGGGGATACGCTTTTCGTACGAGATGTCGACAGTGCTCGTCACCGAGTGGTCGTCGGGAGAACTCCAGACTGACGTCTCGTGTCTCTTTCCAGGAGCGGAAATGCAGAACTGGATGGTGATCGGCGGGGTGGTGGTGGGCGTGCTGGTGGTCATCCCGCTCATCGTATCCACGTTTCTCCGGGACGTCGCGGCCGGCGAGATCAGGCTGGTGAGCTGGATTGCCGGGGGCACGGTCACGTACCGCGGCCCGGGCAAGTCCAAGGAAATTCCTCTGCTCACGACCGGGACCACGCTGTCGTCGAAGGTCATCAATGTCGACCTCGACATCACCGACCAGACGGCGGACCTGGACACAAGCGGGACGCCGCGCCCCATCAAGGTGCGCGTGCTCGCCAGCGCTATCGTGTCGGTCGGGGATTCGGACGTGCTGATCAAGACGGCCGCCAATCGCTTTTTCTCCAAGTCGGATGGCGATCAGGTGAGCACGCTCACGGACTTGCTGTCGAGCTCTGGCCGCCGCGCCATCAATCTGCTCACTCATGACCAGCTTTTTTCCGCCAAGACCGCCGGCCGCCCCGAAGGCGCCAATCTGCCGGCGCCGATCGCGACGGGCACCGACCTGGTCGCGGCCGGGGCGGTGGAAGACGATGACGATCCCCTGTCGGTGATCATCCGGAAGGCCTGCTCCCGGGAGCTGACGGACCTCGGCCTGATCTTCAATTCTCTCAACATCAAGGTCGTCCAGTCCGAGGTCGCCGACGCGCGGCGCCGGCAATCGGCGGCCGAGGCACAGGCGAATGCGGACATCGTCTCGGCGCAGCAGGGTCGCCGGGCCAAGGAGGCGCAGCTCGAGGCTGAGCGGGCGATTTCGGACAAGCAGCGGGAGCTGGAGCAGACCAAGGCATCGAACGCGGCCCTGATCGCGCAGGCGACCGCGAAGATGCAGGAAGCGCTGGGCGTACAGCGGGAAGCCGAGCTCGACGCGACCCAGATCGCGCAAGCCAAGGCGGACGCCGAAAAGATGCGGCTGGGAGCGGCCGCCGCGGCGGATGCGGAGGCCATCCGGATCACCAAGATTGCCGAGGCGCAGTCCGAGAGCATCAAGAAGGTGAATGAGGCGATCAAGGCCGGTGGCGAGAGCTATTTCCGGTATCGCCAGATCGAAATGCTGCCCCAGATCGCTCCGGTGATCGCCGATGCGCTCGCCCAGGCGAAGTTGGTGACCATTTCTGGGGGTGAAGGGGGTGGGGCGGCGGGCACGGCGACCAATAACGTCGCCTCGGTCATCCAGACGGTGCTCGCGGCGCAGCTCGTGACGAAGGGCATACTGAGCCCGGAATCGGATGGAGGGAACAATACCCCTGCCGCTCCGGTTACAACCGCAAAGAACAGGTGACAACGATGAGCAATCTGCACGTTCCGATGTACGATCCGAATCTCGTTCAGCCGATGCGCGAAGAGCTCGTGCGCCTCGGTTTTGAAGAACTGCGGACTCCCGATCGGGTGGATGAGGTGATGGCAAAGGCCGCCGACACCACGCTCGTGGTCGTGAATTCGGTGTGCGGCTGTGCCTCCGGGCGGGCGCGTCCCGCCACCGCCATGGCGTTGCGTGGCGCCAGGAAGCCCAGCCGCCTCCTCACGGTGTTCGCCGGTCAGGATGCCGAGGCGACCGCGCGGGCCCGGGAGTACTTCGCGCCCTATCCGCCTTCGTCTCCCCAGATCGCGCTCTTCAAGGATGGAAAACTGGTCTTCATGCTCGAGCGGAAGAACATCGAGGGCCGGACCCCCTCGGACATCGCGGCGGATCTGAGCGGTGCCTTCGACCGGTTCTGCGCCTGATGGATGACGGGGCGAAGAAGCTCATCGTCGTCGGAGACCGGGTGCTGGTCCTTCCGCAGGAAGGAGAGGAACGGACCAACGTCGGGCTCTATCTTCCCGCCACGGCGCTCGAGGGCCGGCAGGTTCAGGGCGGGCGGATCGTGGCGACGGGCCCGGGGTCACCCATGGCCGAGCCGGCGTCGATGGACGACGAGCCGTGGAAAATCCGGTCCAGCGACGTGAAATACCTGCCGATGCAGGCGCGCGTGAGCGACTACGCGCTGTTCTTCCGCAAAGCGGCGGTCGAGATCACGTTCGACGGGAAGACCTACCTCGTCGTACCGCAGGCGGCCATCCTCGTCCTGGTACGGGACGGCGTCCCCCTGGACGATCGCGCGTAATTCGGACCCGTAGCCCGGTGAAAAGACCCCGCTCCAACCGGCGCGGGGTCTTTTCTTGGCCCATGACTTCGTTTCCCGGGGGACTGGAGCGGGCCCGCAGGCTCCTGGCTGCTCACTGGGGATATGGCGGCTTCCGGCCGAACCAGGTTCGCGTGCTGGCTCCTCTCCTCGGCGGCCGCGACGTCCTGGCGATTCTGCCGACCGGAGCGGGGAAGTCCCTTTGTTTCCAGATCCCCGCCTTGATGTCGAGTGGGCTGACCGTCGTCGTGTCGCCCCTGGTGTCGCTGATGCAGGATCAGGTGGGCGCGCTGCGGCGCCGGGGCGTCGCGGCGGCCTACATCAATTCCACGCAGACGCTCGAGCACCGGCACGCGGTCCTGGACGCCGTGCGCGCAGGCCTGGTGCGTCTCCTCTACTGCGCCCCCGAGCGCCTGCCCTCCCTGACTCGCCGCCTCGCGGCGTGGACTCTGCGTCCGGCACTCCTCGCGGTGGACGAAGCACACTGCATCACGGCGTGGGGACATGAGTTCCGTCCCGCGTACCAACTCCTCGGGAAGTACCGGTATCTGATGGGCAACCCGCCGACGATCGCGGTCACCGGCAGCGCGACCACGCTTGCGCGCGCCGAGATCGCCCGGGTGCTCCGGCTCGAGGGGGTCGTCGAGGTCGTCGGTTCATTCGACCGGCCGAATCTCCGTTTCACGACGGAGCTGGTTCAGGATGACCGCGGGCGATTCGCGAAGATCGTCGAGCGAGTGCGGAGAGCCACCGCGGCCACCATCGTCTACGCGCCGACGCGGCGCCTGACGGAGCTGATCACCCGCGCGTTGTTGCTCAGAAGTCTCAGGGCCGCGCCGTATCACGCGGGGCTGACGGCGGCGGTGCGCCGAAGTACGCTGAAGGCCTTCTTGTCCGATCAGGTCGGAACGGTGGTGGCGACCACGGCGTTCGGGATGGGCATCGACAAGCCCGACGTACGCTCCGTTCTGCACTGGGGACCCGCGCACACCCTCGACGGCTACTATCAGGAGGCGGGGCGCGCCGGGCGCGACGGCCATTCCGCCGAATGTCGAGTGTTCTGGAGGGACGGGGACCTGCGGTGGCCGGGGATCGCACCGGCCATGAAGGTCTATCTGCAACGCCGGGCCTGTCGCAGGCGTTTGCTGCTGCAATACTTTGGTGAGCGGTTGGAGCGGTGCGCGGGATGCGACTACTGCGACATCCGGTAGATCCGTCCCGAAGCCATGACCACGTACACCTCGCCCGACGCATCCTCCCCGAACGAGACCACGTTGTCGTTGATCAGAGGAGCCTCGAGCGGCGTGAACGCGTCGACCGGTTTGCCGGCGACCATCTTCAGACCGCGTACCCACCCGGCGCAGTAGTCACCGTAGAGGTAAACCCCCGACAGGTCCGGTGACGCCTTCCCGCGGTAGACGTAGCCCCCGGTGACCGCGCACGCCGGATTGTGCGGGTACTTGAAGAGGGGGAGGACGAGTCCGGCCGTGTCGCACCCCGTGCGATAGCAGACGTCGCCCTCCATGAACGGCCACCCGAAGTTGTTGCCGGGCCGGGCGCCACCGGGGAGGTAATTGATCTCCTCCCAGAGGTTCTGGCCGACATCTCCGATCCACACGTCGCCCGTCTGGCGGTCGAAACTCCACCGCCAGGGATTGCGGAGTCCGAGCTGCCAGATCTCATGCAGCCATCCGGATCGCGCGACGTACGGGTTGTCGGCCGGAATGCCGTACGGATCTCCCGCGTCCACGTCCACACGCAGGAGTTTCCCCTGATACGCCATGCTGTCCTGGGAGCGGCTCGTCTGCGCGGTGTCGACGTTGGCGTCCCCATCGCCGATGGCGATGTAGAACTTTCCGTCGGGGCCAAAGGTGACGAGGCCGCCATATAGCACCGCGTCCGCCGCCTGGGGGACGTTCAGGATCGAGTGTTCGGTGGCGGGGTCGGCGTGATCGAACGTCGAATCGGCGGTGAACCGGCTGACCTGCGCCGCCCCGGCATTATCCACATAGAAGACATAGACGTACCGGTTGGTCGCGTAGTGCGGGTGAAAGGCGATGCTGTAGACGCCGTATTCCAAGGCTCCGCCGGTGAGCGCCGTCAAGTTCAGAAATGCAGAGTCCTGCCGAACGCCGTGCTTGCGGATCAGGATCCGGCCCCCGCGCTCCACCACGAAGAGCCGGCTGGTGTCGCCGGGCGGGGCCGCGACGAACACCGAGAAGTCGTAGCCGGAATCGACCGGGATGAGCACCGGGCCGCCGGCCCGGGTAATGACGGTCGTTGCGGAATCGTGACACCCTGATGCGAGGGCGATGGCCAGGAGGAGGGCGGGGAGGGGGACCCGGAGTTTCACGGCCAAAAGGTAGCCCCCCTGCCTATATTTCAGAATGCACGACGAACTGTACTTCTCCGAGCAGCACCTCCAGGTCCGTGAAATGGTGCGGGATTTCGCCCGCAATGTGGTCCGTCCTAGCGCGCGGGCTTACGACCTGGACTCGAAGTTCCCCTGGGACAACGTCAAGCAGATGGCGGATCTGGGCCTCTTCGGCATCCCGTGGCCTGAGGAGCTGGGTGGTTCAGGGATGGACTACTTGTCGTACATGATCGTGATCCATGAGATGGCCAAGGTGGACGCGAGCCACGCCATCACCATCTCCGCCCACACCACCCTCGGCACCTCGCCGATCGTCGATTTCGGGACCCCGGAGCAGAAGAAGAAGTACGTCCCGCTCCTTGCCACCGGAAAGGTGCTGGGCGGGTTCGGGCTGACCGAACCTGGTGCCGGCTCCGACGCGGGGGGCACCAAGACGGTCGCGGTGGAGAAGGGCGATCACTACGTCCTGAACGGCTCGAAGATCTTCATCACGCATGCCGGCGTCGGTGAGATCTTCGTGGCGACGGCGCGGACCGATCCATCCGCCAAGAAGACCCATGGCATCACCGCCTTCATCGTCACGAAGGACACGACGGATCTCGCCGAGGCGACCCGGGTGGGGATCGGACACGAGGCGTCGTTGGCCAAGATCCCCGGATTCTCGGCGGGGAAGAAAGAGGACAAGCTCGGCTGGCGGGCGTCGGACACCCGGGAGCTCGTGTTCCAGGACGCCATCGTCCCGAAGGAGAACGTCCTCGGGCCCGTGAACAACGGGTTCCGCCAGTTCCTGCACACCCTCGATGGTGGACGGATCGGGATCGCGGCGCTCTCTCTCGGGATCGCGGAGGGCGCGTTCGAGGAGTGCCTGGCGTACACGTCGACGCGGAAACAGTTCGGAAAGCCCATCGCGAGCTTCCAGGGGGTCCACTTCGCACTCGCGGACATGGCCACCGAGATCGAGTGCGCCAAGCACCTCGTCTTCCACGCGGCATGGCTCAAGCAGCATGGCCATCCGTTCAAGCGCGAAGCCGCCATGGCCAAACTGTACGCCTCGGAGCTCGCCATGCGCGCCACGACGAAGGCGGTTCAGCTCCACGGCGGGTACGGCTACACGACGGAGTATCCGGTGGAGCGGATGATGCGCGACGCCAAGATCTGCGAAATCGGGGAAGGCACGAGCGAGATCCAGCGGATCGTGATTGCCAGGCAGTTCTTGGGGGATTTGATCGACTGAGGCGAACGCGGAACGGGGAGCGCGGAAGGGGGAACCGGCCGGATGGTTCCGCGTTCCGAGTTCCGCCTTCCGCGTTCTTCAGAGTTCCGGCGGCTTGTACGGCCCAGGCTCGACCGTTTTCTCCTCGGGGTGCGACAGTTCCTTGTGGAGATGCTCGAGCAGCTCGAGCTGCCGCTGCTGCAAATGCCAGAGCTCATGCCACTGCTTGTACCGAAGTGAGTCCAACTTGTCGTGCAGGTCCCGGATTTCAATCTCCGCCATCAAGTTGATCTCGTAGTCCTGCTTGGCCTGCAGCCGGTCCTTCTCCGCCTGCCGGTTCTGGCTCATCATGATCACGGGAGCCTGCAGGGCGGCAAGCGTCGACAG
>DASUBP010000007.1:0-3902 GCA_035763205.1 Gemmatimonadales bacterium
TGCTGCGGTTGACGGAAGGTGTTCAGCAGCTCCACGAACCCTTCCTCGAGATCCAGGTCCACCACTTCCTTCAGTCCCGCGCCCACCCCTTCGAAGTACTGAGTCATCGGCGGCTGCCACCCACGCACCACCCACGTCTCGGCCGATCCGGTGCCGGGCTCGCGGGAGAGAATGACGAAAGGCGTGTCGCCGAGGCGGGGTGGGGGATTGCTGACGCGGAGGCGTTTGATGCCGCTCTTGAAGCTCTGCATCGGCAGCTCGGCAACGAGGTGGCCGCGATCCATGACGCCCACCCAGTCGCAGATTCTCTCCAGCTCGTGAATCAGGTGACTGGAGATGAAGACCGTCGCGTTCTGCTGGGATACGTAGTCCAGCAAAGCGGAGAGCACGTCACGACGAACCACGGGATCGAGCCCGTCGGTGGGTTCATCGAGCAGCAAGAGCTCCGGACGCTGTGCGAGCGCGAGCAGCATCATCAGCTTCCCCTTCTCGCCTTTGGAGAGGGAGCTGAAGCGTGTGCTGCCATCGAGGCGGAAGGTCCGTTGCAGGTCCCGGCTCCAGGCGCCATCCCACTGCGGATAGAACGACGCGTGGACGCGAATCAACTGCTCCACGGTGAGCATGGGGTACAGATGCGGGCTCTCAGGGACGTACCCGGTCCGGGCCAGCACGCGCGGCGCGTCCTTCGGAACGTCGCCGCCCAGGACGGTGATGCGTCCCCGAGCGGGCCGGAGGAGGCCGAGGAGGAGCCGGATCGTGGTGGTCTTCCCCGAGCCGTTGGGGCCCAGAAATCCGTAGACCGATCCGGTGGGCACGTTGAGTGACAGGTCACGGATCTCGAATGCCTTCCCCGCGCGGTAGAGGATGTCCCGCACTTCGACGGCGTTGCTCATCCGATCCTCGCTTCCAGTTCCTGTTCGATCGCCTGCTGGAGCTCACGTGCGGTCAACCCGAGCCGCCCCGCCTCGGCAATCATCTGCCGCACGAGGTCGATCGCCTGTTTGCTCCGTTCGGTGGCCTTGCGTTCGGGAACGACTTCCTTGACGAAGGTCCCCGCGCCCTGTCGCATCTCCACGAACCCCTCCGTTTCGAGGTCCCGGTACGCTTGCACCACCGTCGCGGGATTGACCCGGAGCTTCGACGCGAGTTGACGGACCGACGGAAGTGGCTCCCCGGGACGCAGCTCGCCGGCGGCCACCGCGACGCGGAGGCGTCCGGCGATTTGGGCGTAGAGGGGGGTGGCACTTCGGGGGTCGATCTGCTCAAACACGCGTGCCGATCACTGTATTGGTGTTCCAATACAGTGTGACAATGAGGTCGTCCCGTCAAGGGTAGGTTATAAGCCCATGTCTCAGCGCATCTTGGTCATCAACGCCGGCTCGTCGAGCCTCCGAGTAGCCCTTTTTCAGAAGGCCTCAAGGGAGGCGGTGCTGACCGCGATGGTCGAGCGCATTGGGGCGGGTGAAGCGTTGCTCCGCATCGACCGTGCGGGCGCGGCGACCCGCACCGAACCGCTCGCCGCCAAAGACCATACTGAAGCGCTCGCCGCCCTCCTCAGCCGGCTGGAGCGGGAAGACCTGCGTCGCGAAGACGTAGTGGCCGTGGGGCACCGGGTGGTCCACGGGGGCGACAAGTTCAGCGAGCCGGTCGTCATCACCCCCGCGGTGATCGCCGAAATCGGCCGCGCGTCAGACCTGGCGCCCCTCCACAATCCCTACAACCTGCTCGGCATCGAGGCCGCCAAGTCCGCGTTCCCGTCGGCGCCGCACGTCGCGGTGTTCGACACCGCGTTTCACTCGACCTTGCCCCCGGAAGCGCACCTCTACGCGATTCCCTATCAACTGTATCGGCACCACCGCATCAGGCGATACGGCTTTCACGGCACGAGCCATGGATACATCCGGCATCACTTGCCGCGCGTACTGAAACGGAAGCTCCCGGCGCGCGTGGTGTCTCTGCACCTCGGCAACGGCGCGAGCGCGTGCGCCATCCTGAACGGAGAGTCGGTGGACACCACGATGGGCCTCACGCCCCTCGAAGGCCTGATGATGGGCACCCGGTCGGGGGACATCGACCCGGCCGTGATCGGACATCTCGTGGGCCGCGAAGAAATGAGTGTGGGGGATGCGCTCGCCCTCTTGAACCAACAGAGCGGTCTCAGGGGCGTGAGTGGTCTTTCGAGCGACGTGCGGGATCTGCTCAAGGCGGAATCGGAGGGCGATGAACGCGCGAAGCTGGCGCTGAACCTCTACTGCTACCGGATCGGCAAGACCATCGGCGCGATGGCGGCCGTGATGGGTGGCGTCGACGCCGTAGCGTTTACCGCGGGGGTCGGGGAGAACGCGGTGGCCCTCCGCGCACGTTCTCTGAAACGCCTGGGCCACCTGGGCATTCGTGTCAATCCGGCGAAGAATCGGAAGCTCGTGGGCGGCGTCGAGGGGGTGTTCCATGGCGGTCGGGTAGCGCTCGCCGTTGTACACACGGACGAGGCCCGCGTCATCGCCGTCGCCACTGCCAAGACCACCGGCCGATGAACATTCTGGTCTCGGGAGGATCCGGGTTCGTCGGCACCGCGCTGATCGCCGGCCTGCGGGCAGACGGGCATCGGGTTCGAGTGCTGACACGTCACCGGGACGCCGCCGGCCCAGAAACCCCCTTCTGGAATCCGGAAGCGGGCGAGCTGGACCGGGCTGCGTTCCGCGATGTCGACGCGTGCATCAATCTTTCCGGCTCGACCATCGCCACCCGCTGGAATGCGGAAAAGAAGAAGGAGATCCGGGAGAGCCGGGTCCGGTGCACCACCCTTCTGGCGGAAACGATGGCGTCACTCGAGGCACGCCCGGGCGTCTTCATCTCGGCCTCTGCGACCGGGTACTACGGTGACCGCGGGGGCGAGGTGATCACCGAATCCGCGTCGGCGGGGCGTGACTTTCTCGCCGACGTCTGCGTGGCCTGGGAAGCCGCCGCCACTCCCGCCGAACGCGCCGGCGTGCGGGTCGTCCACCCCCGGTTGGGTCTGGTGCTCTCTCCCACGGGTGGAGTGCTGAAGCAGGCGTTGCCGCCATTCCGCGCCGGCATCGGTGGACCGCTGGGAAGCGGGAAGCAGTGGTGGAGTTGGGTGGTGCTGCACGACGTGGTCGGCGCCATCCGGCACGCCCTGACAGCCGACGGCCTTCGGGGACCGGTGAACGTGGTGGCGCCTGGAGCGGTGCCCAATGCGGAGTTCGCCAAGACTCTCGGGCTCGTGCTCGGACGCCCGTCGGCCATGCCGGTCCCGGCGATGGCCCTCAAGCTGCTCTTCGGCGAGGCGGCCGAGGGCGCGATCCTCACCGGTGTGCATGCGGTGCCTGAGGCTCTGGAGAAGACGGGATTCACGTTTGCGCACCCGGAGTTGGAGGGGGCGTTGAGGCACCTGTTGACGTGACATGAACGCGGAGCGCGGAAGGGGGAACGCGGAACCGGTCCCCCCGATTCTGCTCCAAGTTCCGCATTCCGCGTTCCGCATTCCGACTTCGATTCCTGAGGGGACCAATGATGGGTCGTCAGAATATCTCATCGGGAACACCGTGGGAACCAAGAGTCGGTTATTCCCGGGCCGTCCGAGTGGGAGACTTCATCCATGTGGCGGGCACGACGGCCACCGACGAGTCGGGGAAGATCGTGGGTCCCGGCGATCCCTACCGGCAGACGGTGCAGGTGCTCAAGAACATCGAGCGCGCCTTGATCAAGGCGGGCGGTTCACTGAACGACGTGGTCCGCACCCGGATGTTCGTCACCGACATCAAGTATTGGCAGGACGTGGGCCGTGCCCACGGGGAAGTGTTCGGGAAGATCAGGCCCGCTGCCACCATGGTCGCGGTCACCGCCCTCGTGGATCCCGACATGCTGGTCGAGATCGAGGC
>DASUBP010000008.1:0-9440 GCA_035763205.1 Gemmatimonadales bacterium
TAGAGCAGGTTGGCCAGGTAGATGCGGGCTTCGCCGTGCGACGGGTCGAGCTCGAGCGCCCGCCGGAGCCAGTGCAGAGCGCCCCCTTCATCGGTGAGCCGGTGCGCCGCGTACCCCACGCACGCCGCCGCCTCCGCCGAATCGGGGTGACCGGTGATCGCGACTTCGAAGTACCGGCGGGCCTGCTCCAGCACGCCTTCGCGGAAGAGCGCCCGGCCGATCTGCAGCATGAGGTCGTGATCGTCCCGGAAACCGAGCTCGAGAATCCGATCGAAGCACGCGGCCGCGGCGTCGCGCTCGCCGAACTTGAGGAGCACTTCCCCCAGGCCCGCCAGCGCGTCCTCGTGGTCCGAGTCCAGGCCCACCGCTTCTTCGAAGGACCGACGAGCCCACACGAATTCTTCGCGAGCAAGGCGCGCGTACCCCATACCCACGTGGAGCTCCACGGCATGGGGATAGAGCGACAGCCCCTCGCGAAGCACGTCTACGGCTTCGTCGTATTGTCCTTCATTGTAAAGCTGATGAGCACGTTCGTCGTATTCGTCGGAGCTGAGGAACTGTTCCGACATCGAACGGAACCCCCGGGATGGTTGCGCTATCATACGTAACGCGCTCCGGTTACACAAGCGCTTGACCCTTCGTATCTTGACCCTCCATGTCCAATGAGCCTGAGTTTCTCCCCGAGGGATCGGTTACCACCACACCCGGGTTCACCGCCGCCGCCGCGCACGCCGGTCTCAAGGCGGGTGGCGCGCTCGACGTTGCCCTGCTCGTCAGCTCGAGCTTCTGCGCCACTGCAGGCGTCTTCACCACCAACGCGGTGCGCGCCGCGCCCGTCCTGTACGACGAAGCGATGCTCGCGGAGCGCCCCGGGCGGGTTCGCGCCGTCGCGATGAACGCGCGGGTCGCCAACGCATGTACCGGGGCGCCCGGGCTCGAAGCCGCCAGGGCGATGGCGCGTGCTGCCGAGCAGGCGGCCGGACTGCCCGCCCGGAGCGCCTTGGTGCTCTCGACCGGTGTCATCGGCGTGCCCCTCCCGGTGGACAAGATCACCCAGGGCCTCACCGATGCCGCAGGCCGCCTCGCGCAGTCGGGCGGACTGGATGCCGCGAAGGCCATCATGACCACCGACACCCGCGCCAAGCACTGCGCCGCCCGCATCGCCACCCCCTCAGGCTCCATCACGGTTGGCGGGATCGCCAAGGGGGCCGGAATGATCCATCCCGACATGGCGACCCTGCTCGGCGTCCTGACCACCGACGCCAAGATCGAGCCCGCGGAGCTTGCGCCGATCCTGCGCCGGGTCGCGGACCGGTCCTTCAACGCCATTTCCGTCGACGGCGACACGAGCACGAACGACACGGTGTTGATCCTGGCCAACGGGGCGTCCAGGATCGAGCCGACCCACGACCCCGGACTCTTGCAGCTCTTTGAAAGTGCCGTCCTGCTCGTAGCGCGGAGCCTCGCGCTCGCCATCGTGGTCGACGGTGAGGGCGCGACCAAGCTCGTCGAGATTCAGGTGCGGGGAGCGAAGAACGAAACCGCGGCACGCGACGTCGGCCGGGCCATCGCCCGGTCGGCGCTCGTCAAGACCGCCATCTTCGGCGCGGACCCGAATTGGGGGAGAATCCTCGCGGCCGCGGGCGCGGCCGGCGTGGAACTGGCACCGGAGAAGCTGTCGCTCTCGGCCGAGGATGACGGGGGCTGGCTGGACCTGGCCCGGGGCGGTGGGACCGCCAACCCCGATCTCGCCCGCGCCCGCGCCATCTTCCAGGCACAACGAATCTGCCTCCGCATCGACCTCGGAATGGGTCGCGCGGAGGCAGTGGTCTGGACCTGCGATCTGTCGCCGGAGTACGTCCGGATCAACGCCGACTATACGAGCTGACGGCCTCTCACCCCCCGCCCTTCTTCGGGCGGGTCGCTCCCTGCATCGCCCCCGGCGGCACCCGTTGCGACGGAATCGCCGGCAGAATCGCCCGGACCTTCGCGAGCGCCTGCATCCGCGTACTTCCGCGCTGCACCTCCCGGTCCGCGGCGGCCGCGACGTCCAGCAACCGGTGTCCCGCCAGCCCCGTCTTGAGCGCCGCCACGATCAGCGACGCCGACGAATCCTGGCTGAATCCGTGCGCCGAGAGATCGGCCACGGCGTGCAGGGCGAATCCGGGCGCCGTGTCCCGAACCGCACCCACGACCTTCGAGACGATCCGGTCGGGCAGCCCACGGGCGAGCGCGAGGGAAACCGACTGTATTTCCGAGGTGGCGTAGGGGCCGGGAGCGCCGGCACCGCGCAGGAGGTCCCGCGCCGTCCGCAACCGTGCCTCTTCGGCGCCGACCGCGGTGACGATCATGTCCGGCGGAGCCCCCTTGGCGCCGCCCTCGAGCGCCTTCTCCACCAGCGGCTCCGTCGGCAGTGAATCCTGAGCCGCCCGTGTGATGATCGCTTGCACGCCCGGGAGGGCCGCCGCGGGGACGTGACCCGTCAGCCTCGACCCGTCGGTCTGCTGGGGGAGCAGCAACAGGACGAGCAGCAGCGACGGGTTCATTCGGACCGCACCGGCTGGACTTCCATCACGGCGTTCTGACGGCCGAATCCGTCGTCCACGTATTTGCCCGCCATCGGATCCGCCACCCACCGCTCACCGTCGACGACGAACATGTACTCGTGCGGCCCCGCGGGAAGAATGACCCGCGCGTCCCAGACCCCGTCGTGGTCATCGTCGGAAAGCGGCGTCGCTTCGGGGCGCCAGTCGTTGAACGGACCCACCACCGCCACCGAGTGCGCCTCGGGGAACCGCGCGACGAATTGGGCCACGCCTTCATGATCGGCGAGCAAGGGGCCGCTTGCCGGAGAGCGCCACAACAAGGCGACGAACAACACGGCGATGATCACGCTGTATACCGGACGGAGCGACACGGTGACCGGGTGCGGCGACGTGACCCACCGGCGGAACCGCTCGAGCGGGGACTCCAGAGGCCGGCGGATGATCCCCAGGACCCGATGCGCCAGTCCCGGGACCGGCGGCACGTCCGACAGCGCCCGCGCCGCCGCGTCGAGCCGCTCGACGAGCGCGAGCTCCTCGGGCGACAGGGAAGCGCGGTCCAACTCGCCATCCAGTGCTCGGTGAATCCGGAGATCGAGGTTGTGTGTCATGGAGACTCCTTCAGCGCAGCCAACAGGGCTTCGCGGGCGCGGTGCACCCGCATCTTCAACGTGGGGATCCGCTCGCCCGTTACCACCGACATCTCTTCGTAACTCATTCCGTCCAGGTGCTTCAGTACGAATGCTTCCCGCTTCTCCGGGGCCAGCATCGCCAGCGCCCGCTCCAGCCGTTCCAGCTGATCGGTCCGTTCGAACTGGGCGTCGGCCAGTTCCTGCGCCGCCATGGGTGGCGCATCGTCCAGCGAAACGTCCCCGACGGGCCGGCGCGCCAAGTGACTCTTGCAGCGGTTCGCCACGATCCGGTACAGCCAGGTCCGGAATCGCGCGGGGTCCCGGCAACTCGCGAGATGCCGGTAGGCCCGCACCAGCCCTTCCGCCACGGCATCGGCCGCGGCGTCCCGGGAGCCAAGCATCCGGGTGGCAAACCGGGACAGACCGCCTTCGTACCGGGTGATGAGCACGCCGAATGCCTCGACGTCACCCGACAAGACCCGGGCGATGACTTCGGCATCGGACGGCCCTTCACCTGCTGTCAATCAGACCTCTTGAAAAGGGAGGGAGTCACGTTCGGGCGACGGGACGTGGGCAAACGTGGCGTTCTGAGACGCCCGGCACCGGCGGCCCGGTGTGCTCACGGACGAATATGCTGTGGGGTCTAGTGCGCGGGAACGGCGGAGGGGGGGGCGAGCACCTCGCGCGCCGCGGCGAGGAAGCCGGAAGCCCTCGGGCCGCCCCCCGACACGGCACCGGCGACCGCCTCCAGCGTGGCGCGCGCCCGCCGGCGCAGCCGGGAGTCGCCGATGACGTCGGACAGCCGGAGCAGGAAGGCCGCGGCCCACGGATTGGCGGCGGGGAGCAGATCGTCGAGCGCGCTCTCGGTCCGGTCGGCGAGTGCCGGGATCGGGGCCGACTCCGGCGTCGCATCGTAAAAGCCGCCCAGGGGGTCGCCGTAGCTGCGCTCCATGAGGTTGGAGAGATCCTTGGCGACGTCCAGGTACCGAGCCATGCCGGTCGCTTCGTAAGCGTCGAGCGACGCGACGGCGACCTGCAGCTGGTCCTGGAGCAGTCCGTCCACGGACCCCACCAGGGTGTGCCGCACGCCATACCCGGAGGCGTACACCTGCCGCAGGAGCGCGTCGAGGGCCGCGCGCGCCGCTCCCTGTGCGCCGGTGTCGCCGACCGCGCTCGCGGCTTCGAGCAGCGAGCCGATCGCGTACGCCTCGCGGTCGGTGAAGACGGTGTGGTCGGTCGGTTCGAGGAGCTGGTGCGCCAGGATCCTGGTCTCGCGACGTGCGGCGGTTTGATACCGGGGATCGGCGGTGAGGACCCACGCGAGAGCCAGGTCCCGGGCGAGGCCGGCGCGCACGGTCACCGGCGGGTCGTCCTGGGTCCCATCGGCCCCGACCGCCCCCGAGTCGAGCATCGCATTCAACGCCTCACGCCCGACGCTGAGCGACGCCGTATCTCCCCGCGATCCGTACTCCGAGAGCAGAAGGTTGATCGCCTGCGTCGCGACGAATCCCGTCACGGCGCCCGGGCGCGCCACCGCCGCGCGCACCGCGTTCACCCCGGAGTCCACCGCCTGCGCGTGCAGCACGCCGCGCGTATTCCGGCGATTCTCCGCAACCTGACGCACGAGCGCGGCGCGCTGGACGACGGTGGCGCGTTCGGTGTGGTAGGACTTGGCGACGGCGGGAAGAATCTGCTTGAGGCCCCGGCCCGTGACGGGGTCGTCGGGTGTGAAGTAGGTGCCGCCGAAAAACGCGGCGCCGTCCGGTGTGAGGACCACGGTCAGCGGCACGCCGTGCAAACCCGCGATCACCCCGACCTCGGCCTCATACCGGCGCGCGACGTCGGGACGCTCATCACGGTCGACACGTACCGGAACGAAGAGCGAATCGATCATCGCTCCCAGGTCCTTGTCCGCGTAGGCCTCGCGATCCATCACCAGGCACCAGCGGCAGTCGTCGGCGCCGATATAGAGAAGGATCGGGCGATCGAGCCGGGCCGCGAGTGTGAACGCGTCGCGTCCCCACGGCTGCCAGCCCACCGGTTGACGCGCGGCCCGGGCCAGGTACCGGGTCTCCGTCTGGGCCATCCGGTTGGTCAGCGGTCCCCGCTCCGTCGCGCAGGCGACGGCCGAGACGGCCGAGACGGCCAGCAGTGCCAACTGGGCATGACGTGAGTGGGGTCGCATCGTGAAGGGCCGCGCAAAGATACCCGCTCCAGGCCCGTCGCGTTCCAGCAACACTGTCAGGGCTGTCCTCCCTACGGCTCCCACGGCGGAACCCGACGGTATTATGTTGCACCCGAACGGGACGCCCCCCACTAGGGGTGCTGGTTTCCCGGCTACCAGAACCCCCGACTCCCAACGGAGGGAAGCATCAATGGCGAAGGCTGGAAAGGCCCCGATGGCCGCGGATGAGGGCTATTGTGTGAAGTGCAAAGCCAAGCGTCAGATCTCGAATGCGCAGCAGGTGAAGATGGCGAACGGCCGTCCCGCGATGAAGGGCGTATGCCCCGTCTGCGGCACGGGGATGTTCAAGATCCTGCCGCCGCAGAAGTAGCCACTCTTAAGAAGCGCCCTGCGAAAACATCAGCGCCCCCGGAATCACTTCCGGGGGCGCTTCGTTCTCAGGACCTCACGACTGCTGCATGAACGGATACGGGTAGTCCTTCGGCGGGACGAAGTTCTCCTTGATGGCCCGCGGCGAGACCCAGCGCACCAGGTTGAGCAGCGACCCCGCCTTGTCGTTCGTGCCCGAGGCCCGGGCGCCACCGAAGGGCTGCTGGCCCACGACCGCACCGGTCGGTTTGTCGTTGATGTAGAAATTGCCGGCTGCGTACCGCAGTGCCGTCTCCGCCTCCCGCACCGCGCCGCGGTCCTGCGCGAACACGGCGCCGGTGAGCGCGTAGGGCGAGGTGCCGTCCACCAGGCCCAGCGTGTCTTTCCACTTGGCCGCCGGGTAGACGTGCAGCGTGAGCACGGGTCCGAAGATCTCCTCGCACATCGTCCGGTACTTGGGATCATCGGCCTGGAGGACCGTGGGCCGCACGAAGTAGCCTTCGCGGTCGTCGCACTCACCGCCGAAGAGCACCTTCGCTCCATTTCCCTTCCGCGCCCCGTCGATGTACCCCTTGATCTTGTCGAACGCTTTCCGGTCGATCACCGCGCCGACGAAGTTCGAGAAGTCGGCGGGGTCGCCCATCTTGAGTGACGAGAGCATGTCCCCCATCCGCTCCTTCACGCGGGGCCAGATGTTGTCGGGCACATACGCGCGTGATGCGGCGCTGCACTTCTGGCCCTGATACTCGAACGCACCGCGGATCAGTCCGGCCGCCAGCGCGTCCGGGTCGGCGCTGGCGTGGGCGAGCACGAAATCCTTGCCGCCCGTCTCCCCCACCAGACGGGGGTAGTCCGCGTAATTCGGCAGGTGGTCGGACACCCGCTTCCAGAGCATCTGGAAGACTTCCGTCGAGCCGGTGAAGTGGATGCCGCCCAGGTGGCGGTCGGCAAGCAGCAGATCCGAGATCTGCCCGGAGGGACCCGGCAGGAAGTTGATCACGCCCGGCGGGAGACCGGCCTCGAGCAGGATCTTCATGATCGCGTAGTTCGACAGCGCCGCGGTCGCCGCCGGCTTCCAGACCACCGTATTGCCCATGATGGCCGGTGAGGTCGGGAGATTGCCGCCGATCGACGTGAAGTTGAAGGGCGTAATGGCGTAGACGAAGCCCTCGAGGGGCCGGTGATCGAGGCGGTTCCACGTCCCCGCCGGCGACATCGGCTGTTCTCCCACGATCCGCTCAGCGTAATGCACGTTGTACCGGAAAAAATCGATCAACTCGCAGGCCGCGTCGATCTCGGCCTGGTGCGCCGTCTTGCTCTGCCCCAGCATCGTGGTCGCGTTGGCAAACGCGCGGCGCGAACCCGCGAGCAAGTCGGCCGCCTTGAGAAACACGGCCGAGCGGTCGGCCAGGCTCCAGCGGGACCATTCCTGCCACGCCTCGCGTGCGGCCTTGATCGCCGCCTGGACCTCGGCGGGCCCCGCCTGATGCACGTTGGCTAGTACCTGCTTGTGCCGGTGCGGCGCGACGACCGGAATGCTCTTTCCGGTCCTCACTTCCTTCCCGCCGATGATCAGCGGGATCTCCATCGTCTGCCCGCTCAGCTCCGCGAGCGCCCCTTTCAGGGTCGCGCGCTCCGGGGTGCCGGGGGCGTAGGAAAGGACCGGCTCGTTGACCGGGGTCGGGATTTTCGGGATCGAGTTCATAGGTCGGAATTTAACCGCGATTGGCGGGGAGCGGTTCCCCGGCCCCGAGGAGTCCACACTCTGAAGAGTGTGCCCGGCACGACACTCCGCTTAAGCGGAGTGCATCGCCGAGCCCAGGCTTCAGCCTGGGAAGGACCTGGGAACCCGAGAATGTTTAGATAGCAGGATGACCATCGACCCCGGCACCAAGATCGGCCACGTGCACCTGACCGTGGCGAACCTCGACCGCGCGCTGGCCTTTTACCGGGACGTGCTCGGTTTCGAGGTGACCACTCGGTATGGCCGCGAGGCCGTGTTCCTGTCGGCCGGCGGCTACCACCACCATGTGGCCCTGAACACCTGGGCCGGTGAAGGGGCGCCGGCGCCCGCCCCCGGCACGACCGGCCTCTATCATTTCGCGATTCTCTACCCCGACCGGAAAGCGCTCGCCAGGGCGCTCAAGAACGTCCTCGACAACGGGATTGTGCTCGAGGGCGCGTCCGACCACGGCGTGAGCGAAGCGATCTACCTCCGCGACCCCGACGGCAACGGCGTCGAGTTGTACCGCGACCGCCCGCAAGAAGAGTGGCCGCGTGCCGAGGATGGGTCCCTCAGAATGCACACGCGGCCACTGAACCTCGCGCAGCTCCTCGCAGAGGCTTGAACAGCTACTTCTTGCCGGCCACCGGAGCGGGGTGAACCACCGAGGGGCTGGGCTTGGGTCCGAAGAAGTTCTGCACTTCCTGCTTCGTTCCCCTTGGGATCATGCCCGACAGATTCGCCAGCTCGACCGCCGATACCGCCATCACCGTGGACGCCTGCTCCAGGTCCCAAGGAATGGCCTTGTCGTAGGTATCCGACTGCGAATGATGCGTGTGATTGTATCCGCGGGTCAGCTGGTCGAAGTTGAACCCGGGGACGCCGTACGCGAGGAACGACAGGTGATCGGTGCCGCCCTTGTTGTGGTCGCGCACCGAGTCGGCGTTCAGGGAAGCGACCGGGGCCAGGATCGACTTCCACAGGCCCGCCAGCTCGGCCCGCCCCTGCAGCGCCTGACCGGTGACGGCGCCGACGCCGTTATCCAGCACGATCACGGCCTGAATGGAGTCGGCCTCACCCGCATGGGCCTTGGCATACGCCTGAGAGCCCAGCAGTCCTTCTTCTTCACCCGTGAAGAGAACGAAGCGAATCGTCCGCTTCGGCTTCACGCCGGACTGCGCGATGATGCGCGCCGCTTCGAGCGTGGCGATGGAGCCGGTGCCATTGTCGGTCGCACCGGTGCCCAGATCCCACGAATCCAGGTGCCCACCCACGATCACAACCTGCCCGGGGTGCTCTGAGCCCTTGATCTCCGCGACCGTATTCCATTGGGACACGGGCTTCATTGACATCGAGCTCTGGATGTTGGCCTCGATGCGCGGCGTGATTCCCTGCTTGATCAGCCGGTCGAACAGCGTGTAGTCCTCGTGCGCGATCGCGACCTGGGGCAGTGGCAGGGGGGCGTTGGGAGAACCGCTCATGGTGAGGAGCGTCTGTTCCTTGGCGCCGTCCACCAGAATGCCCTTCGCACCCAGGTTCCGCAGCATATACGGAAGGTCGACGCGGAACTGCGCCGCTTTGGCGCGGGCCGCCGAGTCGAGCTGCGGGCGCCCGCCGTTCCCGAACCGCCTCCGCATGGCCTCCGAATCCGCCGTTGTCATCGGCGGGCCGTCGTTATTCCAGACGTTGGCGGGTTCGCGCAGCATGAGCCACGCGCCCCGGACCTTGCTCTTGTAGGCGTCGAGCGAGTCCTGATTGTTCGCGTTGATGAGGACCACCGGACCGGCCACGGTCTTCCCGCCGGTGCCCACGGTCCACGCCCAGCTTGCGCCGATCACGTCATGCTTGCGCGGAGCCGTCATCCGGATCCACATGGGACCCCTGGTCCACGTGCCGCCGAACTCCCAGGACTCGAGGTGCGCGTCCAGCCCGTAATCCTTGAAGCGCTGCATGGTCCAGTCGTTGGCGGCTCGGGCTGCGGGAGAACC
>DASUBP010000009.1:0-4485 GCA_035763205.1 Gemmatimonadales bacterium
CATGCGCATCCTCAAGGCTGAGCTCTTCGACCTCCGCCTGCCCCTGGTCGAGCCCTTCATCATCTCCGGGGGCGCGATCACGGAACGGCGTTCTCTCATCGTCGCGCTGCACGGCGAGGGGGGGCACGTCGGCTATGGCGAATCGCCGCCCTTCGAGGCCCCGTTCTATTCTGAAGAGACACTCGGTTCCGCCACGCTGCTCACGCGCGACGTGCTTCTCCCCCGTGTGGTGGGGAAGGAGTTCGCGTCCCCTGAACAAATCGACGAGGCTCTGCGGGAGGGTGTGCGGGGCAATCCCTTCGCGATCGCGGGTGTCGAAACCGCGGCGTGGGATCTCGAGGCTCACACGCGGGGGGTGGGCCTCGCGCATCTGCTCGGCGAGCGGCTCGGGGAACTTCCCGCCAAGGCCATCCCGTGCGGCGTGGCGCTCGGGATTCCGGGCGATCGCCAGCTCGGGACGCTCACCGCTCGCGTCTACGAGGCGGTGGGGCGCGGATATCGCAGGGTCAAGATCAAGGTCGCGCCGGGATGGGACGCCGAAGCGGTGAAAGCCGCGCGGGCCGGGATGTCCGGGACCGATCTCCCCCTCACGGTGGATGCGAACGGGGCCTATCGTTGGCCGCGGGATGAGAAGGCCCTGCGCGCGCTCGACGACGCCGGTCTCCTCTATATCGAACAGCCCCTGGCCCCGGATGAGCTCGTGGGACACGCGGAGCTCGCACGGATTCTCAGGACCGATCTCTGTCTCGATGAGACTCTCCGCAGTGAGAGCCACGCGAGGCAGGTCGTCGCTCTTGGCGGCCCGAAGGTGTGGAACATCAAGGTGCACCGCATGGGTGGGCTCACGGAGTTCTGCCGCATCTACGCGGTGGCGAAAGCATATGGCGCGAAGCTGTGGGCTGGAACGATGCCCGAGTCGGGGATCGGTTCGCAGGCACCCCTCGCCGTCGCGACGCTCTCGCAGTTCGTGTATCCCTCCGACCTCGAGCCCTCGGCTCGCTGGTTCGGGCGGAACGCCGACGTGATCAAGCTCAGCATGGACGCGGGCGGCATGATGGCCGTCCCCAACCAGGCGGCCGGAAGACTGCTCGATGGCGGGCGCTTCCGGGCCGCGGCCAGCTCCCTCGGAGGCTCGTCGTGAGATCGCTTGCGCTGCTGCTCGTTCTCCTTCCCGCGTCACTCAACGCCCAGCAATACCCGTCGTCCCTCTTCGGGGGACTGCACTGGCGCTCGATCGGTCCCTTCCGCGGGGGCCGGACGGTCGGGGCGACCGGGGTCCCGGGCCACCCCAACACGTTCTTCATCGGGGTGAACGACGGCGGAGTCTGGAAGACCGATGACGCGGGGCGTACGTGGATGCCGGTATTCGACGCCGAGTCGACGGGGTCGATCGGGGCGGTGGCGGTGGCGCCCTCGGATCCCGACGTCATCTACGTCGGGAGCGGGGAAGGGCTGCAGCGGCCCGACCTGTCGGTGGGCGACGGCATCTACAAGTCGACGGATGGCGGCGCGACCTGGACCCATCTTGGCCTGCGCGACGGACAGCAGATCCCCGCGGTGATCGTGGATCCACGCGATCCCAACCGCGTGTTCGCGGCCGTATTGGGTCATCCCTATGGACCGAACCCGGAGCGGGGCGTGTTCCGCTCCACGGATGGCGGGAAGACCTGGGAGAAGGTGCTGTACAAGGACGAGAACACGGGTGCCTTCGACGTGGTGTTCGATCCGTCGAATCCCGGGACCGTCTTCGCGACGCTGTGGGCCGGACGCCAAGCGCCCTGGGAAATCGGGGGTTCGTTCGTCCTTTCCGCCAACAACGGCCTGTACAAGTCGACCGATGGCGGCACCACCTGGCGCCAGATCACCGCGGGGCTCCCGGACGCCGGCGCGGGGTTGGGCCGCATCGGACTCGGCGTGTCGCCGTCGGAGCCGGCCCGGATGTACGCGGTCGTCGGTGCGGACTCCGGAGGCGCACTGTACCGCTCCGATGACGGCGGCGAGCATTGGCACGCCCAGGACACGGATCCCCGCATCTGGGGACGTGACGGGGATTTCAACGAAGTGAAGGTGAATCCGAAGAACGCCGACATCGTGTACGTCGCGAACGTCGTCACGTGGAAATCCACCGACGGCGGGAAGTCGTTCACCGGATGGCGGGGGGCTCCCGGCGGCGACGACTACCACCGGTTGTGGATCAACCCGGACGACCCGAACATCATCCTGCTCGCCGGCGATCAGGGTGCCATCATCACCGAGAACGACGGGCGTACGTGGAGCTCGTGGTTCAACCAGCCGACCGCGCAGTTCTATCACGTCTCGACCGACAACGCCTTCCCCTATCGCGTCTATGGCGGACAGCAGGAAAGCGGCTCGGCGGGAGTGTGGAGCCGCGGCAATGACGGCGAGATCAATTTCCGGGATTGGCATCCGGTAGGTGCCGAGGAGTACGGGTATGTGGCGCCTGATCCGCTGAATCCGAACCTCGTCTACGGCGGCAAGGTCAGCCGCTACGACTGGCGCACCGGCCAGGTACAGGACGTCTCGCCGGAGGCGATCCGCTCCGGCAAATACCGTTGGGTACGGACGATGCCTCTGCTGTTCTCGCCGGTCGATCCCCATACGCTCTATCTGGGATCCAACGTGCTGTTCAAGACCCGGGATGGCGGAGACCACTGGCAGGTCATCAGTCCCGATCTCACGCGCACGACCTCGGACACGCCGTCGGTCATTCGTGCGTTCGCGGGCCAGGACCCGGAGCATGGCCATCACCGGGGCGTGATCTACACGGTGGCGCCGTCGTTCAAGAAGGTCGCGCTCCTCTGGGCGGGGACGGACGACGGGCTGATGTGGGTGACGCATGATGGCGGCTTGCACTGGGGGAACGTCACGCCGGCAGCACTCACGCCCTGGAGCAAAGTGTCGATGATGGAGGCGTCACACACGGACACCGCGGAGGCGTACGCGGCCGTGAACCGGTTCCGGCTGGACGATCTGCACCCGCACATCTATCGGACACGGGACGGCGGGAAGACGTGGGCCGAGATCGTGTCCGGCCTCCCCGACGACGAAGTCGTGAACGCCGTTCACGAAGATCCGTTCAAGCCGGGATTGCTCTTCGCGGGAACCGAGCGCTCGGTCTATGTCTCCTTTGATGACGGCGATCATTGGCAGTCACTGCGGCTCGATTTGCCCGCGACGGCGGTGCGCGACCTGACCATTCACGAGAGCGATCTGGTGGTGGGAACGCACGGCCGGGGGTTCTGGATTCTCGACGACATGGAGCGGCTGCGAGAGTTCACACCGGCGCTCGCGTCCTCCACGCACCTCTTCCGTCCCGCGACGGCGTACCGGGTTCGGTGGAACAACAACACCGACACGCCCATTCCGCCCGACGAACCCGCGGGAGAGAATCCTCCCGACGGCGCGATCATCGAGTACACGTTGGCGGCGGACGCGAAGCGCGTGGAGATCGAGATCCGCGATTCGGCTGACGCCCTGGTCCGGCGATTTGCCAGTGACGACCAGCCGCCCGTCGTCGATTCGACGGTGAACATCCCCCTGTACTGGATCAGGCCTCCACAGACGCCGGGTGCGTCGGCGGGCTCACACCGGTTCGTCTGGGACCTCCACGGTGCTCCAGTAGGCGTACTGGACCACGGATATCCGATTTCGGCGGTGGTGCACAACACGCCTCTGGAGCCCCGCGGCCCGCTCGTCCCGCCGGGGCGGTACCTGGTGACGCTCACCGCCGGCGCCACCAAGGTGACACTGCCGCTCGTGGTGAAGATGGACCCGCGCGTTCCGGTCACCACGGCGGCGCTCAAACGCCAGTATGCACTGGCCACGGGCCTGGCGGCCGACTTGAAACGGGACTCTGACGCTCTCGCGTCGGTCCGCGCGATCCGTCGCCAGCTCGCGGCCCTTCGCACCAATCCCGCGGCTGGCTCCCTGAAACCAGCCATCGACTCGGCGGATACGCAGCTGGCAGGGTTCGAGTCGGACCGGAAGGGAAGGACCCACCGGGATGCCTCCCTCACCGGACTGAACGCGGATCTGGGGGCGGTCTACGGGATCGTCGAGGGAGCCGACGCGGCCCCCACCAGCCAGGTGGAGCGGGAGGTCGTCGACCTCAAGCTGGATCTGGAGCTGACCTTGAACCTGACCAAGGCCTTCACGCAGGCCGTCGTGCCCCCACTGAATCAGCGGCTCAAGAAGGCGGGGCTTCCGGCCCTTTCGCTTGACGCTCGCGAGCCCGTCCAGGGGCATGTCGGCAACGGTGAAGCGGATGAGCCATGACCACCTAGCCGTCTAGCCGTCTAGCCGTCTAGCTTGTGGTCCATGACGACCCCCTCCGCAGCCTATTGGGCGACGAACCTGTATCCCAGTCCCCGCCAGCGCCCGAAAACCGACTCTCCTATTCGGGATTTGCCCCAGCGCGCCGCGGGCCGGTTCAAACGCGCACGCGAGGGCATCCGGGCGCTCAAG
>DASUBP010000010.1:0-2801 GCA_035763205.1 Gemmatimonadales bacterium
CGCTTGGCACCGTACTTGGAGCGCGACTGCTTCCGATCGGTCACCCCGGCCGAGTCCAGCGTGCCGCGGATGATGTGATACCGCACGCCCGGCAGATCCTTCACGCGGCCGCCGCGGATCATCACGATCGAGTGCTCTTGAAGATTGTGCCCTTCGCCCGGGATGTACGCCGTCACTTCGAACCCATTGGTCAGACGGACACGCGCCACTTTTCGAAGGGCCGAGTTCGGCTTCTTGGGAGTGGTGGTGTAGACGCGGGTGCAGACTCCGCGTTTCTGTGGGTTCCCGCGCAGCGCGGGCGCCTTTTCCTTCCCTCCCACGGTCTTCCGACCATGGCGGACCAGCTGATTGATCGTCGGCATACGTTCCGGGTCAGGCTCCAAAAAAGTCGGGAAATAGACTTCAAAGCTAAGGGGGGACTTGGACTTGGGTCAACCCCGACCCCTTGGAAGGCCCTTCGGGTAGGGCGGGCATTTTGTCCTGTGAAGGGTAGGATTATCCGATGCGCCTCGTCCCTGTCCTCCTCCTCGTTGCGGCGACGCCGGTCGCTGCCCAACAGCTGCCCCCAAGTCATCCCCGCTACACGTCGACGTTTGCCCGTACCCAGACCCCTCCCCTGATTCAGCCGGGCGACTACGCCTGGGAGGGGGCCAAGGTCGGGGCGGTGATTTTCGGCCTCCCTGGAATCGGCGTCGGGTACGCACTCTGCGGAGACGCCGACAACGGACACCCCACCAGCTTCGCCTACTGCGCTCCGCGAGCGCTGATCGGGGGCCTGATCGGTGCCACCCTGGGTGCCGTCGTGGGTGGGTACATCGGGAGCACCATTCACCGGGATCCTGAGACCGCTCCCCCCCAATAGCAAAAAAACGGGGCGTCCTTTCGGACGCCCCGTTTCGCTTTCCACCCCAACCCGGTTACTCGACTTCGGCTTCCTCCGGGAAGGGACTCGGGACCGTCCCCGGCGCCAGCTCCTGCGGCGGCGTGGGCGGCTCGAAGCCCTCGGGCGGCTCGATCTCCACTTCCTGGTACCGGTAGATGCCGGACCCGGCCGGGATCAAGTGCCCGATGATGATGTTCTCCTTCAGCCCGAGCAGGTCGTCCTTCGCGCCGCGAATGGCCGCGTCGGTCAGCACCCGCGTGGTCTCCTGGAACGACGCCGCCGAGATGAACGACTGCGTCGTCAGCGAAGCCTTCGTGATGCCGAGGAGCAGCGGCTCGGCCGTCGCCGGCGTGCCGCCCTTCTTCGTCACCCGCTCGTTCTGATCCTTGAAGACCAGCTTGTCCACGTTCTCCCCTTCCAGGAATTCCGTGTCGCCGGGCTCCAACGTCTTCACCTTCTGCAGCATCTGGCGCACGATCACGCCGATGTGCTTGTCGTTGATCGTCACGCCCTGGAGCCGGTAGACCTCCTGCACTTCGTTCAGGAGGTATTCCTGCACCGCCCGCGGGCCCTTGATCCGCAGAATGTCGTGCGGATTCACCGGACCTTCGGTCAACCGGTCACCGGCGCGCACGCGGTCACCCTCGTGCACCCGCAAGTGCTTCCCGGCGGGCACCTCGTACAGCTGCGGCTCGCCCTCCTCGGCGTGAATGAAGATCTCGCGCTTGCCGCGCTTGATCCCGCCGAAGCGGACCGTGCCGTCGACTTCGGAGATCGTGGCCGGATCCTTCGGGCGCCGCGCTTCGAACAACTCGGCCACCCGCGGCAGACCGCCGGTGATGTCGCGCGTCTTGTAGGCTTCGCGGGACACCTTGGCCAGCGTCTGACCGGCGTACACCTCGGCTCCGTCCTCGATGGTCAGCTGCGCGCCTTCCGGAATGACGAAGTCGCGGAGCCGCTTCTCCTTGTCGCCCTTCCCCTTCTGCACCACCTCGATGTGCGGGTGGAGCTTCTTCTCGCGGTCTTCGATGATGACCCGCTGGCGCCGGCCGGTGATTTCGTCCAGCTCCTCGCGGACCGTCTCGTCTTCCACGATGTCCACGAACCGCACGATGCCCGCCACGTCCGTCATGATCGGGTTCGTGTACGGATCCCACGTGAACAGCACGCCGTCCTTCGCGACCTTCGCGCCATCCTCGGCCACCAGCGTGGCGCCGAGGGGCACGTGGAACCGCGAGTGCACGGACAGCTTCTGATCGCCGTGAGCGGCGGCCTTGAGGACCAGCTCGCCCTCGTAGCTCGTCACCACCTTCAGGTTCTCCGGCGTCACGACGAACGCCAGGCGGTCGCCGTACTCGATCACGCCTTCGACCTTGGTCTTCCGCACCGTCTGCTCCGCGATACGCGCCGCGGTGCCGCCGATGTGGAAGGTCCGGAGGGTCAGCTGCGTACCCGGCTCGCCGATCGACTGCGCCGCCAGGATGCCGACCGCCTCGCCCAGGTCCACCATGTCCATGGTGGCCAGGTTCCGGCCGTAGCACATCCGGCAGACGCCGCGACGGGCTTCGCAGGTGAGCACGGAGCGGATTTTGACCTGCTCGATCCCGGCGTCTTCGATCGCCTCTGAGATCTCCTCCGTGATCAGCCCACCCGCGGCCACCAGGAGCTTCTGGTCGCCGTCCTCGTCGAGCTCATGCGGATCGAAGACGTCGTCGGCCGGCACGGAGCCCACGATGCGCTCGCGGAGCGGCTCGATGATGTCTTCGCCCTCTTTCAGCGCGGTCATCTCGAGGCCGAGGATGGTGCCGCAATCTTCCTCGGTGATCGTGACGTCCTGCGCCACGTCCACCAGCCTCCGGGTCAGGTAGCCGGCGTCGGCCGTCTTGAGCGCCGTATCCGCCAGACCCTTCCGGGCGCC
>DASUBP010000011.1:0-4359 GCA_035763205.1 Gemmatimonadales bacterium
TCGGGCGTCAATCAGATCAATCAGGCCATGGGCCAGGTGGACCAGGTGACCCAGCGCGGCGCCGCGGCGGCTGAAGAGCTCGCCTCGACCGCCACGGAGCTCGCGGCGCAGGCCGAGTCGCTCCAGCGCCTGGTGGCGTTCTTCCGGGTCGATCAGGAAACCACGCACCGCGCCGAGGCCATCGCCCTGGCGACGCTCGCCGGGGAGCAGTCCGGCAAGAGCAACGGTCACGGCAGTAGCCACGGCAACGGGCACGGCAACGGGCACGGAGCGGTGAAGGCGAACGGGCACGAGTCCCGGATTCCGGCTACGACCGCTCCCGCGGCCGAGCCGCACTTCACGCGGTTCTAACCGAGAGGATCCAAGGGCTATGACGACCACGAAGACGGATCCTCTCCAGACGCAATACCTCACGTTCGTGGTGGGGGAAGAGGAATACGGCGTCCGCATCCTGCGGGCGAAAGAGATCATCGAGTACGGCGTCGTGACCACGATTCCCAACGCGCCGCCGTTCATCCGGGGGGTCATCAACCTCCGGGGCAGCGTGGTGCCGGTGGTGGATCTGGCGGTGAAGTTCGGGGGCGCAGGATCGGTCCCCACCAAGCGGAGCTGTGTGGTGGTAGTGGAAGTGGAGCGGGACGGCCAGCAGACGGTGATGGGCATCGTGGCCGACCGCGTGACTCAGGTGGCGGAGCTGCCGGACGATGCCATCGAGCCGGCGCCGTCCTTCGGGACCGGGGTCCGGACCGACTGGCTGCTGGGCCTGGGGCGCACCGACCGCCGGTTCATCTTGCTGCTCAACACGGACCGGGTGCTGACCGACCTGGACATCGGGCCGCTGGAAGTCGCCGCGGCATGACGTTCGTCACGGATTTCGCGGTACCGGGACTGACGGACGCGGAGTTCGTCCAGTTCCAGCGGCTCATTCACCAGCGAGCCGGGATCGTCTTGTCGGATGCGAAACGCGCCCTGCTGGTGGGGCGCCTCGCGCGGCGGATGCGGGAGCTGGGACTGTCGTCCTTCAGCGCCTACTACGCCGCGGTGCAGGCCGGCGGCCAGGCGGAGATGACGCGCCTCCTGGACGCCATCTGCACGAACGAAACGCACTTTTTCCGGGAAGGAGCACAGTTCGACCTGCTCCGGGACCGGGTGTGCAGCGAGTGGCTGGGCGATGAAGAGGCGGGCCGGCGGGCTCGGACGGTCAAAGTCTGGAGTGCCGCCTGCTCGACGGGTGAGGAGCCTCACTCCATCGCGATGGTGCTGGAGGACCGGCTCGGCCGGCTGGGGTGGGGGATCGACATCCTCGCGACCGACCTCTCGACCAAGGTGCTCGATCAGGCCTCGGCCGGGGTGTGGCGGCTCGACAAGGCGACGCCAATCCCGGAGCACTACCTGAAATCCTACATGCTGAAAGGCGTGGGACCGGAAGCGGGCAAGGTCAAGGCGGGAGCGGCGATCCGGAGCCGCATCAGGTTCTCGCAGGTGAACCTGCGGGAGACGGATTCGGGGTGGCCGGTGCGCGAGCGGTTCGACGCGATTTTCGTCCGCAACGTGCTGATCTATTTCGATGCCCCCACACGCCACGACGTGCTGCGGCGCCTGGTGGGGCATCTGAATCCAGGCGGCTACCTGTTCCTCGGCCACGCCGAGGGGATGGCGGGCGCGGCGTTGCCGCTCAAGTCGGTGATGCCCGCGGTGTACCGGCTGGCCAACGCGACGGCGGGACGGGCGGCGTGAGCAAGTCCCTCCACGTGCTGGTCGTGGACGATTCCGCCGTGGTGCGGGAAGCGATGGCAGCCGTGCTGGCGGACGGCGAGGGCATCACGGTCGCGACGGCGCCGAACCCGATCGTGGCCCGGCGCCGGATGGCGCTCAAGCGGCCCGATGTGATCGTGCTGGATCTCGACATGCCGGAGGAGGACGGGCTGACCTTCCTCCGCTCGCAGATGGCCCAGGATCCGATTCCGGTCGTCATCTGCTCGAGCCACAGCGTGCAGGGATCGCGGGCCGCGTTGCAGGCGCTTCACGATGGCGCGGTGGAAGTCGTCGCGAAGCCGAGAATCGGTGTTCGGGAGTTCGTCCAGGAGTCGAAGATCATACTCCTGGATGCCATCCGCGGTGCCGCCGCCGCGCGGTTGCGGAGGCGGGGACCAGTGGTGGCCGCTCCGGCGCCGCGCGTGGCCGCACCGCCACCGGTGTCGGGCGGCTCGAGCCGACGGGTGATCGCGATGGCGGCCTCGACGGGTGGACCCCAGGCGCTGCATGAAGTCCTCGCGGCGCTGCCGGCGGAGACGCCCGGAATCCTGGTCGTGCAGCACATGCCGGCGGGATTCACGACCGCCTTCGCGAAGCACCTCGATGAGCGGTGCGCGATGACGGTACGCGAAGCGGAAGCCGGGGACGAAGTGCAGGACGGCCTGGTGCTGGTCGCGCCGGGAGGCCGGCACCTGAGCCTCAAGCGGTCACGGACCGGGTTCGCGGCGGAAGTGACGGACGGCGACCTCGTGTCCCGTCACCGGCCGAGCGCCGACGTGCTGTTCCGCTCGGTGGCGGAGCAGGTGGGTGGGGAGGCCCTCGGCGTGGTCCTCACCGGGATGGGAGACGACGGGGCCGAAGGGCTGGCCGCGATGAAGGCGGCCGGGGCGGGGACCGTGGCGCAGGACGAAGCCACGTGCGTCGTGTACGGAATGCCGAAAGAAGCAGTCGCGCGGGGCGCGATTGATGTGGTGTTGCCGCTTTCGCAGGTCGCCGACTGCATCAGCGGATGGACCAGGAAGCGGCGTCGTGAACGGATAACTACGGGAGAAGAACAATGAGCGGGACGGTGTTGCTGTGCGATGACGCGATCTTCACGCGGATGATGTTGACCGGGTTCGTGGAGAAGGCCGGCTACGAAGTAGTCGGGGAAGCGTCGAACGGGAAGGAAGCTGTGTCACAGTACGAGCGGCTGAAGCCCGACGTGGTATTGATGGACGTGGTGATGCCGGACATGAGCGGGCTCGACGCGGTGCGGGAGATCCGCAAGAAGGACGGGTCGGCCAAGATCGTCATGTGCAGCGCCATGGGGCAGGAGAAGATCATGCATGAAGCGATCGAGGCCGGCGCGTCCGGCTTCATCGTAAAGCCCTTCACCGCGGCCCGCGTCCTCGAGGCGCTGGGCGACGCCGAGCAATGAGCGCGGGCGCGCAGCTCGACCCGGCCGGCATCGAAATCGATGCGCTCCGGGAGGTTGCCAACATCGCGAGCGGGCACGCCGCCACGGCGCTGGGCCAGCTCACGGACCGGAAGGTGTGGATCTCGATCCCCGAATTCACCCTGACGCGAGCCGAAGAGGTTCCTCAGGTCCTCGGGTACGCGGACCGGAAGGTCGTCGTCATCGCGATGCAGGTGCTGGGCGACGTCACCGGGTCGCTGGTCTTCCTGATGCCCGAAGAGCGGGCCCGCCGGCTGGCGGGATTGCTCCTGGGGCAGACCGAGCCCGCCCAGGGTGAGTTCGAGGGATTGATCAAGTCGTCGTTGATGGAGACGGCGAACATCATCTGCGGGGCGTATGCCGGCGCGCTCGCGTCCCTCACCAACCGGATGATCATGCTCTCGGTGCCGACCTTCGGCGTCGAGCCACCCGATGAGATCCTGGCGGGTCAGGACATTACGAAGGGTCAGTTGGGCTTGTGCATCGAGTCGAGCCTGAGCCTGTCGGGAGAGACGGTGCCGTTCGGAGGACACATTCTCCTGCTGCCCCATCCCGCCGCGCTGCGGTTGATCCTCGACGCGCTGAACGTGTTTTAAGAAGCAGGTCGCTTCGCGCCTTCGGCAACACCTACGGAGCACGACAATCAGGTCCTTCGCGCCTTCGGCGCTCAGGATGACATGCTCGCTCCTCCTCTTTCAAGAAAAGGAGAGTAGCCCTGTCATCCTGAGCGACGCGCGCTACAGCGCGCGGAGCGAAGGACCCCGCTCCACCGACACCCAGCTCAGGACCGCCCCGCCCAGAAAGAGGGCGCCGGCGAGCCGCATCCCCCACGGGAATCCGCTCATGAAGTGGGTGCCGGCGACGAACGCGCCCAGGAGCGCGATGCCGACGACCCCCCCGACCTGACGGGCCGCGTTGAGTACGGCGGCTCCGATCCCCGCGCGCTCCTTGGGCGTGTGCTCGATGGCCGTCGCGGTCATCGCCGGCATGGTGAGCGCTGAACCGACGCCGACGGCGAGCATCGGCAGCACCGCCACGCCGAGGGCCGACGTCGCCGTGAGCTGTCCCAGCCCCAGCAGTCCCAGGCCTCCGATCGTCAAACCCCACACCAGAGGCGGTCTCGCGCCGTAGCGCGCGGTCAGCCGCCCCGACGCGAAGTTCACGCC
>DASUBP010000012.1:0-2469 GCA_035763205.1 Gemmatimonadales bacterium
GCGTCACCCCTGGACGGCGTTCACCATGTCGAAGATCGGCAGGTACATGGCGACCACCATGCCGCCCACGATGACGCCGAGGACGACGATCATGATGGGTTCCATGAGGGAGAGGAGGGCGGAGACGGCTGCGTCGACCTCTTCGTCATAGAAGTCCGCGATCTTCGAAAGCATTTCGTCGAGACCGCCGGTCTGCTCGCCGACCGCGATCATCGAGATCACCATGGGCGGGAAGACCTTGGACTTCTGGAGCGGCGCCGAGATGGTTTCGCCGCCCGCGATCGAGGCGCGCGATTCCATCACGGCGTTGTGGATGACCATGTTGCCCGCGGTGCGCGCCGTGATCTCGAGGCCGTCGAGAATCGACACGCCCGATGAGATCAGGGTGCCGAGGGTGCGGGTGAAGCGTGAGACGGCCGACTTACGGAGCAGGTCACCCAGGACCGGCGCGCGGAGCATCATGGTATCGATCTGCAGCTTCCCGGGCGCGGTCTTGTAGTATCGGTTGATCGCGTAGATCGAGCCGCCGATCACGCCGATGATGAGCCACCAGTAGTGGATCAGGATAGAGCTCATCCCGATGACGATCCGCGTGGGGAGCGGCAGCTGCAGGTTCACGGACGCGAACATGTTCTGGAAGGTCGGAATCACGAAAATGAGCAGCACCGCCACCGCGATGGCCGCCACCGAGAAGATCACGGCGGGATAGATCATCGCGCCTTTGACCTTCCGGACGATGGCGTCGTTCTTTTCGAGGAACTGTGCCAGCCGGAGCAGAATGGTGTCGAGAATACCGCCCGCCTCGCCGGCGGCCACCATGTTGACGTAGAGGTCGGTGAAGCCCTTCGGGTGCTTGCGGAGCGCGTCGGCCAGCGTGTGGCCCGACTCCACATCGTACACCACCTGGCGGGTGATTTCCGCCAGGGCCTTGTTTTCCGTCTGCTGGGCCAGGATGTCGAGCGCCTGGACCAGGGGGAGGCCCGAGTTGATCATGGTGGCGAACTGACGGGTGAAGATCACGACGTCCCGGGTCTTGACCCCGCCGCCGAACTTGAAGCCGATCGACTTCGCACCCTGGACGACCTGCACCAGGATCATTTTGTTCTTGCGTATATGCGCGATGACGTCGTCTTTGGTCGGGAGGTCGATCTTGTCCCGGACCAGCTCGCCCTTCAGCGTTCGCGCGGTATACTCGAAAACCGGCATGTCCAGCCTCCTCTAGTCGTCTACCGCCGTGCCGCGACCTTCGCCCCACCCGCCTGGGCGCCAGCCGGTGAGCCCGGCTCCCGGTCGTCCATCGGGGGTTCGCCGATCTGGCGCAGGAACTCGTTCGGATTGCTCGAGACCCGGAGGCACTCCTCTTTCGCCACTTCCCGGGCCATGTAGAGCTGATAGAGCGCGTCGTTCAACGTCTGCATGCCGTACTTCTTCCCCGCCTGCATGGACGATTCGATCTGGTGGACCTTGTCGTCACGGATCAGGGCCCGGATGGCGGGAGTGCACACCATGATCTCCGCGGCCATGATGCGGCCGCGTCCTTTGGCCCGCTGCAACAGCGTCTGCGTCAGCACGCCTTCGAGGACGAACGCCAGCTGAGCGCGGATCTGCGACTGCTGGTGAGACGGGAAGACGTCGATGACACGGTTGATGGTCTCGGCCGCCGAGTTGGTGTGCAGGGTGGCGAAGGCCAGGTGTCCGGTCTCGGCGATGGTCAGGGCCGCTTGAATCGTGTCCAGATCGCGCATTTCGCCGACGAGCACGACGTCCGGGTCCTGCCGCAACGCGTACTTCAGCGCGGCCTGGAAACTGTTGGTATCGGTGCCGACCTCACGCTGGTTCACGATGCACGACTGGTGACGGTGGATGAACTCGATCGGGTCCTCCACCGTGATGATGTGGCCCTTCATTTCCTTGTTGATCTTGTCGATCATCGCCGCGAGCGTGGTGCTCTTGCCTGAGCCCGTCGGCCCGGTGACGAGCACCAGACCGCGCGGCTTTTCCGTGAGCTTGGCGATGATGGGCGGGAGCCCGAGATCGTCGAAGGTCTTCACGTTGAACGGGATCTGCCGGATGACGAGCGAGACGCACCCGCGCTGCTTGAAGCAGTTTCCGCGGAAGCGCGCCAGGTTCTGGATGCCGAACGAAAAGTCCAGCTCGTTTTCGGTTTCGAACCGTTTCTTCTGGTTTTCCGTCAGGACCGAGTACGCGAGGGACAGCGTGTCCTTGGGCGTCAGGACTTCGCTGCCGGAGGCGCTGACGATGTCGCCGTCGACCCGGATCTTGGGACACTCCCCGGCCACGATGTGGAGGTCGGAGGCGTCCTTCTCGATCATCTCTTCGAGGAGGGCGCGCAGATTCACCGGCATGAACTAGTCTCCTTCAATTGGCCGCCGTTTCCTTCACGATTTCCTCGAGCGTGGTGATGCCTTTCTTCACCTTCACCATGCCGTCCATGCGCAGGGTGAGCAT
>DASUBP010000013.1:0-9832 GCA_035763205.1 Gemmatimonadales bacterium
ACGGACATAGACGAAGCGGCCCGGATCAGCCTCGTACTTGAACGCGACGGTGGAGGTGTGTTCGCGTTCGGCGGGAATCGGCGTCAGGGTCAGGGGAGCCGATGCCGCCAGGACATCGGGGCCCACCTCGGCAGGCCCCCATTGGTAGGGATACTTGCGCTGGTCCGCCGGCGTCTTGGGGTTGTAGACCGGCAGCACCCACGCGTTCACGTGCTGCTGAATGTCCTTTTCCCCAACGTCGGCGGAGGTCCCGAGCACCATGACCTGCTCCGGCTCATACCGTTCGTTCCGGACCAGGGTGAGCTGCGCGTTTTGCACGGAGAGCGAGAACATTCCGGGAACGACCACACGCTGTTCCAACGCCGCTCCAGTTCCCGGTCCTCCGCGGCTGGACTTCACGCCAGTGCCGATGGTCACCCGCATCTGCGCGTCTTTATCGGGAATGGGCAACGGATCGGACATGATCGAAGCGGTGAGCCGCTTCTTGTCCGCCGAAACCGTGAACGGCAGAGATCGCATGCTGGAGAGAAAGCCGCCTCCCGGGCCCTCCATCCGCATCGTCACCTGCCGGGACAAGGACGCCGTATCGAGCGGATGGCTGAACGTCAGATGGACCACCACCCGCTTCAGGTTGGGGTCCACTGGATCCTGGTAGAACTCCGCTGTCGCTATTTGCGCGACGAAGGGGGCGGAGGAGAAGTCGAACTTGTATTCCTCGAGCGTCACCGTCGGCGCGAACATTCCCTTTTTGTCGAATGTCACCGTGAACGTCTGTCCCACCGGCCAATCATCGGCCGGCAGGAAGTCCAGCTCCCGATCCCCCACCCACCGCCAGGTCCCCGGGATCCGGGGAGAAAGGTCGACGCCCGTGGTGACCGGTTTGGCGAAGGACTTCAGCGGGGCCACGGACGCTTCAAACGAAATCCGTAATGGATTCGGCTTGGGATTGTCGACCGTGAGATCGGTGCCGGGGGGTGGCGTAATCTGAAACGCGGTGAGGACGGGATGAGGACGGTGACGCCACAGCACCACGGCGGCCACGACCAGGATGAGACCCCCTCCGCCGATCACGGCATTGCGCCGGAAGGTCCTGGTGTCCGCGAGCATACCCGCGCGCAGCGCCCGCTCCTTGTCTCGGAGCTCTGCCACCCAAGCCGGAGGCGTCCAGGCGATGCTCCCCAGGCTGCGGCGGGAGACTTCAGCGAGTGCGGCACGGATCCGCGCGATCTGCACGCGGAGGGACGGACGGGGTGGACGGGGGGGCAGTGGTTCGCTCACGACGGCCTCAACGGTATGCGGAAGTCCCGCGCGACGACGTGGAACAGCGTTCGGAGTGCAACGCATAATATGGACCGCGTCCTCGGACTCCGCATTCGGGCCGACGAGTCACGCACCGTGTCTATCCGAACCCGGGGATGTGTCCGGTCCAACCATCTCGGGGTATTATCTGCTGCATGAGGGCTCCGCCGTCTCCGCTCCTGGTGTTGGCGTTTTCCTTCGCCGTGGCCGCACCGGCCGCGTCACAAGCGCCGGCCGACGATCCCGACGCACGCGCCCTGATGGCCGCCGTCATTACCCGGCGCGCCGCGATGCTCGCCGCCCTCCCGCCCTGCCGCTACGACGCGTACATCAAGACCGCCGCCTTCGACCTGGGCGCCCCCTCCGATTCGGCCACATCGGTGTTGCTCCTGACCGAGACCGAAATCACCGCGTACTGGCACTCTCCTGACCGCTTCCAGGAGACGATCGACGCCCGGCACCGCCCGGGGGACGGTGGCATCGGGCGTTCACCGGCTACCGTGGAAGAAATCGAGCACTACCAGCGAGACTACGTCACCATCAGCGACGCCTCGGATCCAGGTGCCGGCGGCACCCGCGGCACCCGGCTGGTCTCGAACGCGCGCCAGCTCCGCACCTACCAGGTACCGCTCCCGATCGGAGCCGACGCCTTGAAGGACTACGATTTCACCCGCGTCGATACGGTCCTCGAGGGGAGCGACCGCGTGCTCCGAATTGCCGTTCGCGGCCGCGGGCACGGTCCGCGATTTACCGGCACGGTCGAAGTCCGGGATTCCACCTACGACTTGATCGGCATGGATCTCCTCGCGAACGACGCGGTCCGCTTCCCCGGCGTGACCGGCCTGCGCTACCAGCAGGTCTACACGGACTCAGGGGTCACCACGATCCCGTCCCAGATCCAGCTCAGTGGCCATCTCGAACGCCGCCTCTCGGCCCGCTGGTTGCCGCGATCGGTCGCCGGGATGCCGATGCCGGAGTTCCCCCGCTCCGTGCAGTTCGAAGAGGTGGCGACGGTCTCCCGGTTCCAGTCGGATACGAGCGTACATCCCCCGGACATCGCCGAGGTACGGCGCATTTCCCGGGTCAACGCGCTGCGCTCGGACACCGGCATGTGGTCCACACCGGGCGCCGCGCCGCTGACCCTCGCCGAGCAGGCGGCGTGGGCCGAGCAGGATTCCGTGGAGATGCACCCGCGACTGGTTCCCCGGGTGGTACGCGATGCCGAGTGGGTCTCGGACGCCGCATTCGGGCCGGGATTCGGACACTACAATCGGGTGGACGGGCTCTACGTGGGGCTCGCGCACGATTGGCGCCCCGACCCCGGTCTCCAGTTCATGACCAAGCTCGGGTACGCGTTTGGGCGTGAGGACTGGCAGTACCGCGCGGGCACGCGGATCACCCTGTCCCGGCCGAACCAGCTCTGGGTGGGTGTCACCTATCACGACGAGTCCGCCAGCTGGCCATCCCTGGTCCCGACGAACTACGACGCCACCGCCAGCGCCTTCGTGAATCGCGTCGACCCGAATGAGTACTATCGCGATCACGGCATGCTCTTCTCGGCCGGCATCCGGGTCCTCCCGTACACGCGGGTCGAGTTCCGTTACGACGACGCCCATCAATCGACGCTCGATACCCTGCCGAGCTCGGGGTTCCGCCCGTCCCGCTTTCCGCCCGTTCCGAATCCTCCCATCGCCGACGGGCACATGCGGCTCATCGGGGGGACGGTGACGTTCGATTCCCGGCAGATGGTGCGGACCCGGCTGGGTGAGGGGATGATGTCGGGTGGCAGCTGGACCAGCATCGCCCTGAGTCTCGACCTGAGCGCCCACGACGTGCTGGGGAGCGACTACTCGTTCCGGCGCTACTCGATGCGGATCGAGCACCGGCAACGCTGGGGCAACGCCGGTGTCACGACCGTCACCGCCGTGGGTGGCGTCTCGACCGGGTTCACGCCGCCCCAGCAGTACTTCACCGTCGGCTATGGGATCCAGGTGCTCGCCGCGGAAGGATCGGCGTTCAACACCCTCTCACGAGGGGAATTCGCCGGTACGCGCGCGGCGATGGTTCTGGTTCGACACGACTTCGGACGGCTCCCGCTCATCCCCGTCACCTTCAGCCTGCATGGCGGTGCGTTCTGGAGCGTATTGCGCTCGCGACTGGCCGCACCGGGCGACACGACCCTGTTCACCGCCGCGCATCCCTACACCGAGGCGGGGTTCACGCTGGCCCACCTCACCCCCTTCCTCACTCCCGTCGACTTCGCCATCTCCTGCACCTGGCAGCTCTCGCATTACCCGACGCATCCCTTCCGCTTCGGTATCGGGTTTACGGGATTCTGAATGCGTCAGGAGCGGGCGTGGCCCGCCCGTCAGGCCGCGACCCTCGATCCCGTCGAAGCCCTTCGGTACGAATAGAGCAACGCCGCGCCGGCCAGAGATCCGAGCACCAGCGCATAGGTCCGCCAAATGATCACCACCATCGCCAAGGCGGCGGGGGGGACCACGCCACCCAATCCGGCGACGGCGCCCAACTCCACCGCCCCGATTCCGGCCGGCGTGGGCGCCAATTGCTGGCCGTAGACCAGCGCCGCCGATCCGACCAGGACCTGCCCTGCGGACAGCCCCGGAACGCCGATCAACAGGACCGGAAGGATGGCGCAGCGCGCCACCAAAGCCGCGATGGTGAGCAGGGTCGCCGCGATCAGGGCCGCCGGTGGCCGGGTGCGCGCCTCGTGCCACGCTTCTCGGAGCGCGGCGGTCACCCCCACCACGTGCTGCGGGACGAACCGTCTCGTCACGACCACACTGGTGACAGCCAGGGCAACCAATCCCAGCGCCCAGGGCCACCCATCACGCACCGTCCGGAAGAGCGCTCCGATGAAATGTCGCTCGACGACGGGAAAGGCGAACGACAACGCAGCGCCGACCAGTACCAGAGACACAATGTCCGCCGCGATCTCCGAGCCGCAGACCATCAGAATGGACGAGGGCGGGTGACCGGCTCGTCTCCAGGCCAGGAAACGGACGGGGTCGCCGCCGACTCGTCCGGGAGTCACGGCCGATGCCGCGTCCGCACACGTATTGGCCGCGAGGGCGCGCCGCAGGGGCATCGGCAGGAGCGCCTGCGTCCGGAACGCACGAAGCACCATGTCGGCCAGGACGAGCGTGAACGCGAGCCCGTGCTGCCACAGTGCAATCCTCATGACCCGGACGCACCACTGGCATGTGGTATCGCGGCCACCCGCTCGAGTATCCGCAGTACGGCCTCGGGTTGCTCCTCCTGGAGATAGTGCCCGGCCCCCGGGACCGAGTCCACGGCGAATCGAGGAAGCTCTCGTGCCAGCTCCACCACCTCCTCGGGCCCGACACCGCCGTCATGTCGCGCGCCACCGATCACCAACCGCACGGGACACCGGATGGTCCGCAGATGCGGTTCGAGGCGGTCGCGCTCGCGCGAATCCGCCATGGCGAGATAGGAAAGCAGCGTGCCGTTCAGGTCGCGTGCCGCCCCCGCGGTGTACCCGAACACCACGCCGTCCGTGATCCAGGTGGTGTCTCCAGACGAACGCACCAGCGTGCGCCGCACCACCTTCCGGATCAGCTTGATTCCTCCGAGCAGCTTGATCCACGGGATGTATTTCGCGGCCCGTTTGAACTCGGGAGTCGCAACCCGCTCCGTGGGCCCGCCTTCCAGGGATATGAGTGAACGCACGAGGTCGGGCCGGCGATACGCCAGACGCAGCGCCATCGCGCCACCGACCGAGTGCGCGATCACCGGAGCGTTGCGAATTCTGAGGGAGTCGAGGACCGCCGCGATCTGATCCGCCTGCGCGATGAAGGAGTAGTCCCCGTGGGCAGGCCGTCCTGAAAATCCGGTCCCGAGGGGTTCCACCACGGTCGGCTGGTATCCCGCCTCTTCCAGAAGCGGGATCAGCTTGCGGAAGCCGAAGACGGATCCGAAGAATCCCGGAATGAGCACGACGGGTTCGCCACGGCCAAAGACGGCCACATGCAAGGACTCACCCGGTGCGACCACGACCTGGAAACTGCGCGACGTATCATGGGCGGCGAGGGCCACCGCCAGCAGCAGCAGCGGCACCATGTCAGGGACGCACGCGATACCAATGACGTTCGACCAGCGCGCGCTCGCGCGGGGACCGCGTCACGGCGCACCAAAGCACCTTGGCGTTGGCCAAGGGCCAGCCCCAATCACCGAACTGGTCAAACTTGCGGGTGGAGGTAATCGTCCGCACGCCCGCGAGCCGCACGAACCTCTGCCCGCGCGGGCGCCCCAGGCGCCGCAACCCCGAGTAGAACGCGAGATCCTCCGCAAAGAGCAGGTGCTCCGGAAATCCTCCCACCTCGTCGAACGTTTCGCGGCGGCAGAAGAGCACCCCCGTGTCCCATCCACTCACCCAGCACCACGCCTCGAGGAGCGCGAACGTCACGGCGATGCCGGTCGACCACCGATCCATGGTGACGCCGGTTGCGCCCCCGACCACGCGGTTGGAAGAGAGCGCGGCGGCCACCCGGGTAAAGGTGTCAGGATGGATGGACGAATCGGCATCCACAAAGACGAAGATGTCTCCCGTCGCGACACCCGCCCCCGCGTTCCGCACGGCGGCGATGACGCGGCGGGGCTCGATGATCACCTTTGCTCCGCTCTTCTTCGCGACCTCGACGGTACGGTCGGTCGAACCATTATCGCACACGACCACTTCCACGGCGTCGGGGTCCACGGCGTACCGCCGTCGCGCGACATCGATCGACTCGAGGAGCCTGGGCAAATAGCGGGATTCGTTGAACGCCGGCACGATGACGGATATTCGGGTCGTTGCCCGGGTCGATGTGCGATCGGTGGCGGCGCCGAACGTCGTGAGCTCGATGTCGCCGGCCGCCAGACGCGCTCGTACCTCAGGATCCAGGAGCGCCGTCAGCTCCTCTTCCCGTTGCCAGGTATAGCCGTCCCACGTCCCGATTTCGGGATCCGCATATCCGGGATGGACCATGAGCTCGGTGAGCCCCGCGTCCAGACGGTCCAGCACCCGGAGGAGCCGCTCCTTGAAGCGGAACTGCGGATACAGGACGCAACCACGGAAGTGATCGGGGAGTGGGCGGTATCCATTTCCACCTGCCCACCGGTAGGCCGTCCGCAAAACGAACCGCTCCACGAACGCCCGGGGATGCGTGGCGTTGGCGGCGGCGTCGAACGGCAAACGCACCGTGCGGACCCCCGCGGCCCGGGCCGTCCGCAGTACCGGCTCCCAGATACCGGGAAGCACGTGGACGTGACGGTGGGCGTCGAGATGAGTGATCACAATCCCGCGCGAGCGAAGCCGCAGCAGCTGCGCCTCGCACTCCCGCGCGACCTCCATCGGGTCCACCCGCCCTCGCAACGCCCGCGACGCGAGCCGGGGGAGGCCGCGAAACCCGCCCGTCTCCGGGTCGACGAGGCTGGCCACCTGATCGGGCGGCGATACCGGTGTGCCCGTCGTCAGATTGAAGTGGAGTCCGATACCGAGGGCCGGGGCGGACTGCGCCGAGTGGATTGCGTCGTCGAAGGCCGGCAGATTGGCGAGCAGCGAGGCCGTGGTCACCACGCCCGCGGCATGAGCGGCGAGGATCCCCCGGTTGACCCCGGCCGAGAGGCCGAAGTCGTCGGCGTTGATCACCAGACGGGTGTGGGCACCCTTCCCGATCCGGCTCACTACGCAGCCCGGGTTCGCCGCTCGAGTTTCTCCTCCCACGCCTTGTAGTTCTGCACCCCATCCTGCACGAAGGGGCTGCGCTTGATCAGCGCGAGGATGAGGTCATTGAACGTGCTGGCCGGGAACCGCAGGGGACGGACCACGTCGAGAAAGAGGACGGCGCGCCGGCCGCTGGTGTCGTTCCAGACCTCGTGTTCGTAGGTGTCGTCGAACACCAGGCTCTTCCCCTCCCGCCAGTGCCGGATCTCGGTGCCGACGCGAATCCGGCACCGCTCCGCCGGTTCGGGAACGAGCAAACCCAGGTGATACCGGATGACGCCCTTGAAGGGGCCCCGGTGAGCCGGGATGTGCTTGCCTGGTGCGAGGATAGAGAAAAACGCCGTCTTCATCCCGGGAACGGCCTCGACTAACCGGGTCGTTTCCGGACAGCGGGCACAGTTCCCCTCGGCCTTGATCCCGTAGGCGTAGAGAAAGAACGTCTTCCATCGGTCGTCATCGGTGATGGTGCGCTGATCGGTGGAGATGTCCTGGAAGTTCGGGAGGGAGTCCCAATACTGCATCACGCCGTCGAGCTCCCGGCGGGCGGTCCGCCAGCCGGCCTCGAGGGGTGCCACCCAATCGAACGCGTCGGCGTCGAAGAAGGCGGGGTTCCCCACCAGCGAACCCCAGGTGATGACACGCTCGATCCCTCTGACCAATCGAGCGCCGACGTTCAATGAAGTCTGGTATACCGTTTCGCGAAGCACGCCCACTCGGACACTCGGCTGAGAAGGGTTCGGATTGCCTTATCCGAGACCCCTCGACCCCACATTCGTCACGGGGTGCAACGCGATTTCGCCGTCGCGATATGTTACTCCGACCGATAGACCGTTCCATTTTTCATCACGAACCGGACCCGCTCGATCGCCGCGATCTCCCTGGTGGGATCACCGGTGACCGCGACCAGATCCGCCCGCAACCCGGGCACCACCCGGCCGATCATCTTGTCCATCCCGAGGATCTTCGCGTCCACCGCCGTCGCCGCGAGAAGCGCCTGGGCAGGCCGCATCCCGTCGCGGACCATCCACTCCAATTCGCGGGCGTTGGTGCCGTGGGTGAACACACCCACGTCACTGCCGCAGCCGATGGTGACGCCGTTCTTCATGGCCATCTGAAAGGCACTCGCCGCCTCGCGCATGCTCGCCGTCATCGGCTGACCCCGATGGTAGCCATCGAAGTATTCGGCATAGGCTTCGACCGCGGTGAGGGTCGGCAGGTACGCCACGCCGTGCTGGGCCATCATCCGGAACACGGAGTCGCTCCCGCCGAATCCGTGCTCGATGGTGTTCACACCCGCGAGAATCGCCCGGCGCATGCCTTCATCCGTGCTCGCATGGGCCGCGACGGGCCGGCCCGATGAGTGGGCCTCCGACACGAGCGCGTTGAGCTCTTCCTGACTGAACGTGGGGACGGCCTGTCCGCCCGGCCCTCGGCCGTAGTCCGCGTAGACCTTGATCCAGTCGGCACCATGCCCTGCCTGCTCCCGGACGGCCTCGAGCACCTGGGGCACGCCGCTGACCGCCTGACCGCCTTGCGGCAGATCGAGATCGGGGCGGAACCCGCGGGGTCCGGGCCCATAGCTGCCCGTCGCGACGATCGCCCGCGTGGACACCTCGAGCCGCGGTCCGGGGATCAGTCCGTCGAGGACGGCCCGTTTGAGGGACACGTCCGCGAATCCGGCGCCTTCGGTGCCCAGGTCACGGAGCGTCGTGAAGCCTTCCATCAAGGTGTTGCGCAAATGGAGAACGGCTTCGACCACGCGGTAGTCCGGAGCCTCCTTCAGGACCTGATCGTTCCAGAGCGTCTCGTTGTACGGATGGAGGAGCACGTGCGAGTGCGCGTCGATCAGTCCGGGAAGGAGCGTCGCACCGGGGAGCGTGATGGTCTCCGTGCCTTTGGGCGCGCGCACTTGATCGGCGGGACCGACCGCCGCGATGCTATCGCCTTGCACCAGGACGACCCATCCGTTGTGTACCGCTTCGCTGGTCGCATCGAACACCCGATCGGGCTTGAGGAGCACCGCATGTCCCGGGGCAGCGGGCACGAAGGGAGCAAACCCACCGACGCCCGGTTCCTTGAGCGCAGACAGCAGCGTATCCGGACGTTGGGCGGACAGCAGTGCCGGAATGGCCAGCAAGAGACAAGACAACCGGTTCATGACGTTCTCCTCTAGTGAGCTTTGGCGGTGCCGACGACCGCCACCATCGTCGAACGGAAGGGGGCCCCGCCCCCTTCTTTCGTCAGCGCCATCGTGTGCCGCAGGCCGTTTCCAGCAGGCGACCCCCTTCCACGCGCGCACTGATGCGAGCCGTGAGGTCGTCGGCGTAGGCCGTGAAGATGGCCGGACCCAGGAATTCATCGTACAGGGCCGGAATGGATCCGGTGAAATCGATGTTGGGGATATCGGTCACGCCAGGAAGCTATGCCCCAGGACTCGGTGCGCGAGACTGTGGCACCCGTCAATGCCCTGCGGTCACGCTCCCCGAGACCCGCCCATCCAGAACGTTTCTGACCCGCCGGGCGAGCTCATCGGTCGTGAAAGGCTTCTGCAACAAGCCGAACCCCCGCTTCCGCGCGGTCCCCAGGGTGTGGTGCGCCGCATATCCGGTCACGCAAAGCACTTTCAGGTCCGGCAAAATCCGGAGAAGCTGGTCGGCCAGCTGCAGCCCGCTCATGTCGGGCATCACCATGTCGGTCACGAGAATCTCCACCCGGCGACCGGCGCGCCGCGCGAGCTCGAGCGCCTCTTCCCCGTCCGCGGCCGCCAGCACTTCGTAGCCGCACTCC
>DASUBP010000014.1:0-3066 GCA_035763205.1 Gemmatimonadales bacterium
GACCGCTTCTACTATTACGAGTGGGCGGAGGTGTGGCTGGGGCAATGGGTACCGGTCGACGCCTACAATGACCAGTTCCCCGCGGATGCTTCCCATCTGCGGTTGATGATCGGGATGCCCGGGCGTCGCGCCGTCATGACGACCCGGCTGGGGACGCTCACGCTCGAGGCGCAATGATTCAGCTCCAAGGCCTGACCAAGCACTACGGCTCCTTCGTCGCGGTGGACCACATCGACCTGACGGTGGACAAGGGACTGCTCTACGGCTGCCTCGGCCCGAATGGCGCGGGCAAGACCACCACGCTCCGGATGATCGCTGGCATTCTGCGCCCCACCGATGGCCGGGTCCTGCTCGACGGCGACGACGTGCACCGTGCGCCCCTCGTCGCCAAGCAGAAACTCGGCTTCATTCCCGACCGGCCTTTCGTCTACGACAAGCTCACCGGCGCCGAGTTCCTCCGGTTCGTGGCGGGGCTCTACGGCCAGGACGGCGACGTCGTGGAGCGCCGCATCGCGGAGCTGCTCGACGTCTTCGAGCTGTCGAGCTGGAAGGACGAGCTGGTCGAGTCGTACAGCCACGGCATGCGGCAGAAGCTCATCATATCGAGCGCGCTGATTCACCGCCCGGCGGTGATCGTAGTAGACGAGCCCATGGTGGGACTCGATCCGAAGGCGGCGCGCCTGCTCAAGGACATCTTCCGTCAATTCGTGGACCGCGGCGGCACCGTCCTCATGAGCACGCACACGCTCGAAGTCGCCGAAGCGATGTGCGACCGGATCGCGATCGTCCAGCACGGCAAGATCGTGGCGGAGGGCACCGTGAACGACATCCGGACCCAGCACCAGGCCGGTGACGCGAGCCTCGAAGAGCTGTTCCTCAAGCTCACCGGTGGCGCACAGGCGAAGGAATTGGCCGAGGTGCTGGGGGGGGGCAAGTGAATCAGCCGTCGCTCGCGCACGTCCTGCAGCCCAAGTGGCGGACCGCGCTGCAACGGATGCGCCAGGAGCGGTCACAGGGGGGCGGGGGCAAGGCCGTGCTTCTCACCGCGGTGGGGATCACGTTTTTCGCCGGCGTGTTCGTCGTGCTCTACGTTATTCTCCGCTACTTCCGCGGCGTCGAAGAGCTCGGGCCCCTCTTGGCGAGCAAGATGCTGGGTCTCGCCTTGCTCTCCTTCATCTCCATTCTGGTCCTCTCGAACGTCATCACGGCGCTCTCGAGCTTCTTCCTCGCGAAGGATCTCGACCTGCTGGTCTCGGCTCCGGTCGACTGGCTCCGCCTGTATCTCGCGAAGCTCCTGGAGACCGCCATCCATTCGTCGTGGATGGTGGCGCTGATGGCGGTGCCCCTGCTGACGGCATACGGGGTGATCTACCACGGGGGCTGGTTCTTTGCGCTCTACGCCATCCTCGTGATGGTGCCACTGCTGATCCTCCCGGCCGTCCTCGGCTCCGCGCTCACGTTGATCCTGGTCAATATTTTCCCGGCCCGCCGGACCCGCGATCTGCTCTCGATTATCGCCCTCGGCGCCGGTGCGGGCGTCATTCTCCTGTTCCGGATGATCCGGCCGGAGCAGCTGGCCCGGCCGGAAGGCTTCCGGAACCTGCTCGAGTTCATCGCCGTGTTACGAACCCCGACCTCCCCGTTCATGCCGAGCGAGTGGGCGACGCGGGCAATCATGGGGTACCTCCACGGGCCGTTCGACAACCTCCCGCTCATCCTGCTCTGGAGCACGGCGGCCGCGTTTGTGACCCTGGGGGCGATGCTGCACGCGCAGCTCTATGCCACCGGGTATACGAAGGCGCAGGAGGGTGCGGAGCGCTTCATTCGGGGCGGGTTCTGGAAGTGGTCCCTGGGGGCGGTGATGTCACCCCTTTCAGTGGCGAAACGGGAATTCGTGCTGAAGGACATCCGGCTCTTTTTCCGGGACACCACCCAGTGGAGCCAGCTGATCCTGCTCGGCGTCTTGGTGGTGGTCTACATCTTCAACATCAAAGTCCTGCCCCTGCACCGGGGCGAGCAGGTGGGATTCTTCTCGGTGACGCTCGTGTCCTTCCTTAATTTGGGACTGGCGGGCTTCGTGCTCACGTCGATCGCGGCGCGCTTCATCTTCCCGGCCATTTCCCTCGAGGGCCGGCAGATGTGGTTGTTGCGGTCGTCGCCACTCGACCTGAAAACCCTGTTGTGGTCCAAGTATTGGGTGGGCACGGTGCCGCTGCTCGTGCTGGCGTTGATTCTCACCGGCGTGACGAACTGGCTTCTGCAGGCGTCGCCGTTCATGATGACGCTGAGTCTTGTCACGATCGTGGCGCTGACGCTGGCGATCGGCGCGCTCGCCCTCGGGTACGGCACGTTGTATCCTCAGTTCGAGACCGAGAACGCGGCCCAGATCCCGACGTCATTCGGCGGATTGGTGTTCATGATGACCACGATTGCCCTGTTGGCGGTGGTCATCGGCGGGTTGTCGCAGATCGTGTACCCCTACGTCCGGTCGGTCTACGAGGGGCATCCGGTGGTGGTCACGCCCTGGATGATCATCAGCACGGTCGCGGTCGCCCTGGTCTGTGTCGCCGCGACGGTGATTCCCCTCTGGCTAGGTCTCAAGAAAATGGAGCAGTTCGAATTCTGAAACTCGCCCTCTTCCTCGCCGTGCCCTGCGTCCTCACCGCCCAGAGTCCGCAGCTGGTCAACATCGGCTCGCACCGGCTCGAAGTCGTCCGCGCCGGCACCGGTTCCCCCACCATCGTGTTTGAAGCCGGCCTCGGCGACACCTGGGAGGACTGGAAGCCGGTCTGGCAGCAGGCGTCCCAGCTATCGAGTGTGGTCCTGTACTCGCGCTCCGGGCTCGGCCAATCCGAACCGGGTCCCGGCGATCACTCGGCGCGTACCGAGATGACGGAGCTCCATCAGCTCCTCGACAGCCTGCACATCCAGCGGCCGATCGTTCTCGTCGCCCGCTCGTATGGCGGTCTGCTCTCGCGATTGTACGTCTCGATGTACCCGCACGATGTCGCGGGTCTGGTGCTGGTGGACGGCACCCACGAGCAACAGGTCAAGCGATGGGGACAG
>DASUBP010000015.1:0-3939 GCA_035763205.1 Gemmatimonadales bacterium
CGACCCGATCGCGGTCGTGGCCGACCGGGCGGGGTTGGGCTGGATGTCCACGCTGATCAAGCTTGGCGCCATCGCCGGATTGTCGTCCGTCATTCTCGTCATGCTCCTCGGGCAGTCGCGCGTGTTCTGGAGCATGTCGAAGGATGGGCTGCTGCCACAGGTCGTGAACAAGATCCATCCGAAGTTCCAGACACCGTACATCACGTCGATCGTCACTGGAATTTTCGTCGCCATCTTTTCGGCGATCCTGACGGTGCGCGAAGCGGCGAGCCTTGTCTCCATCGGGACGCTGCTGGCGTTCGTGATCGTATCGATTGGCATCATGGTCCTGCGGGTGCGGGAGCCCAATCTGCACCGTCCGTTCAAAGCCCCCTGGATCTGGTTTACCGCACCCATGGGCGCGCTGTCGGCCGCCTATCTCATGAAGTCACTTCCGTGGGCGACCTGGTACCGCTTGATCATCTGGTTCGCGATCGGCATGGTCTTCTACTTCGTCTACGGCGTCAGGCATTCGAGACTGAGAAAGACCAGCTAACCAAGAGCGTCAAGGAGAACCGTCGAGGGGAGACGTCGAGGTACAACGTTTCCCCTCGACGTTTTTCCTCGACGATCTTCCTCGACGATTTCCCTTGACGCCTCTCCTCGACGTAGTTTTCAGACATGACTTCCAACGCAATTGACGTCCCTCCCGAACGCGTCTCCGCGGCGCGGGAGATGGCGCGCCTCTTCTCCCCCAACACTCGCGTCGTCCTGACGACCCACGTCAATTCGGACGGTGACGGACTGGGGAGCGAGGTCGGGCTCTGGCACCTCCTCCATCGGCGCGGCTGCATTGTCTCCATCACCAATCCCACGCCCATCCCCGATCGGCTCAGGTTCCTCGTTCCCGAAGGCGCCGACGCGAGCGCGAACGCCGCGAAAGAAATCGCCAAGGCGGATGCGATCGTGGTGCTCGACATCTCGGACCTCGGGCGGCTGGGCGATCTGGGGGCCGCGGTCCGGGAGTCCGGCGTACCCGTCGCCTGCATCGACCATCACGTGAGTCCGGGGTCGCTGCCCGATGGCCCGAGGCTCGTCGCCCCCGAGGCGACGGCGACGGCGGAGCTGGTGCATGACCTCGCCGTGGCGCTGGGATGGGAAATCCCGGCCGACGCGGCGCGCGCGCTCTACGTGGGGCTCCTGACCGATACCGGCGGATTCCGGTTCTCGAACACGACACCGCGGTGCCTACGGATCGCCGGGTCGCTGCTCGAGCGCGGGCTCGACCCCGAATCGATCTACGAGCAGGTGTACGCGAGCGCGCCCGAAGGACGGGTTCGGCTCCTGGGCGAAGTCCTGACCACGCTGGTGGTCGAGCCGGAGATCGGGCTGGCCTGGGTCACCGTGCCCCCCGGTGCCATCGAGAAACATGGCGCCACCGCCGACGATCTCGACGGGATCGTGGAGCACCCCCGGTCCATCGCCGGGGTACGAATGGCGTTGCTCTTCCGGCCGATCGCCGGGGGCAAGGTCAAGGTTTCATTCCGCTCCATGGGAAGCGTCAACGTTGCGGAGCTTGCACATCAATTCGGGGGCGGAGGTCATGCGAAAGCGTCGGGGGCATCCGTGGAGGGGCCCTTGGCAGACGCCCAGGTCAAGGTTCTGGAGGCCGCCCGCCGGCATCTCAACGGACGCTGACAGCGTCCGGCTCACACCATCCGTATCTTGAGGATCATGAGAACCATCACTCTTTGCATCATGGCGACCGCCCTCGCGGCGGCTCCCGCCACCGCGCAGACCGGGAAGTGGACGCCCCTGTTCGACGGGAGCCTGTCGGGATGGGAACACGTCGGGCCCGGGAAGTTCACCGTCGACTCCGGCCTGGCGATGACCCACGGCGGCATGGGACTGCTGTGGTACTCCAAGCGAAAGATCGGCAATGAAGTGATTCGCGTTGTCTTCTGGCCGACCGACTCCACCTCCAACTCGGGAGTGTTCATCCGCATTCCTGAGAAGCCGACCGAACCCTGGATGCCGGTCAACAAGGGCTATGAAGTGCAGATCGACAACGCCGAAGACGACTATCACGTCTCCGGGGTGCTCTACTCGCTGACCAAGGCGCTGGCGCGGCCCGGAAAGGCGCGGCAGTGGAATACCCTCGAGATCACCCTCGACGGTCCGCGCACCACGGTCCGGCTCAACGGGGAAGTGGTGACCGACTACACCGAAGGTCAGCCGGTACCACCCAAGAAGCAGACGTGGGAGCCGGACCGTGGACGGCGCCCCGATCTGGGGTACATCGGGCTGCAGAACCACAGTGACGCGGATACCGTGTACTTCAAGGAAGTCAGCGTGCGCCCGCTGCATCCCTAGAGGAGGTATCGATGCGCAGACTCGCGTTCGGAGTGGCGTTGGTGATCGCGGTCGCAGCCTGCGACCCGTCGACGGATGTCGGGATCCTGGGGCACGGTATCATCGGCGGCGGGGGTCCCGGCGGCGCGGCGACCAAGCTGGTCTTCACTCAGCAGCCTGCGAACACCCAGGCGACCGCGGCAATGGCCACCGCGGTGGTGGTCGAGGCGCAGGATCCACTGGGGAACGTCGACACCAGTTACAACGGCGTGGTCACCCTCGCCCTGTCGTCGAACCCCGACACGGCCGTCCTGGGCGGTAACTTCAGCGTCAGCGCGATTTTCGGGGTGGCCACCTTCTCGAACCTCACCGTGAGCAAGGCCGACACCGGCTACGTGTTGACCGCCGGCTCGGGCGCCCTCACCGCGGGCTTCTCGACCAAGTTCACCATCACGCCCTAGGGCCAGACGGTCAGACGGCTAGACGGCTAGTTTGTCTAACCGTCTAACCGTCTAGTGCTTCACCGGCGTGACCCGGATCATCACCACCGCATGCGGCGGTACCGTGACCGTGTACTCCGCGCGGAAGTGTCCCTTGTCGGCGTGAGCCCAGAGATCCCGCACGGCCCCTGAGTCGGCCCGCAGTCCCAGCCGATGAAATGGGGCTGTGATCGCCGTGGACACTCCCGCCCGGTTCAACAGGACCGCCGCCGCCGAGCCGTCCGCGAGAGGTTTGGCCCACACCTGAATCTCCGGCGTCGGCTCCCAGACATTCACGCCCTGCACGCCCAGCGAATCCTGATCGACGGCGATCACCTCGGCATTCTCGAGGATGGTCTTCGTTTCGGCGCTCATGGAACGGAGGTCGTTGCCCGCGATCAGGGGCGCGGCCTCGATGGCCCACAGCGAGAAGTGCGCGCGGTACTCATCGTCCGTCATTCCCCCATTGCCCACTTCCAGCATGTCCGGGTCGTTCCACGCTCCGGGACCCGCCGCCGTCGGGTGTTGAGCCGACTGGTCGAGATTGCCGAGCATGGAGCTCCAGGAATCGGAGATGTCGTCGGTGGTGCGCCACAGGTTCCCGATTTTGGGAGCCCAGTTCCACGGCTGGTTGTAGCCCCACTCGCAAAGCGAGAGGACGATCGGGCGTCCGGCGGCCGCCAGGCCATCCCGGAACTTGGCGTATTGGGTCGGCGCATCGAGGCCCGACGCGTGGCACCAGTCTTCCTTCACGTAGTCGACGCCCCACGAGGCGTACGTCCTGGCGTCCTGGGCTTCGTGGCCGAGCGTGCCGGGGCGGCCCTGGCAGGTCTCGGTTCCGGCATCGGTGTAGATGCCGAACTTGAGACCCTTCGAGTGGACGTAGTCGGCGAGCGCCTTGATGCCGTTGGGAAAGCGCACGGAATCGGCCACGATGGTGCCGTCTTTCGCGCGGGCCACCTGCCAGCAGTCGTCGATGATCACGTAGCGGTAGCCCGCGTCTTTCATGCCGCTCGAGACCATGGCGTCCGCGGTTTCGCGGATGAGCCGGTCCGAGACGTCGCAGGCGAAGTGGTTCCAGCTGTTCCAGCCCATGGGCGGCGTACGGGCCAGACCGTTGTCGAGCGGA
>DASUBP010000016.1:0-10488 GCA_035763205.1 Gemmatimonadales bacterium
TCGGCGATCTCCTCGGTCTCCTGGGTTCGGTCCCAGCCGAGGAGATCTGCCATCCGGCGCGCCACCGGGGGCGCGGCGGCACTCCCGTGAGCCGGATCCTCGTAGAACAGATGCGTCCGCCGGATCAGGACATCGGACAGCCGCATCGCCATTTCACGCTCCACCGCGTGAACCACCTCGGCCCACACTTCCGGGCGGCCGTCGAGAATCGGCCTTCCCAACGTGCGGTCCCGTTCGATCAGATTCACCAGCGCCGCGGACTCCGACCCGTAGGCATGCACGAGGTGCCGCGCGACCGGCTCCGCGATATCCCGCGCCCGCGCGGATTCCACCATCACTTCGAGATCCGCGATATCGCCGCCCGGCAGCACCAGGTGGTCGGTGGCGGCACGGGGGGGCACCGGCCGCCCGTCCGCATCATGGAGCTTCTGCGCGACCCGATCCACCACGTCTCGACCCATCACGCGGTGCGTCGTGAGCTTGCCTCCGGCGATCGTCATCAGACCGCTTGCGCTCTCCACGATGCGATGCTCGCGGGAGACCTGCGCCGGCGTCGCCGACTTCTCCGGCGCGAGCAGGGGACGCAGGCCCGCCCAGGTCGAGATGACGTCCTTTGGAGCGAGCCGCGCTTGCGGAAAGAGGGCGTTGGCCGAGCGCAGCAGGTAGATGACGTCGTCCCCGCTGGCGCGCACCTCGTCGGGGGACACGCTGTCGTCGGTATCGGTGGTGCCGATGTAACTCACGTCATCCCAGGGAAGGACGAACATGACGCGGCCGTCCACCGGAGAGAGCAGGGTGATCGCGTTGGTGTGCCCGATACGGGACCGCGGTACGACCACGTGGACGCCCTTGGTGGGGCGCAGCAGCGCCGGTGCGTTCGGGTCGTCCATGCGGCGGAGCCCGTCCACCCACGGCCCCGTCGCATTCACCACGACCTTCCCCTGAATCGTCGCGGTCTGGCCGGTGAGCTGGTCCTGAACGGCCACGCCCTTCACGGTGCCATCGGGCTTCGAGAGCGCCGCCACCTCGACGTAATTCGCGACCTGGGCACCGGCGAGCACGGCGGCGCGGAGATTGGCGAGCGTCAGGCGGGCGTCGTCGGTCTGCGCGTCCCAGTACAACCCCGCGCCCGTCAGCCCCTTTTCCCGGAGCCCCGGTTCCATCCGGCGGGCCGCTTTCCGCGAGAGCCACTTGTGCGTGTGCACGTTCCGGAACGACGCCAGCAGATCATAAAGCCAGAGTGCCGCGAAGATCTTCCACCCCGGCACGCGGGAACCACGATAGGCGGGGAAGAGGAAGGGCAGAGGCCGCACGAGGTGCGGTGCGATGTTCAGCAGGACCCGGCGTTCCCGGCTGGCCTCGAACACGAGCCTGAAGTCCCCGTGCTCCAAGTACCGCAGCCCACCGTGAATCAGCCGTGAGGAGTGAGAGCTGGTGCCGCCTCCGAAATCACCCTTCCCGACCAGGCCGACCGAAAGTCCCCGCAGCGCGGCATCACGTGCGATGGCCGCTCCGGTGATGCCGCCGCCGATCACCAGCAAATCGACCGGCGCGTCGGTCATTTTCGCGAGGGCGGCCGCGCGGCCGCGGTGAGAGAACGAGGTTTCGGCTCCCAACGAAACGGCCTCCGCTTGGCCTGCCCGGCAGCGTGGTGGTAGGTTTCTCTGGTTGAGTGTGACCCGAGGGAGAATGTAATGCCTCAAGGAGACCGCCGCGTCGCCATCGTCGCCGGATGCCGAACGCCGTTCGCCAAGTCGGGAACGGTGTTCCGGGACGTGCTCGCAGTGGACCTCGCCCGCCACGCGGGTCGAGAGCTCCTGGAGCGGACCAATCTCGACCCGCGGGAAGTCGATGAGGTGATCTTCGGGCAGGTCGTCGCGTCGCCCCTGGTGCCGAACGTCGCCCGCGAGGTCAGTCTCCTTCCCCAGCTCCCGAAAGAAATCCCGGCCTATACCGTCAATCGAGCCTGCGCCTCCTCAGGCCAGGCGGTCACCAACGCCGCCGATCAGATCGTGCGCGGGCACGCCGACGTCATTCTCGCCGGGGGAGTGGAATCCCTCTCCGACGTCCCGATCCTGCACACCCACCGGATGGCCCAGATCCTGACCGAGCTGTCCAAGGCCAAATCGCTGGGTGCCCGGCTCTCCACGCTGGCGAAGATCCGGCCCCGGGACCTGATCCCCGTCTCTCCGGCCATTTCCGAGCCCTCCACTGGGGAAACGATGGGGCAGTCGGCCGAGAAGATGGCCAAAGAGAACGGCATCACCCGGGAGGCTCAGGACCAGTGGGCCCTCCGCAGCCACAAGCTCGCGGCGGCGGGGACCGCGGATGGGCGCCTCAAGGCCGAGATCGTGCCCTGGCTGCCCGATGGCGGTGGTGCCCCGATCACGGCCGACAACGGCATCAGGACCGACACGACGCTCGAGCAGATGGCCAAGCTCAAGCCGGTCTTCGACCGCCGGTACGGATCGGTCACGGCCGCGAATTCGTCCCCACTCACCGACGGTGCCTCCGCCGTGCTCCTCATGAGCGAAGAGGCCGCCCGGGCCCTGGGTTACAAGCCACTGGCGTTCATCAGGTCGTATGCGGTCGCCGCGGTGGATCCGGGGTGGCAGCTCCTTCAAGGACCCCTGTGGGCGGTGCCGAAGGCGCTCGAGCGCGCGGGGATCCCGTGGAGCTCGCTCGGCTTGCTCGAGGTGCACGAGGCGTTCGCGGCGCAGGTCCTGTCGAATTTCAAAGGCTGGAGTGAGAAGGGCTGGAACGTGAACCCCGACATCATCAACGTGATGGGCGGGTCCATCGCCATCGGCCATCCTTTCGGCGCCACCGGCGGCCGGGTGCTGACGACCCTCGCCAACGAAATGAACCGGCGCGACGTCCAGTTCGGCCTGGTGTCGATCTGCGCCCAGGGCGGGATGGCGTTCGCGTGCGTTCTGGAGCGGGTCTGATGGCCGGTCCGGCGCTGACCTGGGAGATCGCCGACGGCATCGCGATCGTCACCTTCGACACGCCCGGGTCGTCGGTGAACGTCATCTCGGCGCCGGTGAAGCAGGAAGTGATCCGGGCGTTCGACACCATCAAAGCCGACGAGCGGGTGAAGGCGGTCGCGTTCCTCTCGGGCAAGCGCGACAACTTCATCGCGGGCGCCGACATCGAAGAATTCGTGAAGTTGCAGACCGCTTCGGAAGCCGAGCAGCTCTCAGCCGATGGTCAGGCGATGCTCGGCAAGGTCGCGGAATTTCCCAAGCCGGTGGTCGTCGGCATTCACGGCGCCTGTCTGGGCGGCGGACTCGAGTTCTCGCTCTGTTGCACCTACCGCATCGCCACCGATCATCCCAGGACGTCGATCGGGCTCCCTGAGATCAAGCTCGGCATTCTCCCCGGCGCCGGCGGTTGCCAGCGGCTTCCGCGGCTCATCGGTGTTCGCGCTGCCCTCGACATCATCCTTGCCGGCAAGACGGTCCCCGCCAGGAAGGCGCTCCAGGTGGGCATCATCGACGAGATGGTGCCGCAATCCATCCTCAGGCGGCAGACGCTGGAGATCGCGAAGAAACTGGCAGGTGGCTGGCGTCCCCACCGGCGCCGTCCGGGAGGCCTGATGGGCTTCCTGCTCGACGGCAATCCGCTCGGGCGGATGCTCGTGTTCAACTTGGCGCGAAAGAGCGTCGAGAAGGAGACGCACGGGAATTACCCGGCGCCCCTCGCGGCGCTCGACGCCGTCGAGTTCGGCCTCAAGCACGGGATGACCGCGGGACTCGCGCATGAAGCCAGAGGGTTCGGCCGGCTCGCCGTGACCGACGTCTCGCGCAAGCTCGTCCAGATTTTCTTCGCGGATTCGGCGCTCAAGAAGGACTTGGGGCAAGAGAATCCCCCGCCACCGGTCGAAGTGCGGCGCCTGGGTGTCGTCGGATCGGGATTCATGGGTTCAGGGATCGCCGGTACGGCCGTGGTCCAGGCTGGTGTGGATGCCCGGCTGAAGGACGCGGACCTTGGACACGTCTCCAAGGGCGTGGCCGCGGCGCGCAGTGTCATCGAGGACCGCTACAAGAGGCGCCGGATTACCAGATTCGACCGCATCAGACTCCTCGCGCTCGTGTCCGGAGATGCGGCGTTTACCGGGTTTGGTCGCGCCGAGCTCGTGATCGAGGCCGTATTCGAGGATCTCAAGGTCAAGCAGCAGGTACTGAAGGAAGTCGAAGCCGCGATCCAGCCCTCCGCCGTCTTCGCGACCAACACCTCGACCATCCCCATCTCGGACATCGCCTCGGCCTCGAGCAGACCTGGCCAGGTGATCGGCATGCATTTCTTCTCGCCCGTCCCGCGGATGCCCCTTCTGGAAATCATCCCCGGGAAAGCCACGGCGCCGGGCACCGTGAGCACCGCCGTGGCGTTCGGGCGGCGGATGGGAAAGACGCCCGTCGTCGTGAAAGACAGCCCGGGCTTCTGGGTGAACCGGATCCTGGCCCCCTACATGTGCGAGGCGGCGTACGTGCTGCTGGGCGGGACCGGCATCGACGAAATCGACCGGGCGCTCGTGCAGTTCGGCTTCCCCGTGGGACCCCTGACCCTGCTGGACGAAGTCGGCCTCGACGTGGCCGTGCACGCATCCGAAGTGCTCTTCAAGGCGTTCGGCGAGCGCATGAAGCCGGCCCCGGTGCTGGAGGCGTTCATCAAAGACCAGCGGCTGGGGAGAAAATCGAGCAAGGGGTTCTACAAGTACGAGAAGGGCAAGAAGGCCGGTGTGGACGAGACCGTGTATACGCTCGCCGGCGTTCACCCCAACGGCGGCCCTCGAGCCGCCGAGATCGTGCAGCGACTGACGCTGTCCATGGTGAACGAGGCGGCGCGGGCCTTCTCCGAAGGCGTCGTCCGCTCGCCCCGCGACGGGGACATCGCGGCGATCTACGGGTTCGGCTTCCCGCCTTTCCGCGGCGGCCCGCTCCGCTATGCCGACGACCTCGGTGCCGCGCGGATCGTCGACGATCTCGAGCGCCTGACCGAACGGTTGGGCATGCGATTCACGCCCTGCGACGCGCTGAAAGACCTCGCGCGGAGCGGCGGAAAATTCTACTCCTGATCATCTAAAGGATCTACACGACGATGCTGCGCGCCGGCCTCCTCTGGCTCAGCGAGCAACCGCAGGTATTCCGTTTCGTCCGGTCCAGCCGCCTGGCGCAGAAGTTCGCGTCCCGGTTCGTCGCGGGAGAAACCGTCGATACCGCCATCGCGGTCCTCAAGGACCTGAACGCCGCGAATCTGAGCGTGAGCCTCGACCTCCTGGGGGAGTCCGTCAGTTCACCCGAGGAAGCGAAGGGCGCGCAGCACAACTACCTCGAGCTCCTGGATCGCATCCAGAGTGCCGGTGGGAACGGCAACGTCTCGGTGAAACTGACGCAGATGGGCCTCGATATCGACGAAGCGCTCTGTGTGGCGAACCTCCGGTCGATCATCGGACGGGCCAAGCAGTACCACTCGTTCGTGCGGCTCGACATGGAAGGGTCGGCCTACACCGAGCGGACCCTGTCGCTGTTCAAGCGCACCTTCTATCCCGAGTTCGGCCAGTCGACGGGAGTGGTGCTGCAATCCTATCTCCGGCGCACCGCGAAGGACGTGGATGAGATGATCGGCTTGGCGGCACGGGTGCGCCTCTGCAAGGGTGCGTACAAGGAGCCCGCGACGGTGGCATTTCCCAACAAGGCGGACGTCGACGCGAACTACGTCGCCTGCATGGAGCAGCTGATGGAGCGGGGCAACTATCCAGGACTCGCCACCCACGACGAGAAGATCATCGAGCACGCGAAGGAGTTCGCGAAGAAGAAGGGCATCGGTTCCGAGCGCTTCGAGTTCCAGATGCTGTACGGCGTGCGCCGTGATTTGCAGATGAAGCTCCGCAAGGAAGGCTGGAATCTCCGGGTGTACGTGCCCTACGGCACGCACTGGTATCCCTACCTGATGCGCCGGCTCGCGGAGCGCCCGGCGAACCTGTGGTTCATCCTCGGCAACGTGATCCGGGAGTCGCTACGACGGAGTTGAGCTCCCCCGACGGCACGCTGGGCGGATACCAGCGAGTGCATCAGCGGGCGCCGGCGTTCGGCGGCAGCGACGGGCAGGCCTACACGGTGTCGACCTTCGTGGACGATGACCCCGATCCGGCGGGCCGGTACGGGGCGGCACTGTTGTTCATTCGGTGGTCCGAAGCCGGCGAGCGCCCGGTCGGCCACGTCGAGACCGACTACCTGGCCTTCGGTCCCGATCCCGACGCCGCCCTCGCCCTGGTCCTCGACCTGTCCCTGGAAGACGTGAAAGCCCACCTCGACCGCCTCCTGGCGACTCCGATGGCCGAGTGACCTCAGGCGTCGTCTTGGCCCGCTCCGGCTCGACGTACCGGGTTCACGTCGAGGGCCGGGAGATCGTGGCCACCCTGCGGGGCAAGCTCAAGCACAAGGACGACGATCGCGTCGTGGTCGGCGACGTCGTCGAGATGGACATGGAGTCCGGCGACTCGGGCGCGATCACGGGCATCAAGGAGCGCCGGAGCGTGCTCCAACGACGCGCCGCGGGGCAGGGCGCGGGCCGGTCCCAGCCCATCGCGGCGAACGTCGATCAGGTGCTGGTCGTCGCCTCGGCTCGCGATCCCGAGCTCACGCCGCGCATGATCGACCGGTTTCTGGTGATCGCCGAGGCGAACCACCTGCCGGCGTTCGTGGTCGTGAACAAGGCGGAACTGGACCGCGAGGCCGGTCCGGCGCTCGCGGACCGGTACCGGGCCGCCGAGTACCCCGTTCTGCTCACGTCGGTGAAGGTGCCCGAGGGATTGGGTGAGCTCGAGGAGCGCCTGCGGGGGCGTGAGACCGTCCTGGCCGGCCAGTCCGGCGTGGGGAAATCGAGCTTGCTGAACGCCATCGAACCGGGGTTGAAGCTGCGGATCGGGGCCATCAGCGAGAAGTGGCGCACGGGCAAGCACACCACCACCGCGGCCGAGCTGATCCCGCTCAAGGCCGGAGGGTATGTGGTGGATACGCCGGGAATGCGGGAAGTCGGGACCTGGGGGATCGAGCCGGCCGAGCTCGGGTCGTGCTTCCCCGAATTCCGCCAATTCCTCGGACAGTGCCGGTTCGACAATTGCCGGCACTTGAACGAGCCATCCTGCGCCGTGCGGCGGGGGGCGGACGCCGGCGCTTTCCCCAAGGACCGCCTGCTGTCGTACGAGCGGATCTACGAGGAAATCAACGTTCCTTCCTGGTCCAGCGGTCGGCGTCGCGGGTCCTGACCTTCGCCAGGGTGGCTGCGAACGCCTGATCCAGGTCGATGTGCTGAGAGTTCGCGAGACAGATGACGACGAACAGGATGTCCCCGAGCTCCAGAGCCAGGTTCCCCTCCGGCTCTTCCGCCTTCTTCGTCTTCTGACCAAATCGATGATTGATCTCGCGGGCCAACTCGCCTACTTCTTCCGTGAGCCGTGCGAGGTTGGTCAGCGGACTGAAATATCCTTCTTTATATTGGCTGATCCATTGATCCACTGCCGCCTGGGCCTCGCCAAAAGACACCGGAGCCTCCATTCGTGACCGCTGCCAAACCGCTGGTGATGCCGTTTCGGGGAGAGCGCTATGCGCGCCCGTCACTGGACGCGGTTCTGGCTCCTCCGTACGACGTCATTTCTCCGGACGCGAGGAAGACGCTCGCGGCCCGCGATCCCCACAATATCGTGCACCTCATTCTGCCGGAAGCGCCGGTGGCGGAGGAGAAGTACGCGCAGGCCGCGCGCCTCCTCCGCGAGTGGCGGAAAACCGGCGTGCTGGCCGAGGATCCGGGGCCGTCGGTCTACGTCGTCGCCCAGGATTACACCCTGCCGTCGGGCGAACATCGCACCCGCGTGGGCATGCTCGCCGCCGTCTCGGCCGAGCCCTACGAGACCAGGCGCATCAGGCCTCACGAGAAGACGCACGCGGGCCCCAAGGCCGATCGCCTGGCGCTCTTGAAGGAAACCCAGACCGGCCTGGAGTCGATCTTCCTCCTCGCGCCCGACGCGGACCGGGGACTGACGAAGGCCCTGCTCGAGGTGACGAAGACCAAGCCCGTGGCGCAGGGGACGCTCGACGGGGTCGGCCATCGGCTTTGGGTGGTGACCGGAAAGGCGGGCGACCAGCTGGCGGAGCGGGCGTCCGCGGGCGCGCTCTACATCGCCGACGGGCATCACCGGTACGAAACGGCGGTCGCGTATGCCAAGGAGAACCCCAAAGCCGACCGGGTCATGGCCTTCATCGTTTCGGCCCACGACCCCGGGCTCGTCGTTCTGCCGACCCACCGCGTCATCTACGGTGCGGGCCGCGATGTGTCGCACTTGATCGAGCAGTGGAAACTGTGGTTCGATGTGACGCCGGGCGGGGACGTGACCGACGTCGTGTCCCACCTCGCCAAGGCGGGTGCCTCTCACCCCGCCTGTTTCGTCGCACTGCCCAAGGACGGGCACACCCTGGTGCTGCGGGCGAACGCGCCACTCGACGACGTGCCGGGTCTGGGCACGAGTCCCGCGCTCCGGTCTCTGGATGTGGCGGTCATCGAGCCGCTCGTCGTGAAGCAGATTCTCGGCGCCGGAACCTCCACGCCGACGCTCACGTACACGCCCGACGCCAGGGTGGCGCTGGACGCCGTGAAGAAGGGCCACGCCGCGGCGTCCGTGTTGCTCAACCCGACCAAGGTGTCGCAGGTGGTCGCCGTGGCGGACGCCGGAGAAGTGATGCCGCAGAAGTCCACCTACTTCGTGCCCAAGGTGCCCGCCGGCCTGGTCCTCAAACCATGAGCGCAGGCCGTCCGCGGGAAAAGATCCTCGAGAATCTCGAGTCCGTGTACCGCGAGGCATACGACCGCGCCAAGACGGCGGGGGATGAGCGCCGCATGGCCGATCTGGATGCCGCATATCAGCGGGAACAGCTCCTGCTGGAAGTGCTCCTCGATATCCGGGACGGCCTGACGTCGAGGTCCGCTCCAGCGGCGCCCGCACCGTCCGGGCCCGACCCAATCGCCGTCGTCGACACCATCCGCCGAATCAGCCAGCTCCGCTAAGGGAGATTTGTGATGCGCCGCCTGTCTTTGCTGCTCCTCTTGCCCGTGGCCGCGTGCGGCCAGAAGGCCGATCTCGTCATCAACCACGGCATGGTCTGGACCGGCTTGACCTCGAGCGGTCCTCAGCCCGGCGGCGTGGCCATCCAGGGCGACAAGATCGTCGCCGTCGGCGACAGCGCGGCCCTCGCTCCGTTCCTGGGCTCCGGCACCCGGGTGATCGACGCGAAGGGCGGGCTGATCACGCCCGGATTCAACGATGCGCACACGCACTTCGTGGACGGCGGGTTTCAGCTCTCGTCCGTGGATCTTCGGAACGCCGCGACGCCCCAGGAGTTCGTGCGCCGCATCGCGGAGTTCGCGAAGACCCGGAAGCCGGGGGAGTGGATCACCGGCGGTGACTGGGACCACACGCTCTGGCCGGGCCAGCCCCTGCCGCGTCGCGAGTGGATCGATTCCGTCACACCGAACACGCCGGTCTTCCTCAGTCGTCTCGATGGTCATGAAGCACTCGCGAACACGGCCGCCCTGAAAGCCGCGAACATCACGAAAGACACGCCGACTCCGACGGGGGGAGAAATTCTTCACGACGCGAAGACCGGAGAGCCGACGGGGATCTTCAAGGACAATGCCCTGGCGCTGATCATCCGAGCGGTCCCCGACCCGTCACCGGAGCGCGTCGACTCCGCCGTCGCGCACGCGCAGGCGTACACCGAGTCCTTGGGACTCACGGGGACGTCGTTCGTGTCGGTGCCCTTTGCGGACTGGGCGAGCCTCCGGCGGATGGAGAAGGCCGGCAAGCTGACGATGCGGTTTACGCTGTACTTGCCGCTCACCCAGTGGCACGCGGTGGCGGACTCGGTGAAGGCGCTGGGTGCTGGAGACGACTGGGTTCGCGTGGCCGGCGTCAAAGGCTACATGGACGGCTCGGCGGGCGCGCGCACCGCCAAGTTTTACGAGCCGTATTCCGACTCCGCTGGCTACACCGGTCTCTTCCGGAATCCACCCGACAGCATGGCGAAATGGATCGGCGCCGCGGACTCAGCGGGCCTCCAGATCGCGGTGCATGCGATCGGCGACCAGGCGAACGGAGTCCTGCTCGGGATCTACGACAGTGTGGGGAAGGCCCACGGAGCCCGCGACCGGCGTTTCCGGGTCGAGCACGCCCAGCACCTGCGTGCCCAGGACATCCCGAAGTTCGGCGCGGACGGGATCATCGCTTCAGTTCAGCCGTCTCACCTGACCGACGACGGCCGCTGGATCCAGACGCGCATCGGCCCCGAGCGCATCAAGACGACCTATCCCTTCCGCACCATCCTCGATACCCATGGGGTTCTCGCGTTCGGGTCCGACTGGGATGTCGCGACGCCCGACCCCTTGAAGGGCATCGACGCCGCGGTCACGCGCCGCACCAACGACGGCAAGAAC
>DASUBP010000017.1:0-8585 GCA_035763205.1 Gemmatimonadales bacterium
CCATGATCTGCCCCCGCTGCGCGGTCGGTGACATCTCCGACCAGACCCATGAATGCACCCTCTGCGGGTTCTCTCCCGCCGGGGTGGCGACGCTCGCGGATCCGTTCCCCCGCGAGCTCGAGGCGAGCGCGCGCCGGGACCTGGAGCACGAGTTCCAGATCGAGGGGGTGCTGGGTCAGGGGCCGCGCGGGGTCGTGTATCTCGCGCTCGAGCGCGAGCAGAACCGGCTCGTCGCGCTCAAGATCATTCCGCGCACGCCGGGCATGGCGCCCGAGGCGGACGCCCTGCTGCAGCGCGAGGCGTCGCTGGCAGCGTCGCTCGACCATCCGCACATCGTTCCGATCTACCGCGCCGGCGCCACCAGGATCTTCCTTTGGTACTCCATGGAGTACTCGAACGGCCGTTCTCTGGCCGAGGCCATCGGTGCGACCGATCAAAGCGCGCCCGACTGGGCGCAATGCGTGCGCATCGTCCACCAGGTGGCCAGTGCGCTCGACTATGCCCATCGCCGGGGCATGACGCACGGGGGCATCAAGCCGGGCAACGTCCTGCTCGATTCCAAGGGCTGGGCGCGCATCTCGGACTTCGGTGTCGCCCGCGCCTTCGGCCGGCCCACCGCCGTGTTCGGCGCCGACGCGCCCGCGGAGCAGCGGTACCTCGCGCCCGAGCAGTTCGCCTCGCGCAACCTCACCGGTCCCAGCGTCGATCAGTACGGACTCGCCGTGCTGGCCCACGATTGTCTGCGCGGCGCGCCACCGACGCCGCACGTCCTCGAGGCCCTACAGCGGGCCACGAGCGAACATCCGTCCGAGCGCTTCGCGACCATCCTCGATTTCGTCACGGCACTCGAGGCCGACTCCATGTTGCCCCCGCCGATCAGGCCGGCGGGCGCCCTCTCCGTCGTTCCCGCTCCGCCCCGCCGCGCGTCGCCGAACGTGAGCGCGCCGCTGGTCGTGATCGATCCGGAAGCGCCCTCCGTGCCCCCGCGGCTGCCCCGGGTTTCGGTCGCGGCGCCGAAGCACCGGGTCCGGAGCATCCTGCTCACGGCCATCCTGCTCTTCGGCGGCGTCTTCGGAGCGGCGTGGTGGTGGCTGCACGCGACGCCGGCGTCGAGCGCAATCGATCCCGGCACCATCGTGCTTCAGCCGACGAATCCGTCCGATCTGACTCAGGTGCCGGCAGGCTCGACCGCGTTCAACGTGCCGCCGCCGAACGCCCAGCTGCCCTCGTCGCCGGCGTCACAGCAGACCGCGGCTCCAGTGACCCCGAGACCGAGGCCGGCGACCCAGCGTCCGGCGCCAAGCTTCAGGCGGCCGGCCGCGGCTGCCGGCCTGGCGGACGGTCATCTGCTCCTCAACACGCAGCCCTGGTCGGAGGTATACCTCGACGGCGTCGCGGTCGGGAATACGCCCAAGACTGACCTGCCGGTGTCCCCGGGCACGCACCATCTCCGGTTCACGCGGGACGGATTCCGGCCCTACGAGACTTCGGTCGTCGTAGCCCCCGGCGGCTCGCTCCGCCTCACCGACATCGTACTGTCGCCCAACTCGCCGTGACCGGGCGGCGGGGTCTGCTGTGGGCGGCCCTCGCCGCCGTCGTCGTCGCGCCTTCCGGGCGCGGTCTCGCCGCACAAGAGCAGAACCGCACCCTCAACAGCGCCCTCCAGGCTTACCAGAACCTCGAGTATGAAACCGCGGCAGCGCTGTTACGCCGCGCCCTGGCCGTCGAAGCCCCCAGTGCCGACACCCTGCCGACGGCGCTGCGACCCAAGGCGTTGACGTATCTCGCGGCGAGCGACTACTACCGGGGACGGAAGGATTCCGCGGCGGTGGTCTTTCGCCGGCTCATCGTGCAGGATCCCCGCTACCGTCCCGACCCGCTGATCTTTCCACCCGAAGTCACGGCAGCCTTCGAAACGGCCCGGCGCGCCATGAAGGTGGTGGAGGTGATCACACCCAGCGACACTTCCATCCGGCTGGGACGCGATCAATATCCGATCCGCCTCTACGCGAGCTCTTTCCACGAAGTCGTCGTGGGGTTGGAGCGCCCGGACGGGCGCTTTATCAAGGGCATCTACGCCGGCCCGATCGGCGATTCCCTCGACGTGAGCTGGGACGGGTTCGATTCCACCAGTACGCCCGCCGATGGCAACCTCGTCCTCACCGTGACCTCCCGCCCGACGCCTGGCGGCGAAGTGGTACGGGTGGTGCGCATCATGCTCGACACCCGGACCACGCACGCGGATACGCTGCCCTGGCCGACGCCTTCCGACACCCTGCTCCTGCCTGAGCGGGCGCCATCAGGCCCGGCGCTCCGTTCCCTCTCGAGCGGGCTCCTGGGAGCGGCGGCCGTGCTGCTCCTGCCCTCGGCGGTGGGTTCGGGGACGCACCCGGCCGGGGCGCGATACGCGGTCGTCGGGGCGTTGTCCCTGGCGGGCATCGTCGGCTTCGTCACCCAGCGGCCCGGCGTGCCCCTTCCCGACAACGTGGCGAAGAACGTGGCCCGGCGTGCGGCCTTCCAGCGGCAGATCGAGCTGGCCAAGCAGGACAACGCGCGGCGCCGGACCGGCGTGCTCGAGCGGATTCGCGCGGGTGTCCCGCTCGTGATTTCGCGGGAGAACCCATGAACGCCCGCCTCGGCCTCCTCGCCCTGCTCGCGTTGCCCGTTACGAACCTGGCGGCGCAGAGCCCGTCCCGCCTCCACTTCGAAGTCCAGCTCGATGGCTCGGAGCTGTACGCAAATCCGATCATCGGCTCGGTCTCGAGCACCCTGTCAGGCATGGTGTTCGGAGGAGAGGGACGGGTCGCGCTCGGGCCGGTCGGCCTCGATCTGGGATACTGGCAAGGCAGCCTCAGCAGCCAGAGCGGCCCGCAGCCGAACGAAGACGTCGTCGAAGGGAAAGCCCTGCTCGAACTCGCTCCCGTCCACTGGTTCACCGTCGCCGCCGGTCCCTTTGCGCGGGCCTACACGACCCCCGGAGGCACGGAGCGCTGGCTCTCCTGGCGAGTCCAGGGCCGCGTCGAACAGCCGCTGGTGCCGGAAACGGTGCAGGCCTATGCGGAGCTGTGGTTCGTCGCGAGCAGCAATGTGAACGTGGTGCAGCCGTTCACCAGCGGACGCGGCGGGCGACTCGGACTGCGGCTCGAGCCGTCCTCGTGGCCCGTGTGGCTTACGCTGGGTTATGGAATCGAACAGATCAGACTGGGAAGTGGATCGCGGATCGACACGGTGGACCGCCTGACCTTCGGTGTGGGGTACAGCAGGCGCTAGGGCGCCCTCGCAGGCTCGCTCTTCGGCACCAGCCGGTAGAGCGTCTCTCCGTTCCGGATCATCCCGAACTCCTCACGCGCCACCCGCTCCTGCGTGGCCGGATTGGTCTCCAGGTCGTGCGCGGCGCGGCCCAGCGAATCCACTTGCCCCTGCAACGCCATCACGGAATCGCGCTCCTGTGCGAGCTGGCGCCGCAGCTTCAACCAGTCCCCCGTCGAGTACTCACCTGCGAAGATCGCGAAGATCACCAGCGCCAGTGCGCCTGCCATCGCGGCGAGGGCCGGGACGGCTGAGGCAGCGGGGGTGCGCGCGGCGCTCACAGGCCGTAGAGGTCCCGGCCCGGGTAATGGGCCATGTCCCCCAGCTCTTCGGCGATCCGCAGCAGCTGGTTGTACTTGGCAATGCGGTCGGTCCGGGAGCCCGAGCCCGTCTTGATCTGGCCCACCCCGCTCCCCACCGCGAGATCCGCGATGAAGGTGTCTTCGGTCTCACCCGAGCGGTGCGAGATGATCGCGCCGTAGCCGTTGGATCGCGCCAGCTCGATGCATTGGAGCGTCTCGGTGAGCGTCCCGATCTGGTTCACCTTGATGAGAATGGCGTTCGCGACATTCTCGTCGATGCCGCGGCCCAGGAGGTCCGGGTTGGTACAGAAGATGTCGTCGCCCACCAGCTGGACCCGTGACGACAGCGCCTCCGTGAGCTTGGCCCACCCCGCCCAATCCGACTCGGCCAGTCCGTCCTCGATGGACACGATCGGATACCGGTCCACCCAGCCCTTGTAGAGCGCGATCATCTCTTCGGCGGACTTCTTTCCGCCCCCGCTCTTCTTGAACGAGTAGGTGCCGTCCTCGAAGAGCTCCGAGGCCGCCACGTCGAGCGCGATGGCGATGTCCTTGCCCGCCGAGAACCCCGCGGCTTCGACGGCGGACATGATCGCTTCAAGGGCCGCCTCGTCGTGCGGCAAATTGGGGGCGAAACCCCCCTCGTCACCGACGGCGGTCGAAAGTCCGCGCTTGGAGAGCACCTTCTTGAGGGCGTGAAATACCTCGACCCCCATCCGCAGGCCTTCGGGGAAGGTCTCCGCTCCGATCGGGACGACCATGAACTCCTGGCAGTCCACCGTATTGGACGCGTGCGCACCGCCGTTCAGGATGTTCATCATCGGTACGGGCAGGACATGCGCGAGTGGTCCACCCAGGTACCGGTAGAGCGGAAGTCCCGCCTCGTCCGCGGCGGCCCGTGCGGTGGCCATGCTCACCGAGAGAATGGCGTTGGCGCCGAGGTGGCCCTTGTTGGGGGTTCCGTCCAGCTCGAGCATCGCGCTGTCGACGGCGATCTGCTCGTCGGCCGCGAATCCTTCGAGACGGGGCGCGATGATCTCGTTGACGTTCTTGACCGCTTCCAGAACGCCCTTGCCGCCGTAGCGCCGCTGGTCGCCGTCCCGCAGCTCCACCGCCTCACGCTCACCCGTCGAGGCGCCGCTGGGTACCGCGGCACGGCCGCGGGCCCCGGAGGCGAGGGTGACATCGGCTTCGATGGTGGGATTGCCCCGGGAATCCAGGATTTCACGCGCGCGGACGGCGATGATCGTGCTCATAGTGGCCCGAACCTTAGGCGCCCGAGGCGCCCGAGTCAACGCGCGCCTTGAGCGCACGGACCTGGGCCTCGACCTGGTCTTTCAGTTTGCCGCGGTCATCCAACGTGAGCCCCGCGGTCGGCACGGGCTCGCCGATGCGGACCCGGATCGGCATGGACCGCATTCGCCACGCGCCCTTGGGGAGGATCCTGAAGGTATCGTGCACGTAGACGGGAACGACCGGTACCTGCGCCGAGATGGCGAGCGCGAAGGGCGTGGTCTTGAACGGCAGCATCTCGCCGGTCCGGCTCCGCGTGCCCTCCGGAAACACGATCGGGGAGAATCCGCTCTTGATCTTCTCCCCCGCCTCCGCGTACGACTCCATCGCCTTGGCTTTGACGGCCCGGTTGATCATGACGTGTCCGGCGCGTTTCATCGCGGGGCCGACGAGTGGGATGCGCCCCAGCTCCGCCTTCGCCACGAACCGCGTGGAGCCCGGCAGACTCGCCGCCAGCGCCCAGATGTCGAACATCGACGAATGATTCGAGGCGTAGACCACCGGGCCCGGCGGGATCCGCTCCAGCCCCTGGATGTCGACGGGCGTGCCGGCGCCGCGAAGGACCTGGCGCGACCAGTCGTTCGTGCCCCAGTCGTAGATGCCGCCGGGTTTGAAGGGCACCCGGAAAAGCGCCGCCAGGATAGTACCGGTCGCGTGGACCACGCTGGAGCAGACCAGCACGAGGTAGTACCAGAGGAGGCGGATCATTGGGCGAAGTGATCGAATCCCTTGGGAGTCGGAACGAGCGTGCCCCCGAGCCTGACCTCGACCTCCGAGCCCTCCTTCACATCTCCGACGCGCGTCAGCTTCCCCCGGATCTCGGACTCGAAGCGGGTGACGTCCTTCGCTCCGAACCCCGCGGGCAGCGTCACGGCCAGCTCGTACTCCTCTCCGCTCGACAGGGCGTCGAGCGCGGAGACGCCCTCCATTCGGGGAACGAGATCGCCGGCGAGGGCGATGCCGACCTTGGAGGCCGCGGCGACATGTCCGAGATCCGCGGCGAGCCCATCGCTCACGTCGATCATCGCCGTGGCCCCATGCTCGGACAGCCACTGCCCCGCCGCGATCCGCGGGACGGGATGCGCGAACCGGGCGCGACTGGCGACCGACGGCTTCTCCCCCTTGAGAAGCGCCTCGAGCGCGGCTCGGGGCCCGCCGTACGTGCCTGTGACCCACACGCCGTCCCCGGGCCGGGCGCCACCCCGCGTCACCGGCTTCTTCGCCTCACCCAGAGCGCAGATGTCCACGAAATACTTGTCACTCTTTACGAGGTCGCCGCCAAGGACTCTTCCACCCACACTCGACACCATGTGCCCCACGCCAGCCATAATCTCCGTGACGGGATCGGAGGGGACGACTCCCGGCTCCCGGCTCCCGGCGAAGGGACTCCCGATCGTCACGAGGACCCCGATGACACTCGCGCCTTCGGCCGCCAGATCGGAGAGCGCCGCAGCCGCCGCCCGCCCCCCGATCTCCTGAAACGTGAGCCAGTCGGTACGGAAGTGGACCCCTTCGACACTCCCATCGATGCTGGCGACGAGGTTCGTGTCGCCCGTGGGGATGACGGCGACGTCATCGCCGAGGCCGGACGCAGCGGCCCCGAGGCGCTTCGCGATGGCGCGAATCCGGTCGAACTCCGCGCCCTTCCCGAGCGGAAGGTCGGTCACCGATGGAGCGCCGCGTCGCGCGACAGACGCACCAGGCCGGCATCGGTAGCGGCCCAGACGTATTCACCTTCGACCGTCACGTCGCGAATGGCCGCCGGGACATCGTTCGGCACGGAGACGCCGTGGAACGTCTGGTGCCCGATGTCCCAGAACGCGAGGCCACTGGTTCCGGCGATCCAGACCCCACCGGCGTCGGGCGCGAGCGCGGCGATCGTACCGACCGGCGCACGGGGCCGAAGCAGCGTCCAGCTTCCATCCGCGGGATTGCGCCAGCCCAGCTGGTCGGCGAAGGCGACGACGATGGTGTCATGCGCATTGGCCAGCGCCACGACCGGCGCACGCAGCGTCGCCACCGCCGCGAGCTCCGGGGGCACCGCCGGCACCGTCGCCCCGGGCTCGAGCAGGGCGAGCCCGTCCTGCGTACCGACCCACAGACTCTCGCGCTGGGCCACCAGAGCCGTCACCGCTCGGTCGTATCCGGTCATCCGGGTGACCGCGCCGTCCGCCGTGATGTGGGCCAGTCCTTGCGCCGTCCCGACCCAGATTCCATCCGGGGCCTTGGCGAGAGATAGAACATTGGGTCCCGGAAGTCCCGCACCGATGTCGTAGAAACGCCCCGCTCCCCCACCCCCCGGCATCTGATAGAGACCCGACGCGGTGCCCAGCCACAGGGCGTCGTTCGAATAGAGCATGCGCTGCGCCAGCAGGACCGACGTCCCCCGCCCCAGGGCGTCCTCGTTGCTCGTGAACTTCGACAGATCCTCGGCCACCCACGTCAGGGCACGCCGCTCCCCGGCACGCGCCGATCCCACCGTCCAGACGCCACCGGGGCCAGGCACCACCACTGACGCCCGCTGATTGGGAATCCCGAACGCCAGGGGCACCCCCTGCCCGCTCATCGGATCCACGCGCAGGAGTCCGAGTCCCGTTGTGCCAAGGAACATCTCGTTCGGGCGGTCCTGGGTCATCGAGCCCGATGTGAACTGGTATGTCCGGAGCCGGGCGTCGGTCAGGAGCCGGCCCAGCATGCCACTCACCACGGGTGCACGGGCGAGGAGTGCCCGGGCAGACTGCGGACCGTTCCGCCGGCCGGGTCCCGGGACGTTGTTCGTCGGGATGGCGGCGAGTCCTCCGCGCTGGATCACATACCAGGTGTTCAGCCCCAGAACGTAGAAACCACCCGCGGGATCCTGCGCGTCGAGAAAGCCGTCTCGCGCCCCGCCCGGAATGATCCCGGAGTCCCACTGATTGATGTCCTGGTTGTAGTGCGCCCACCCATCCTGGGTCCCGAGCCATACCCCGTTCCCGACCGGGTCCGCCACCGCGAACCGCACCTGAGAACCGGGATATCCGTCCAGTCTGGTCTGCGGCAGATCGAACGTGCCCGCGCCGCGGTCGTAGATGATCAGTCCGTTGAGGGTGGCGGCGTAGACCTTGAACGACGACGCGGCGACGGCGGTGATCTCCGAGAAATCACTGATCAGGACGCGATCCCCCGGCCGCCAGAATCCCGAGCTCACCAGGAGACCCACGGCTGCCGGCAGCGCGCCGGCGAGGATGCGCCTCACGCCGTCTCCGGCGCGTCGAGAGTCAGCAGGACCGGGGGGACACAGGTCCCCGCGTCGCGCCACGCGCGCCAGACCGCCGGGAGTGAGGCCAACACGTCGGCGGGTCGCAACGACCTCGCGGTCCAGTCCCGCGCCCCCTGCTCGGCCGCACGGCCCAGCGCGTGGGCGCCCAGTGCCGCGGCGTCCACCGGGGGCAGTCCGCGCGCGAGGAACGCGCCGATGAACCCCGCGAGCAGATCGCCCGAGCCTCCCGTGGCGAGCCCCGGATTGCCGCTCGCCACGACGTGGGTTGGTCCGCGGACGCCGGCGATCACCGTCGGCACACCCTTGAGGAGCACCGTCCCGGCGAGCTGTTGTGCAGCCCGCTCCGCGGCGGCCCATCGGTCGTTCGCTGCCTCGTCCGCGAGTTTGTCTCCAAGGAGCGCCCGGAACTCACCGAGATGGGG
>DASUBP010000018.1:0-7156 GCA_035763205.1 Gemmatimonadales bacterium
CGCATTCCGCGAGATGACGGTGCCCTGATCGGATGCCACGATCAGCGTGTTCGAGTCGTCGGGCGAGATCCAGGGCTGATGGTAGTCATCGCCCCCCGGGGAGCCCCGTACCGGCACCCACGTCTTGCCCCCGTCGAGCGACCGCGAAACCGAGACGTTCGATACGAAGACGGCGTCCGGATCTTTCGGATCGACCACGACCTGCTCGAAGTACCACCCGCGCCCCCAGAGCGCCTGATCAGCCGACGTGCGCGTCCACGTTTCTCCGCCATCGTCCGACCGGAAGAACCCTCCCTGCCTCGGCGTCGTGTCGCGCCCGAACCCGCCCGGACGGGGCGGCTGGACCGTCGCACCCGGCTCTGGCACGAGGCAGTCGATCACCGCGTAGACCCGGGATGGCTGCGACGCCGCGATCGCCACGCCGGAGCGCCCGATCCCCTCAGCCGGCAATCCCTTGGTCATCTGCGTCCACGTGTCGCCACCGTCGGTCGACTTGTAGAGGCCGCCACCTGGACCGTTCGTCGGGGCATACGTGAACCAGGGTGGACGCCGCGTATTCCAGAGGCAGGCGAAGACGTTCTTGGGGTTCGACGGATCGATGGCGACGTCGACGCCACCCACGGACGGCCCCTTGTCCAGCACCTTCTTCCAGGTCTTTCCCCCGTCCGTCGACCGGTAGATCCCGCGCTCCGCGCTGTCGGCGTAGAAGTGCCCGATCGCGGCGACGAAGACGATGTCGGCGTTCTTGGGATCGACCGCCACCCGGCCGATGTGGTGGGTATTGTCGAGTCCCAGGTGGGTCCAGGTATTCCCTGCGTCGGTCGACTTGTAGACCCCGTTGCCGAACCCGGTCGAATCACGAAGGGTGGATTCCCCGCTGCCGACGTAAACCGTGTCGGGCGACGAGGGGGCCACGGCGATGGCGCCGATGGAGGCGACCGGCTGATCGTCGAAGATCGGCTGCCAGACCCTGCCGCCGTCGATCGTCTTCCAGAGCCCACCATTCACCGATCCCGAGTAGAACTCCTCGGGGCGCCCGGGGACCCCCGAGACCGCGTCGGTCCGCCCGCCGCGAAAAGGGCCGAGCATGCGCCACTTGAGACCCGAGAGCAGGTCCGCAGGGATTGGCCCTGCGACCGTCGCCGCCTCGGACACCGACGGGATGGTCCAACGGAGTCTGGGGGCGATAGCGAGCGCGCCACCCACCTGCCCGGTGCGCACGAGAAAATCACGGCGAGAGGTCACATCGGCTCCTAGAAGTGAGTCACACCCAACACGGACTTGGGGATGGTCATGTACACACCGACGTTCTGATCCACCAGCTCCGCGATGTGCAGATCGGCGGCCATACTGGCCATCCGGTACGCCTCCATGCGCGAGAGTCCCTTCACCTCCATCAACATCTCGATCATCTGTTGAGTGGCGATCTGCGTGGCTTTGGTGAGGTCGCGATCGGTCCCCATCGTCATCAGCTCCGTAGGCGTCTCTCCGCGAGGCCACGTGAAGTGCATGTCCTTGTGGACGATGAGCTGGAAGCGCCCCAGGAGCGACGTCTCGATCGCCGTCTGATCCACTTCCCCGTCACCCTGCGCCGCGTGGCCGTCCCCGACCTCCAGCAGTGCCCCCGGGGCGTGCACGGGGATGAAAAGGCTGGTCCCGGCCACGAGCGAACGGTTGTCCAGGTTGCCGGCATGCACCCCGGGCGGATTGCTCGACACCCGTCCGGAATCGGGCGCCGGTGCGTCGCCGATCGAACCGAAAAACGGATGGAGGGGAATCACGATCCCCGAGTCGAGGTGCGCCACGTTGGCGACCGTGTCGAGCTGGATGATCCGGGTCCGCGGGGTCGCGCAGTTCTCAGGAAGAAACCCCCCGCACCCGTTGTAGCCGTAGCCGATGGCATAGTGAATCGCGAGGATCTTCACTTCCAGCACGTCACCCGGCTCGGCGCCTTGCACGAAGATCGGGCCGGTGAGGATGTGCCCTCCCGGCCCTTTGTCCGTCACCTGCGTCACGATGTCCCTGAGGGACTGCTGGATCTGATCGGCGGGCACGCCGGCCGCCGCGAGACGGTCGGGAACGTTCGTCAACAGCGTTTCGACGTCGACGGTGTCACCAGACGTAACAGTGAGAACGGGCTTGGCGCCGGCGCTGTAGTAGCCCCAGGCCACGGTCTTGGGAGTAGCGGCCAGATAGTGCCGATGTTGTGCGAGGGCGGTCGCCGGCAGAACCAATGCGAACGCGACTGCGAACGAAGGAATTCTGGAATGCATGGTCACCGAAACTCCGTGCCGCTGCGGGGAGTGTCAACTGCAGGGATTCGGGATTGGGGATTCGTGTGGGCTCTTCCCCATCCCGAATCCCGAATCCCCAATCCCCAATCGCGCCCTTACTGAGGTGCCGGTGTGCTCCGTGCCCCCGGCGTGCAGGCCGGCCACGTCATCGGCTGCCCATTCCGGCCAGTCGGCATCACATCGCGCTTCACCCGCGACATGAACTGCGGATCCTCGGAGGCGAGGTAGGCCAGCATCGCCACCAGCGTCGCGTTCTGCTTCAGATCATCGAAGGAGATCTTGTCGTAGGTGTCCCGGTTCGTGTGCCAGGTGTAGAGCCCGTAATCCCACTGTCCCGAGCCCAACCCGAACCCCGGCGCGCCGCACATGACGAACGACGCATGATCGGTCCCGCCGCCACCGGGGATGCCCGGGAACGAGAACTTGATGTCCCGCGTCAGGTCCGACGGAATCTGCGAGAGATACCGGGCCAGGTTCCCCGACGCCGCGGGATAGCCCGACGCGCTCATGCTCTCGACGCGTCCGGTACCATTGTCCTGATTGAAAAGAGCCTGAAGACTGTCGACGATTGTCTGGTGATCGGCGACGAAGCCCTTGGAGCCGAGGAGCCCTTCCTCCTCGCCACTCCAATCGCCGATGAGGATGGTGCGCCGCGGATGCGGATAGACCATCGAGAGAATCCGCATGGCCTCCATCATCATCACCGTCCCGGTGCCGTTATCGGTCGCGCCGGAGCCGCCGTCCCAGGAATCGAAGTGCGCCGAGAGCATGACGTATTCGTTGGGCAGCTCGGAGCCCTTGATGGACGCGACGACGTTGTAGACCGGCACTTCACCACGCGCCTGTGACTGCGCCTGGATCTCCACCACCGGACCCTGATGGTGCTGGGCGAGACGATACAGAAGGCCGTAGTCCTCGCAGGACACATCGACGACCGGCGTATGATCGACGTAGGTGTCGAAGATCTTGTCCACGCCCCAACCTTGCGACCAGTAGTTCGAGATCACGCCCGCCGCGCCCGCGGCCTCGAGCCGCCGCGCCAGCGAGTAGTGACCGTACCGGTATTCGTACCCAGTGTGGGCGATCCGCTCATTCCAGGCCTGCTGCGCCGCCTGCCGGCGCGCCTTCATCGAGTCATAGACCGCCGGGCTGGCCCAGTGCTCCCAGCTCGTGTCGGGACGGCAGGTGGGCTGAGGGAAAGACACCATCACGAACTTCCCCTTGGCCTGCGGAAGCCAGGCGACGAATGCCGCGCTGTCGGCGACGTCGGGAATCGCGACCACCGGTGCCCGCACCACCTTCCCCTTCGGCGTACCGGGACTCCAGGCGAGCATCGTGCCCTCGAGCGACCGGACCCGCGGCGCCACGAGGTCGATGTGCGTGATGCCGCGGCGCCAGCCGCGCCACGTGCCGTACTGCTCCTTCCTGGCGTCCGTGAGCCCCCACGACTTGTACGTGTTCACGGCCCAGTCCTGTGCCGCCTCCATGCCCGGAGATCCGGTAAGCCGGGGGCCCAATGAATCGAACAGCACCTGTGCGAGCGCCTCGGCGTGGGAGCTGTCCATGCCCAACGCATACATGCGGCGAAGAATTGGATTCTCAACGACGAATCCTGTGGCGGGTGGGCCGAATTGGGCGGCGGCCCGGGTGCCGGGCGCCGCGACCGCAGCGACCGTGAGCAGACTGAAGGCAGCGATCCGACGGTACACGGGTTGGTCTCCTGGCTTTAGTATTGGAACGAATGCCCGAACTCCCCGACATCGAAACGTATCTTGCGGCGTTGGCGCCCCGCGTGCTCGGCCGACCCATCACGGCCCTGCGCATCCGCAGCCCATTCGTGCTGCGCACCGTCGAGCCGCCGGCCTCCGCGATTCCCGGTCACACGGTGCAGACGCTGCGCCGACTCGGCAAGCGGATCGTCTTCGGACTCGATGACGATCTGTTTCTGGTGATGCACCTGATGATCGCCGGGCGGCTGAAGTGGAAAGCTCCGGGCGCCGCTCTTCCTACGCGCATCGGCCTCCTGGCGCTTGACTTCGAACACGCTTCACTGCTCCTGACGGAAGTAAGCAAGAAACAGCGGGCCTCCCTACACATTCTGCGCGGCGCCGGCGCGCTGAAGCAGCTCGACCCCGGCGGGATCGACGTCCTGGCCGCCGACGTGCGGTCCTTCGGGGCCACCCTCACCCTCGAAAATCACACCCTGAAACGGGCCCTGACCGACCCCAAGCTCTTCTCCGGGATCGGCAACGCCTATTCGGACGAGATCCTCTTCGCCGCCCGTCTCTCCCCTCTCGCCCTGACCTCCAGGCTCTCCGAGGCCGAGATCGGGAGGCTCCACAAGGCCACCCGGGAAATCCTGACCACCTGGACGGAACGGCTGAAGGCCGACGCGAAAGACGGATTCCCGGAGAAGGTGACGGCCTTCCGGGAGGGGATGGCGGTGCATGGCCGCTTCCGGAAGCCCTGCCCCGACTGTGGCGCACCGATTCAGCGGATCCGGTACGCCGAAAACGAGGTCAACTACTGTCCGAAGTGCCAAACGGGAGGGAAGGTGCTGGCGGACCGTGCCATGTCGCGCCTCCTCAAGGACGACTGGCCGCGGTCGTTGGAAGAGCTGGAAGCACGGGGGATGACCTGATGTCGAACCCAGGCTGGAAGCCTGGGCCCGACAGGACATGACGCTTCAAGCGTGATGCGTCATCGGGCCCACCCTTCAGGGTGGGAACGAAGGCCTAGTGCTCGTGGGAAAGGGTGAAGTTCCACCCGAACCCGGTGTCGTAGGTCGCGAGGTCCGGTGGTCCCGTGATGCCGAGGCGCGAGAGAAGCGTGGTGCCCGACGCCTGCACGGTCGCCGTCCCAAATCGCCGATTGGCCCACTCGTGCCCTCCGAACACTCCTTCCGGACCGGCCGACACCAGGTAACCCGTGAGATCGAAGCGCGTCGTGGAGTCGCCCAGCGCCGCGTTGGCCTCGACTTTCCCGTCCTGGGTTTCGATCACGAAACGGGCCGTGCGATGACCGCCGGTCGAGTCGGCCTGCAGAATCACGGGACCGGTACCGGTCGCGAATCCGTAGAGCTTGAACATCTCGGTCACCGGCGCCGCCGCTGGTCCGTAGACGAAGGGCGCGGAGCTCCAGCGCGTGCCCGCCGGCCTGGTCGAATCCTTCCGGGCCTCGAGGCGAACGATCACGGCGCCGAGGGCAACCGGACCGGTGTTCGTCCTATCAATCGTCGAGTGCGGGCAGGTCGTCGCGAAGAGGAGCACCAGGCCCTTGCCGTCAGGGCGTGGCGCCACGGTGCCTCGCGTACCCACGATGCTCTGCAGCTTCGCCGCCTCGACCCACCACCCGACCGTGAGTCCCGCGCACGGCGCGGCGGAATCCGTAACCCAGGCGGCGGGCTTACCCTGCGCGGCCAACGAAGTCGCCATCGCGAGGAGCAGACTGATCCCTGACCCCTGACCCCTGACCCCTCTCATGCGTCCCCCTTGAACGGTGTCCCGACGATCACTGTGATGTTGTCAGTCCCGCCGCCGTCGAGCGCGTCCTGCACCAGCGCCTGGACGGTTTCCTTGGCGGACTTCATCTCCTTCAGCCGCTCGGCAATCCGCTCGTCCGGCACGTGCTTGGTGAGACCGTCACTGCAGAGCAGCCAGACGTTGCCGCGCTCATTCCTCGATTCCGTCACCACCGGCGCACTCTGCCCCCCGCCGATGGAGCTCGACAGCACGTTCGCGAGCGGCGAACGCATGGCATCCGTCTTGGTGAGAGCGCCCTGGTCGAGCAGCTCCTGCGCCAAGGTCTGGTCACGGGAGATCTGCGTCAGCTGACCCCGGCGGTAGAGATAACAGCGGCTGTCGCCGACCTGGAGGATGTACACCCGGGGCCATACGCCCAGCCACAGCGTCAACGTCGTCGCCATCCCCTTGAGGTCCGGGTCCTTCTCGGCCGTCGCGACCACTTCATCATGCACGCGCTTCGCGCCCTCCTGCAGATTCTCCAGGAACGACTCGTCAGGCCGCTCGGCCGCGTAGTAACACTGCGCGCTGTTGGTGACGTACTGCGTGATGGTCGACAGCGCGAGCTGGCTGGCCGCCTCTCCACGCGGTCCGCCGCCGACCCCGTCGGCCACCATGGCGAGAAACGCCACCCGCTCGTCGGGGGGACCCACGTCCACCGCGAGCGGGAGGCTGGTCTGCAGCACCTGCATTTGCTTCCGAAGCGAACCCAGCAGGAAGTGGTCCTGGTTGTTCTTCCGCACCAGGCCCTGATGCGTCATCCCGTAGACGTCGATCTCCTCGTCCAAGGGCTTTCGTTCGTCGGTCACCTGGCTCTCGCTGAGGTGGCTGCGCAATACTGCTCCCCCCCTGCCCCCCTCGCTAGAGGAGTAGATTCCGGCGATGCCCACCAGCTCTCGCGAAGCCGTTCTCATCGTCGGCGCCGGCCCCATCGGCTTGTCCTGTGCCATCTCCGCCACCCGGCGAGGCCTGCTGCCGCTGGTGATCGACGCGGGCGCCATCGTCGAATCCATCGTACGGTACCCGGTCGGGATGACCTTTTTCACCACGCCCGAGCGCCTGGAAATCGGCGGTCATCCCCTCGTGTGCGCGGGCGCCAAGGCGACTCGCGAGGAGGCACTCAAGTACTATCGGGGGGTCGTGCGGACCGAGAAGCTGCGGGTCCGAACGGGCGCGAAGCTCCTGAAGGCGGTCCCCTCACCGCACGGCCTCGAATGCACCATCGCCGGCCGCCTGGGTGTCGACACCATGATCGCCGAGCGGGTCGTGCTCGCCACGGGATACTTCGACCACCCCAACGCGCTGGGCGTCCCGGGGGAGCAGCTGCCGCATGTGTCCCAC
>DASUBP010000019.1:0-10532 GCA_035763205.1 Gemmatimonadales bacterium
TGCGGCGGCGTGCTTCCCGGCGACCGCAAGGTGAACTTCTGTCCCCACTGCGGGCAGCCGCCCTCAGGGGAGCTGCGCTGTCCCGCGTGCGGCGTCGAGGTGGACGTCGGGTGGGCATACTGCATCGCCTGCGGGCGCTCCACGGGGTTCGAATGATCAAGCATCAGGTCGCGGTCATCGCCGGCGACGGCATCGGTCCCGAGGTCATCGACGCGGCGATTCCGATTCTCGACAAGGCCGCGGCGCGTCACGGATTCTCCATCGCCTGGGAGCACCTGCCCTACTCGGCCGATCATTACCTGGCGACCGGTGAGACGCTCCCCGACCACGCCTTCAAGCACCTCCAGAACGATGTCGCGGCGATCTTGCTCGGTGCCATCGGAGATCCCAGAGTCCCGGGCAACGAGCACGCGCGGGACATCCTGCTCGGCCTCCGGTTCCGGCTCGATCTCTTCATCAATTTCCGCCCCGTCGAGCTGCTCAACCCCGACCTGACGCCCCTGAAGAATGGCAAGCCCATCAACTTCGTGATCTTCCGCGAGAACACCGAGGGCGTCTACCTCGGGCGCGGGTACGACAAGGGCGATGAGCATGTGGCGGAAGAGGTGAATACCGGGAAGGGCGTCGAGCGGATCATCCGCGCCGCGTTCATCTGGGCCAAGACCAACGGCAAGACGCGCGTCACGATGTCCGACAAGTCGAACGCCGTACCGGCGCACCGCATCTGGCAGACCACGTTCAAGCAGGTCGCGACTGAATTTCCAGGCATTGCGACGGAACACCGCTTCGTGGACGCGCTGGCCATGGAGATGGTGCGGGAGCCGGAACGCTTCCAGGTAATCGTCACCAACAATCTCTATGGCGACATTCTCTCGGATCTCGGTGCCGGCCTGATCGGCGGCCTCGGCATTTCGGCATCGGCGAACCTGAATCCGAGCCGCGCCGGCCTGTTCGAGCCGGTGCATGGCTCCGCCCCGCCCCTGAAAGGGAAGAACGTGGCGAATCCGGTGGCGTCAGTGCTCACCGGAGCGCTGATGTTCGAGCAGCTGGGGCACACCGAGGCGGCGAAGGAGCTCGAGGGCGCCGTGAAGAAGGCACTGGCAGCCGGGGCCCGGACCCCCGACCTGGGCGGCACGGGTACAACGACGCAGGTGGCGAACGTGATCGCCGAACATCTGGGGGGGCAGCAATGAGCGGTGTACGGGTCCTGGTGGGAACCAGAAAAGGCGCCTTTGTCCTGACCGCCGACGGCAAGCGGGACAAGTGGAAGGTCGACGGTCCGTTCTTCTCGGGCTGGGAGATCTATCACGTCAAAGGCTCCCCCGTCGATCCGAACCGCATCTACGCCTCGCAGTCCTCCAGCTGGTTCGGTCAGCAGGTCCAGCGCTCGAACGACGGCGGCAAGACCTGGGAGCCCACCGGAAAAGAATTCCGCTACGACGGGACCCCCGGCACTCACCAGTGGTACGACGGCACTCCGCACCCGTGGGAATTCAAACGGGTCTGGCACTTCGAGCCCGGCATCGACAACCCCGACCATGTCTACGCAGGCATTGAAGACGCCGCGATCTTCGAATCGAAGGATGGCGGCGCGTCGTGGACCGAGCTCCCCGGCCTGCGCGATCACCGCACCGGTCCGCAGTGGTCTCCCGGCGCGGGCGGGATGTGTCTCCACACCATCGTGATCGATCCGACGAACGCCAAACGACTGTTCGTCGCGATCTCGGCCGCGGGCGCGTTTCGCTCCGACGACGGCGGGAAATCCTGGAAGACCATCACCAAAGGCCTCAACTCCAAGTACATCCCGGACCCGACCGCGGAAGTGGGTCACTGCGTCCACCGCATCGCGCTGCACAAGTCGCGGCCCGACGTGCTCTTCATGCAGAAGCACTGGGACGTAATGCGGAGCGACAACGCGGGCGACCAATGGCACGAGATCTCCGGGAACCTGCCCACCGATTTCGGGTTCGTCATCGACGTGCACGCGCACGAGCCAGAGACGGTCTACGTGGTCCCGATCACCAGCGACCAGGAGCACTTCCCGTTTGAAGGCAAGCTCCGCGTCTACCGGAGCCGGACCGGTGGGAACGAATGGGAGCCGCTGACCCAAGGCCTCCCGCAGAAGGACTGCTACGTGAACGTGCTGCGCGACGCGATGGCGGTCGACTCACTCGACGACTGCGGCGTGTACTTCGGTACCACCGGGGGCCAGGTGTACGCTTCCGCCAATGGCGGTGACACGTGGGCGCCGATCGTCCGCGACCTGCCCGCGGTCCTTTCGGTCGAGGTTCAGACACTCAAATGATCCGGGTGGAATTGCCGGTGGGCCTGCGCGTCCTCGCGAACCTCGATCGCGAAGTCACGCTCGACGTGCCTCCACCGGTGACACCCCGCGCAATCCTCGACGCGCTGGAAGGCCGCTATCCGGTACTCAGGGGCGCCATCCGGGACTTCATCACCGATCGGCGCCGCCCGCTGGTCCGCTTTTATGCCTGCCGGCAGGACCTTTCGCACGAGCCGCTGGACACGCTCCTGCCTGACGCGGTAGCCCGCGGAGAAGAGCCATTTCTGGTCATCGGCGCGATCGCCGGGGGGTAGTTATCTTCCGCGCTCACACCGCTTGACGGAGTTCCTGACTCAATGAAGACCCAAGGCGCAACGAAGGACGTCGTGTTTCTCTCCGGCGTGCGCACCGGATACGGCACCTTCGGCGGCTCCCTCAGAGACCAATCCGCCATCGACCTCGGCGTCGTGGCCTCCAAGGGCGCGCTCGCTCGAAGCGGACTCGCCGCCACCGACATCGGACACGTCGTGTTCGGCAACGCCCTCCAAACCTCCGCGGACGCCATCTACTGCGCGCGCCACGTCGGCTTGAAATCGGGGCTCCCGATCGAAACGCCCGCCGTGACGGTCAACCGCCTCTGCGGCTCCGGTTTCGAGGCCATCACTCAGGGGGCGCAGCTCATCCTCCTCGGTGAGACCGACGCGGTGCTTTGCGGCGGCGCCGAATCCATGAGCCTCGCCCCCCACGTGGTCCGCGGAGCCCGCTGGGGCATCCGGCTCGGGCCGGCGGTGCCCTTCGAGGATCTGCTCTGGGAAGCCCTGAAGGACCCGAATTGCGGGTTCTCCATGGCTGAGACGGCCGAGAACCTGGCGGAGAAATACAAGCTCGGCCGCAAGGAAGTCGATGAAGTCGCCCTCGGATCCCAGCAACGCGCCAAGCAGGCCTGGGACTCGGGCGTGTTCAAGGACGAGGTCGTGCCGGTTTCAATCAAGAAGAAGGGCCAGATGGTGGATTACGCCGCGGACGAGCACATGCGGCCGGAAACCACGCTGGAAGTGCTCATGAACCTGAAGCCGTACTTCAAAAAGGATGGCGTGGTGACGGCGGGGAACGCGTCGGGAATCTGCGACGGCGCCGCTGCGACGATCATCGCGAGCGAGGATCTGGCCAAAGCCAGAAATCTCAAGCCCCTCGGGCGTCTGGTGGCGTGGGCCGTGGCGGGCGTCGAGCCCAAGTACATGGGCATCGGACCGGCACCGGCGGCACGGAAGGCGCTCGCCAAAGCCGGGCTCAAGCTGGACCAGATGGATCTCGTCGAGGTCAACGAAGCCTTCGCCCCGCAGTACCTCGCGGTGGAGAAAGAGCTCGGCCTCGACCGCGCCAAGACCAACGTGCATGGCGGCGCGATCGCGATCGGACACCCGCTCGCGTCCACCGGCACGCGGATCACGGTGCACCTGCTCCACGCCCTGCGCCGTGCCGGCAAGAAGTACGGACTCGGCTCGGCGTGCATCGGCGGTGGGCAGGGTGCCGCGGTGATCGTCGAGGCGTTCTAGGCCCGAAGGAGGACGCGATGGAACTGTTGCTCCCCATCCTGGCGGTCGCCGGGTTCTATCTCTTCTCGGGGCTCCGCATCCTCAGGGAGTACGAGCGCGGCGTCGTATTCGTGCTCGGCCGCTCATGGGGCGCGAAGGGGCCGGGGCTCATCTTCCTGCCGCCGATGCTCACGCGCATGCAGAAGGTGTCGTTGCGGGTGATGGCGATGGACGTGCCGCCCCAGGACGTGATCACCCGCGACAACATTTCCATCAAGGTGAACGCGGTCCTGTACATGCGGGTGCGGGATCCGGCCAAAGCGGTGATCGAGGTCGAGAACTACCTCTACGCCACGAGTCAGCTGGCCCAGACGGCTCTCCGCTCGGTGCTGGGAGAGACCGAGATGGACGAGCTCCTGATGAAGCGGGAGAAGATCAACGCGGTCCTGAAGAACATCATCGATCAGCGTACCGAGAGCTGGGGCATCGAAGTGTCCGCGGTCGAAGTGAAGGACGTGGACCTCCCGCCGGAGATGAAACGGGCGATGGCGCGGCAGGCCGAGGCCGAGCGGGAGCGCCGCGCCAAGGTGATCAACGCGGAAGGCGAGTTGCAGGCCTCCGAGAAGCTGGCCCAGGCGGCCCGCATCATCGGGTCTGAGCCGGCCGCGATTCAGCTTCGCTATCTCCAGACGGTCACGGAAATCGCCTCGGAAAAGAACTCCACGACGATCTTCCCGATCCCCATCGACCTCTTCAAGGGACTCCTGGACGCGATCGGTACCCGAGGGGCGGCCCCCGCCCTGCCGGCCCGCACCGGTGGTGAGACGGTCCCGGCGCTCCGCAGCGAAGAGAAGGCCCGCAGCTGAGATGGCCGGTGAGCTGATCACCCGGGAGGCCCTGGATCGCATCATCCAGCGGGCCGCCGAGCTCCAGACGGGAGAGCGGGATATCGGAGACGGCCTGACCGAGGCCGAGGTGGTCAAGCTGGGAGGCGAGGTGGGGATCCCCGCCCGCTACCTCCAACAGGCTCTACTCGAAGAGCGTACCCGGACGGCGGTCACGGAGGCCACCGGGACACTCGCCTGGCTGTTCGGCCCCGGTCAGATCTGGGTCGAGCGGGTGGTGCCGGGAAGCCGCGCCGATGTCGAGCAGTCCCTCACCCGGTGGATGGAAGACGAGGAGCTGCTGCAGGTGAAACGTCGCTTCGCGGACCGGATGAGCTGGGAGCCCCGGGTCGGCGCCTTTGCCTCGATTCAGCGGGTGTTCTCAACTGGGGGCCGCGGCTACGCTCTCGCACGAGCCGAAGAGATCCACGCCCAGGTCACCCAGCTCGAGCCCGGGTTCTGTCACGTGCGGCTCGGCGCGGTGGTCGCCAATCTCCGCCGGCGGCGTGTGGCTGGGGGTTCGGCGATCGGCGGCACGGGGGCGCTGATGACAGGCGCCATGATGGTAGTCGGTGCCTTCGGCGTCTTCGCCCTCGCTCCCCTCGCCGTCCTGGTGCCGGTCGGGATCGCATTCGCCCGGGCGCACGGACGCGAGAACGAGCGGGTGCAGGTGTCGCTCGAGCAGGTACTCGATCGATTGGAACGCAGTGAAATCCGTGCCGACCGGCGGTTGGCGAACCCGAGCCTGGGTCCGGTCGAGCGCATCGCGGACGAAATCCGGAAGACCTTCCAAGGCTGGGGGACATGAGCGAGATCAAGACCGTCGGAGTGCTGGGGTGCGGCCTGATGGGGTCCGGCATCGCGCAGGTCGCGGCGACCGCCGGCTACAAGACGATCGTCCGGGATATGGCCCCGCCCATCCTGGACAAGGCCAAAGGGGGCATCGAAAAGTCCCTCGCCAAGTTCGTCGAGAAGGGGAAGCTCCAGGCCACCGACCGTGATGCGGCGCTCGCGCGCCTCTCCTTCACCACCCAGGTTTCCGACCTGAAGCCCTGCGACATCGTGATCGAGGCGGTCACGGAAGATCTGGGGCTCAAGAACGAGCTCTGGAAGCAGCTCGACGGTCTGTGCGCACCCACCACGATCTTCGCGTCGAACACGTCGAGCCTCACGATCGCGGCAATGGCGGCCGCCACCAGCCGCGCCGACCGCTTCGTCGGGCTCCACTTCTTCAACCCCGTGCCGCTGATGCAGCTCGTCGAGGTGGTGAAGACCGTGACCACGTCGGACGAGTCGTTCATGCGTGCGTTCGCCTTCGCGAAGTCGCTCGGCAAGGAGGCGGTGTCCGCGAAGGACAACTCGGGGTTCATCGTGAACCTGCTCCTGGTGCCATACCTTCTGGACGCAATCCGGGCACTCGAGCATGGCGTGGCGGGAACGGCGGACATAGATAAGGCGATGCAGCTGGGGTGCGGCTACCCCATGGGGCCCCTCACCCTGCTGGATTTCGTGGGTCTCGACACCACCTACAAAATCGCCGAGATCATGTTCGCCGAATACCGGGAGCAGAGGTACGCGCCGCCCCCGCTCCTCAAGCGGATGGTGCTGGCCGGGATGTACGGCAAGAAGAGCGGCAAGGGCTTCTACGACCACTCCACCACACCGCCCACCGTGGCGCGGCTCGGACTCTAATCGGACGGGGGCATACGTGATCTTCGGCTACGACTGGCCGCGCTTCCACGCCGCAGTCAATGATCTGCCGGCCGCGCTCCTCATTTTCGCGGTCGTCTTCGAACTGGGGGGCTGGCTCCTCAAGCGGGAATCGCTTCGCTGGGCGTCGGTCTGGACCCTCTGGGCCGGCGTCCTGGGCGGCTGGATCGCGGTGCTCGCCGGCGAACAGGCCGAGGACGTCATCGACCATGGCGAGGGCATTCACGAGCTCATGGAGATCCACGAGAAGCTCGCCCTGATCACCATGGGCATCTTCACCCTGGTACTCGTCTGGCAGCTGTGGCGCCGCTTCAACCCTCCGCCGATGGAGACCGCTATCCTGCGCGTACTCGCGATCGTGGGGGCCTGCTTCCTGGTCGCGACCGGGCAAAAGGGCGGCCAGATGTATTTCGAGCACGCGGCGGGCGTGAGGACGGAGACGATGAAGGGGGAGATCGAGAATCGCGCCGAGGGCCATCACCATCACCCCGGCCAACCGGATGACGACGACGATCACGATCATGCCGACACGGCCCATACGCACTAGGCTGACTGCTCTGTTGGCGGCGGCAGCCGTCGTCGCCTGCAACCCGGCGTCGTCCCGGCCGGCGTTCCTGCCCTACCCGGAAGACGTGTCCGTCTTGCTCACGGGACCGGTTCCGGCCATCGCATCCGCGGTGGGGGGCTGGATGGAGTCGCAGGGGATCCATACCGAGTGGATCAACGCCGACGACGGGTACGTGGAGTCGACCTGGTACAACACGGACACCCACCAGTCCACTTCCGGGACCGGTGACCTCGGAGCCGTCATGGCCACCTTCAAGGTTCGGGTGTGGGTCGACCCCGACGCTCCCGGCAAGAGCAAGATGACGGTCGAAGCGGTGTACCGGCCGAACCTCGACCCCTCACGTCCGGAGCGGGACCTGGAACGCAGCGCGCCCCCGGGGAGCGGGGGCGCGGTGTTGGTCCAGCGGCTGATCGACGAGATGCAAAGCAAGTTCGGCGGGAGCTAGCTCCCGACCCACCCTTCGATCCAGCGCTCCATCGTTTCGAGATCGAGCATCGCATCCCGGCAGGGCCCGTTCGGCAGCCGCATCGTAAGTCCCAGCACCGGCAGTTTACCCGCCACGTCCCTCAGCCCCGTCATCATGTCCCGCTCGCAGGCCACCGCCACCACCGCACGGGGACGTCGTTCGCGAATCACCCGGCGCGCCAACTGCCCACGCGTCGCAACAAACACAGGCACGTCATAGCGGCCGGCGATGGACAGCACGCCATCCAGGGCCAGCTTGGAGAGGCAGCGCGGAATCAACACGAGCAGCTCGCCGCGACCCACCGTCCGCCCCCGGCGCACGGCCAGGGTGTTGTAGACGTCGATCGCGGCATGCTCGACCCAGTCCCGCTGGTTGAAGGCCCGGGAAACCAGGGACGTGAGGTTCATCAGACGAAGGAAGGGACCACGCTCGAGCCAGTGCTCGGGAAGGAGGTTCTTCCCTGACGCATAGGAGCCGAGGAGCGCGGCGAACCAGAGCCAGCTGACACCCACCAGCCCGCCCCAGCCCACTTCCAGGATCCTCGCCAGCGGGGACCAGACCTCCGCCACCCGGGGCGCGAGCAGGAAGAGCACTCCCCACCCCAGCGCGGCCACTACCGCGATGGTCAGCGCCCCGAACCAGAAGAAGGTCGACGCCGGCGCCGAGAAATCCCCGCCGGATGGCAGGGGCAGACCATTCCACTCATCCCATTCGTGACCCAAACGACGGTCAGTCTCGATGTGGATGAGTTGGGCGCGGGGAGGGGCCGGAGGGGCAGACGTGGCCATGGGCGAAGAAGCTTCACGCTGGCGCTCAGGGATGTCAAGTTTATAGCGTGATATCGACCGATCCCGCCCTCCGCGCCGCCTACTCCGAAGGCGCCGGGATCTACCGCATCGTCCCGAACGCGGTGGCCATTCCCCGATCGACAGATGACCTCGTATCGCTCCTGCAACAGGAGACGGGGAGGCAGTTTGTCCCGCGCGGTGCGGGCAGCGGGATGCCCGGCGGCAACGTGGGAACGGACCTTGTCGTCGATTGCTCAGGATTCCGCTCCCTCTCCGTCGATCCGCAGCGGCAGATCGCCCGCGTGGGAGCCGGCATCACCTGGAAGGAAGTGAATGACGCGGCAGGCCAGGTCGGCTTGCGCCTCCCCCCTGACCCGTCGTCGGGGGCTTTTGCCACCAGCGGTGGGATGGTTTCCACCAATGCCGCTGGTCCCCGGACCGTGCAGTCGGGCTCGGTTCGGAGGTGGGTCGAATCAGTTGACGTAGTCAACTATTCGGGCGAAGCGCGTACGGTGCGTCGTGGCGGGGGGCCGGGACCCCTGCGCCCGACCCCCGGGCCATTGCGTTTCCCCAAGACCCGGAAGAACTCCAGCGGCTACGCCCTCGACGAGTTCCTTCGATCTGGTGACGAGCTCGATCTCCTGATCGGATCCGAGGGCACGCTGGCCTTCATCACCGCGGTGGAGTGGCGCCTCGAACCCCTCCCCAAAGAGATCGCCGGTGTGGCCCTCGGCTTCGGCGATCTCGACGACCTCGGCGACGCCGTGCCCTACCTACTCTCCCTGGGCCCGTCCGCCCTCGAGCTGCTCGACCGGACCCTGCTCTCCTTCGTACAGGCCCCCGGCCTCCCTCCCGATCTGGCTTGCCTGCTCCTGGTCGAGTTCGAACGGCCAAGCCCCGCCGCTGCCCGTGGGGTGGTGGGCGACGCCGTGCGGGGCCTGGAAGGGCGCACCCGGCACGTGCAGACCGCCGTGGACCGGAAGGGCCTGGAGGCGCTGTGGTCCGTACGCCGCCTCGCCTCCCCGGCACTTGCCCGCCTGCCCGAGACCCGGCGCTCACTGCAAGTAATAGAAGACGGGTGCGTCCCCGTGGACCGCCTGGGAGCCTATGTCGCGGGCGTCCGGGCATCTGCCGGGCGCCTCGGCCTCGAGATCACGATCTTCGGGCACGCCGGGGATGGTCACGTCCACGTAAACGCCCTCCCCGACCTTACCAGCTCCGATTGGCGCGAGCGCCTCACGATCCTCTACCAGAACGTGACCGATCTCCTGGTCACTCTCGGCGGCACGCCGTCGGGCGAGCATGGCGACGGCCGGCTGCGCGCCCCCATCCTGCCGCGCATCTTCGGACCGGAGACCATGGACCTGTTCCGGGAAGTGAAGCGGTCCTACGATCCTCTCGGGAAGATGAACCCGGGTGTTATTATTCCCGCCGCCGGCTGGTCTCCGATTTCGAACCTGAAGGTCGGACCTGGGGCTGCGCCGATCCCCCCGGTGATCGCACAGAAGCTCCGGCAGATCGAGCGGGAAGCAGCCTGGAGCGTCCCGAAGTCGTCTCTGACCTCTGACCCCTGACCCTGGCCACCGCCTCATGGAAATATTCCGTTCTCCCAAGGTCACTCTGATCGCCCGCCCACAGTTCGTGGAGCCAGCGCACCTGCCCGTCAAATGGAACGGAGACGCGTCAGACGGGGAGCGTTTGGCCGAGTTCGCGGGCCGGATCTGCTACATGAGCCAGCACAACCCCATCGCCCGCACCACTCCGGAATACCTCGAGAACATCAAGAAGCAGGGGCACGGGTCGGTCCTGGAGCACGCGGTCTACGTACTGTTGATCGAGGGCATTTCCCGCTCCTGCTCGCACGAGTTGGTGCGCCATCGCGCCGGTTTCGGGTACTCCCAACTCTCCCAGCGCTACGTCGACGAGTCCCACGCGGCCTTCGTGATGCCCCCCGCCATCATCGGCGACGCCAAACTCGAGGCCGAGTGGACCAATCAGGTCGAAGCAGCCCAAGCGGCGTATGTGAGGGCCGTCGAGGGGCTGATGGAGCGCTATTCCTGGGTCGCCGACAAGGTCCATCGCCGGAAAATGGCGCGTGAGGCCGCGCGCAGCGTCCTTCCCAATGCCACCGAAGTGAAGATCGTGGTGTCCGGGAACGCCCGCGCGTGGCGAACGATGCTCGAATTGCGTACCGGAGAGGGCGCCGAGCTCGAGATCCGGCGCATGGCGGTCGCGTGTCTCGCCGCGCTGTCGAAGGACGCGCCCGCGTTCTTCTCCGACTTCGAGACGTACAAGGC
>DASUBP010000020.1:0-11618 GCA_035763205.1 Gemmatimonadales bacterium
CGTCGAGGGAAGACGTATGGCGAGCTTCGAGAAGAAGGTGGTGCTGGTCACTGGTGTCGGACGCCCCGGGCAGATCGGGCATGCCGTCGCCGGGGCGTTCGGACGAGCGGGCGCGAGCCTCGTGATCGCGGACCGCGAACCGCCGCTCGTGAAGGACCGCGTCGCGGAGCTGGAGAAGGGCGGAGTACCGGTGGTCGGTGTGACGGGAGACCTCACCACCGCGTCGGCCGCACGGGGCGCGGTGGAGGCGGCGGAGCAGGAGTTCAACGGGCTCGATGCCGTCGTGAACGTGGCCGGGGGCTTCCTCGCCGCCGGACCCCTGGCGCAGATCACCGCCGAGCAGCTGGACCGGACCTTCGCGATCAACTTTCGCACGGCGTTCAATCTCTGCCAGGCTGCCGCACCGGCGCTTGCGCGCCGCGGCGGTGGCGCCATCGTCAACTTCGCCTCGGTGGCCGTGCTCCATCCCGCGGGGGGCATGAGCGGGTATTCCGCCGCGAAGGCCGCCGTTGCAGGACTCACGCGGTCCCTCGCCGTCGAGTTGGCGCCACTCCGGATCCGCGTGAATGCCGTCGCCCCGGAGTCCGTCCGCACGCCGGAGAACGTCTCCGCGATGGGCGCCGACGTTCCCTATGTGGAGATGGATGACCTGGTGCGCGTCGTGCTGTTCCTCGCGAGCGATGACGCGCGGTCCGTCAGCGGCGAAGTCGTCCCACTGTCCAGCATCCGCCGGTGAGGCTCGAAGGCCGGGCCGCGCTCGTCACCGGCGCCGGCCGCCGGGTCGGGCAGGCGATCGCCGTGGGTCTGGCCCGCGCCGGCTGCGATGTCGCGGTGCACGTGCACGGGACGGCGGATGGGGGAACCGACACCGTACGGCAAATCCGGGCGCTGGATCGGAAGGCCGAAGCGCTGGCCGCGGATCTCGGCGACGCGCACGCCGCCCGTGACCTCGCGGGCCGCGCCGCGGCGCTCCTCGGCGGACGCCTCGACATCCTCATCAATTCCGCCGCCATCATGGTGAAGCAGGCGGTTCCGGACGTCACGCCGGAGTCCTGGGACCGGACGCTGGATCTCAACCTGCGGGCTCCCTTCTTCGTGACGCAGGGGGCCCTTCCGTTCCTCCGGAAGTCGCGGGGGCGGGTGGTGAATCTCGCGGACGTCGCCGGGTTCGAGCCCTGGCCGGCGTATGTCCCGCACAACGTCAGCAAAGCCGGCGTCGTGATGTTGACGAAGGGTTTGGCGCGAGCGCTCGCACCCGACATCACCGTGAACGCCGTCGCGCCCGGAGCCGTGCTGCTGCCCGACGAGTGGGATGAGAAGGCGCGGGCGCACTTCGCGGAGACCACGCCGTTGGGCCGGTTGGGGTCCCCCGAGGACGTCGTCCAGGCCGTGCTCTATCTCCTCACCGCCGACTACGTAACCGGTACGGTGCTGATCGTGGATGGTGGGCGGGTGATCCGATGACGGCGCCGGTGGCGATGCGGGATGTCGTGATCGTCGGTGGCGGGTGCTACGGGACGTTCTACGCCGGGCAGCTGGCGCGCGCGAAGGAGAAGGGGAAGGCGTCGTACCGGCAGGTGATGATCGTGGACCGCAGCGCTGACTGCAAGGCGAAAAAGGAGTTCGAGCCGGCCGCCGATCGTACCTTCGTGACGGCCGATTGGACGGGATTCTTCGATGACTATCTGGGCTCGGTGCAGCCCACACCCGACGGCCAGCCCGCGGACTACATCGTGCCGTCGCCGCACATGCCTCATCTCATGTTTGAATGGATCCTGCGGCGGGCGCGGGCCCGGTGGCCGGGACGTTCCGTGACCGTCGAGCCGGTGCCGGGGGAGATCGATACGCCGTACGACCGCACCGCGCACGACCGGACCCGGTACGTCTCCTTTGCCGACTGGATTTGTCCGACGCACTGCGTCGAACCCGTCACCTGCCCGGCCATCGGGGCGGCGCGCACGTGGGAGATGCCGGAGACCCTCCACGCCTTGACGGCGCGCCTGGGAGAGGGAGAACGGCCCGTGTTCGGTCCGGCCCTCTTCGTCTGCAAGCATCACGTGTTCGGCGTCGGGACCTTTGCCGTCAACCAGGTGTTGGCGGGGGACGCCGTGGTCTCGCGGGCGGGCGAGACGGGAGCCCCGGCCGCGGTCCTGGTGGGGACCGTTTCGAGCTGCCACGGAGCCATCAATCTGCTGGCCGTGGGGCGCGCGTGACCCCGGAAGCGCGGGAAGCCCAGCTCAAGACGGCCCAGGACCTCTTCAACCGGGGCGAGTACTGGCTGGCGCACGAGGCGTTGGAAACCGTCTGGCGTTCTATAAGCAGGGACCGGGCCGAGGAACGGCTGATCTGGCAGGGCCTGATCCAGGCCTGTGCGGCCTTGTTGCATCGTGCCCGCGGCAACCGGCATGGAGTGATCAAAGTGGGAGCGGCGGCCGTCGAGAAGCTCGCGGGGCCGCAGCGGCCGGAGGTAGAGTTCGAAACGGTGGCGTTCCGCGCGGAATTGACGCGCGCCCTGGCGGGGGAGGGCGATCCCCCACGTTTGGAATGGCGGACGAGATGACCGACGTGGAAACCAAGGACTTCGATCTGATCATCGTCGGGGCCGGGCCCGCCGGGCTCTGCGCGGCGATGTACGCGGGGCGCGGCATGCTCAACGCCGTGACGCTCGAGCGGGGCGCACCGGGCGGCGAGCTCTTGAATACCGACCTGATCGAGGACTATCCGGGCTTCGCGAGCGTGAAGGGGTGGGAGCTCGCGCAGCAGATGGCCGATCACGCCACGAAGTTCGGAGCCCGCATCGAGACCGCCACGGTGGACAAGATCGAGCGGACGGGGGACGACCGGTTCAACGTGACGACCATCGGTGGTCCGACGTACCGGGCGCCCGCCGTCATTCTCACGGCCGGAGGCACGCCGGTGAAGCTCGGCGTTCCGGGCGAAAAGGAGTACGCGGGCAAGGGCGTGTCGTATTGCGCGGTCTGCGACGGCGCCTTTTTCAAAGGTGAGGTCCTGGCGGTGGTCGGTGGGGGAGACGCCGCCGTTGAAGAGGCCGACTACCTCACGCGCTACGCGTCGAAGGTGTACATCGTGCACCGCCGCGACTCGTTCCGCGCGTCGAAGATCGTTCAGGAACGCGCGCTCGCGAATCCGAAAATCGAAGTGATCTGGAACAAGACCGTTCCGGAGATCGCGGGCGGGGAGAAGGGCGTGCGGCATCTCGTGCTCGAGGACGTGAACACGCACGAGCGCTCGATGCTCCCGGTGGGTGGCGTCTTCATTTTCATCGGCTTCAAGCCCAATACCAGCCTCGTGGCCGAGCATGTGAAGCACGACTCGGGCGGGTACCTCCTGACGGACGAGCGGATGATGACGTCGGTGCCCGGGCTGTTCGCGGCGGGCGACGTGCGGGCGCAGATCACCCGGCAGGTGACGACGGCGGTGGGGGATGCGACCACCGCGGCGATCGCGGTCGAGAAATTCCTGGCGTCCTGGCGTGAGACGCACGCCAAGGTCCCTGCGTGAACGTCGTGCAGATCCCGGGTGGACAGTTCGTCGAGAACTGCTACCTGGTGATCGACGAGGCCGCGAACGCCTGCGCGGTGATCGACCCCGGCGAGCAGGCCGGTCTCATCCTCCACAAGCTCCGCGCGTCGGGCGCCACCCCGGTGGGGATCTGGCTCACCCACGCGCACATCGATCACGTGCTCGGCGTGCCGGAGCTGGCCGCCGAGACCGGTGCGCCGGTGTACCTGCACCCGGACGACCGCGAGCTGTACGATGCGGTGCCCGATCAAGCCTCCTGGTTCGGCTTGACCGCCGAGCCGCTCCCTCCCCCCGACCGGGAGCTGGCGGCGGGGGAGCGACTCACGGTGGGTGGCTTGGAGTTTGCCGTCCGGCATGCGCCGGGCCATTCACCGGGGCACGTCGTCTTTGCGGGGCACGGGGCCGTATTCGGTGGCGATGTCCTGTTCCAGGGCTCCATCGGGCGGAGCGACTTGCCGGGCGGAGATTTCGACACACTGATCGGCAGCATCGAGCGGGAGTTGCTTGTACTCCCTGATTCCACCATCGTGTACCCGGGACATGGACCCGCAACCACTATTGGCGCCGAGCGCCGAACCAACCCCTTCCTCCGTGGAGTCGCCTAAGCCCCGGCCCCGCTGTCTCCGCTGTGGCGCCGAAGTCCGTCCCAAGGCGCGCGGCTGCAAGAATCCCTGCTGGAACTGCGGCTTCATCTATCCGCTCGGCGACTGCTCTGACTAGCTGGCACATCGTCGCTCCGCATCTCCTGGCCCTGCTCCTCCTGGGGCTGGACGTGTTCGTCCGCGCCTGGCGGATTCAGCTCTCGGTGTGGTGCGCGGGCGGGAAGCTTCCGCTCCGCAACGCCGTCGAGCTGAACCTGTACGGAGAGGTGGCGTCGGCCGTCACCCCGAACCGGCTCGGCGGGGAACCCGCCCGCTTCGTGGGCATGACGGAGTCGGGGCTCCGCGTCGTGACCGCGCTGGTCGGACTCGGCGTCGAAGTGGCGGCCGAATGGCCGGTGTTTCTCGTCATGGCCGCCGGTCTGGCCATCTACTACATCCCCGATTTTGAGATTGAAGCGACGCGCTGGCTGCGTCACCACCTGGCCGCGGATCTCGTCGTCATCGAGCTCGCGGTGCTGCTGGTGCTCGTGGCGATCTACCTGATTCAGAAAGTCGTCCGTGGGGGCACCATCCGGCACCGCGTCCGGCGGCAATGGCGGGTGGCGTGGGCCCACGTGCGGCGCGCGCCCTGGTGGGTCATGGCCGCGAACGCGGGACTCACCGCCGTCTCGCTCGCGGCCCGGGCCGCCATCCTTCCCGCGCTCGCCTATGGGATGCCCGACGCGCCGGAGTTCAGCCAGATGTTCTTCGGCGCGCTCGCCCTCCTGGCCGCGCCCCTCGTCGTCCCGCTGCCGTCGGGGGGCGGGGGGATCGAGGCCGCGTTCTACGGCGGCTTCGCCGGCGACTTCGGTGACCGTCAGGTGGGCATGCTGCTGCTGTTTCGCATCTATTCGATCGTCATCCTGGCGGTCGCCGGCGGCTACCTGATGATCCGGAATCTGGGATTGAAAGCGGCGAAGGAGCTGTTCAGCATCGGGTACGGAAAGCGCGCCAAGCCCTAGCCCGGCCTATATTCCCGCCATGGACACGAGAAACGAAAAAGATCCCCTGGGCGAGCTGCCCGTTCCCGCCGTGGCCCTGTACGGCGTCCAGACCGAGCGCGCCCGGCTCAACTTCCCCGTCTCCGGACTCGCGCCGCTCCCGGCGTTCGTCACCGCGGTGGTCTGGATCAAGAAAGCCGCGGCCCTCACCCACAAGGACACGGGGCGCCTCGAGGCCAGGCTGGCGGACGCGATCGTCACCGCGGCGGACGAAGTGCTGGCCGGCAAGCATCGCGACCAGTTCGTCGTGGACCCCTATCAGGCCGGCGCCGGCACATCGCACAACATGAACGCCAATGAGGTCCTCGCGAATCGCGCGAACGAGATCCTCGGCGAGAAGCGGGGGACCTACAAGCCGGTCCATCCAAACGATCACGTCAACATGGCGCAGTCCACGAATGACGTGATTCCGACCGCGATACGCCTCGGCGCTCTCGCGCAGCTCCCCGGCCTGCTCAACGCCCTCGACGGATTGGCCCAGGCGTTTCTGGTCAAGGGGAAGGCCTTCGATCAGATCCTCAAGTCGGGGCGCACGCACCTGCAGGATGCGACCCCGGTGCGACTGGGGCAGGAGTTCACGGCCTATGGGCACACCATCGAGCGCAACCGGCGCCGCATCGCCCAGGCCGCCGAGGACCTGCGGGAGCTGGGAATCGGCGGCTCGGCGGTCGGGACGGGACTGAACGTCGAGCCCGCCTACTTCGAGGCGATGATCCGCCATCTCAGGAAGATCACGGGACTGGAGCTGCGCGCCGGCGCCGACCGGTTCCAGCTGATGCAGTCCATGGGAGACGCCGCGGCGCTCTCGGGCGCGCTGCGCACCCTGGCGGTGGACCTCGGCAAAGTAGCCAACGACATCCGGCTGCTGGTGTCGGGGCCGCGGACCGGCCTCGCGGAAATCACCCTGCCGGCGGTGCAGCCCGGATCGAGCATCATGCCGGGGAAAGTGAACCCGTCGATCGCCGAGATGGTGAACATGGTCTGCTTCCAGGTGATCGGAAACGACGCGACGGTCGCCGCGGCGGCGGAAGCGGGGCAGCTCGAGCTCAACGTGATGATGCCGGTGATTGCGCACAACCTGTTCTTCACGATGCACCTCCTCACCAGCGCGGCGACGATCTTCACCGAGCGTTGCGTGACGGGCATCGAGGCCGACGAGGCGATGTGCGCGCACTGGCTGGACCGCTCGCCCGCTCTGGTGACCGCGCTCGCGCCCAAGATCGGCTACGCGGAGTCCGCCAAGCTGGCCAAGGAAGCGATCGCCAAGAACGAGACCGTCCGGCAGCTGGTGACGGAGAAAGGCGTACTGAAGGGCGCCGAGCTGGACGCGGTGCTGGATCTCCGGGCGATGACCGAGCCCGGGGTGCCGGGAGAGCGCAAGAAATCCTGATCGTCGGACCGTTCACTCAAAGGAGCCGTGCATGAGCTGGATCGTGGCCGGGCTGATTGGGGGGGTCGTCGCGTGGATCGCGGATTACGTGCTGTGGAGCAAGGTGTTCACGAAGGGGATGGAAAACCTCGCGCTGGAGCTCTCGCCTGAGGAAATGAAGAAGTTCATGGGGCCGGCGATGGCGAAGTCCGCCGTCCTCGCCTTGCTGTTCGGTGTTCTGTTCGCTTACCTCTACCAGCGGTTCCGTTCCGATCTCTGGGTCACCGGTGGCGGGATCCTGGCGGGCATGGAGTTCGCCACGGTGCTCTGGCTCCCGACCATCGCTCTGCAGACCGTCGGGTCGGGTGTGTGGTATGTGAAGGCCAGGGGCCTTCTGTCGGCGACCTTCTGGGCCTGGCTCATCCGCATGAACGTCGTGGGCGTGGTGGTGGCCCTGCTGCTCAAGTAGCGCTGTTTTCAATCCGCGACAGGTTTCCCCACGTCGGCCCGGTGACAGCTATCACGGCTCTCACCGGGCCGTTGTACTGAAGTTTCCGCACATGAACACGAGATTCGTGGTATTCGCGCTGGCGGGCCTGGGTCTGACGGCCCCGCTGGCGGCTCAGCGCCCGGTCCGCATCGGCCCCATCTACTCCTCGATCTCGCTCGATGACGCGAACGGGACCAGTCATCACTTCACCGCGTTCGGGGGGACCATCGCGTTGTTGACCGCCGACGACGACGAGACCGGGATTTCGATCGTCCGCTACAACGACCTGGCGACGTCGAGCTGCCCGCGGAATCTGACGTTCTACGGTCTCGACGACGACTACTTCCCGGTGGGCGCCTCGGGGATCGCGCCCTTCGCGTCGACCGAGGTCGGGGTCGCCCGTGTGCTCGACACCGACAAGGGCCTCCTCGGCCTCTCGTGCTCGGCGCCGCAGACGACGACCGAAATCGGATTTGGATTCGGCATGGGGCTGCGCGTCACCGCGGGGAAGGACGCCAGCGGACAGATCGAGGGACGGTTCTTCCAGGTTCCGAACAGCGCCATTCAGTCCCTCGAGCTTCGGGCCAACGTGTCGCTGCTCCTGGGCCCGCCGCGCGTCACCCAGATGACGAGCGGCACGCTCGGACCCGCGGTCGCGTTCCTGATTCCCATTTCCGGTCCGCTCGAGGGCCGTGGTCCACTCCTCGGGGTCCGCTTCCGCCGCGACACCAAGAAGGCGTCGAGCGTCCTCGGACTCGAAGTGGATTGGGCACCGCTGAAGCTCACCGGCAATTGTCCGAGCACCGGGTGCAGCGAGGACGCCGTGCTGTTCCAGCCCGGCTATGAAGCGTCGTACCGCCCGTCGTGGGGACGGATCTACGGAGAGCTGGGGCCGGTGCTCGCGGGATTCTTTTCCCAGGGTCCCGATCGCGGCGTCGCGCAGGGGGCGCAGGGGGGCTTCGGCGTCGACGTGGACAAGCACGGCGTGCTGTACAACGTCTCGAGCCGCCTCCTCTGGTTCCAGCCCGGCTCCGGTGGGAACGTCTTCGCCGTTCAGCTCGGTGTCAGCGTGGGGCCCGCGATCCGCCCGTAGGAGCGGGCCGCCGTCCGCGAGTTGATAACACCGGCGCGCCCGGTCATATTCCGGCCATGCGGGTGACTACGTGGGCAGAGTACGGATTGATCGTCTCCCTCAGCTTGGCGCGCCGGGTGGGGGATGGCCCGGTAGCAGCCCGCGAGGTCGCCGAAGGCGAGCGTCTGCCGCACGACTACGTCGAGCAGATTCTGCTCCGCCTCCGCCGCGCCGGACTGGTGGAGTCGGTCCGCGGCGCCAAGGGCGGATATCTCCTCGCCCGCGACCCCCACGACGTTTCCGTGAAGGATGTGATGGAAGCGTCCGAGCACGTGACCTTCGAAGTGAACTGCGATCATCATCAGGTGGACGCTCACCGTTGCTCGCCCGACGCCGCGTGCAGCATCCGGCCGGTCTGGCGCATGCTCGAGCGGCGCATCAACGACTTCCTGTCGGGGGTGACGCTCGCCGATCTGACCCACGACGAGGCGCGCCTGTACCAGATCACGGGTATTTCCGCCGCCAGCTGAGTATTGCGCCTCCATGACAACCAGAACCTCCACCCGCCTCTCGCATGAAGAGGTCCTGCGGTATTCCCGGCATCTCATCCTGCCCGAGGTCGGAGCCGCGGGGCAGGCGAAGCTCAAGAGCGCCCGAGTCCTGCTGGTCGGAGCGGGCGGTCTGGGCTCTCCAGCAGCCCTGTATCTCGCCGCGGCCGGCGTGGGAACGCTGGGCGTGGTCGACGCTGATCGGGTGGATGCCAGCAATCTCCAGCGGCAGGTCCTCCACGGGACCTCGGACGTGGGACGTCCCAAGACCGAGTCGGCCGCCGACCGGCTGCGTGAGATCAATCCCCACGTGGAAGTCGAGAGGTTCTCGGAGCGGCTGACCAGCGTGAACGCCCTCGATATCCTGCGCCCGTTCGATGTGATCGTGGATGGGTCCGACAACTTCCCCACACGCTATCTCGTCAACGACGCTTGTGTGCTGCTGGGCAAGCCCGACATCTACGGCGCGATTTTCCGGTTCGACGGCCAGGCGTCGGTGTTCGGGTGGCACGGCGGTCCGTGCTACCGATGCCTCTTCGCCGATCCGCCGCCCCCCGATCTGGTGCCGTCGTGCGCGGAGGCGGGCGTGCTGGGCGTGCTGCCGGGCATCATCGGATCCATTCAGGCGGCCGAGGCGATCAAGCTGATCCTCGGCATTGGGGAATCCTTGGCGGGGCGGCTGCTCCTGTTCGATGCGCTCAAGCTCGAGTTCCGTGAGCTGGCGATTGCCCGGGATCCCGAGTGTCCCGTGTGCGGCACGCGGCCCACGGTCAAGGCGCTCATCGACTACGAGGCGTTCTGCGGCATGCCGGGGGCGGGTAGTAGCGCCACGGAAGTGACCGTGCGCGAATTCTCATCGGAGCGCGGGCAGGGGAAGAGACATTTGGTGGTCGATGTCCGTGAGCCTTATGAGGTCGCCATCGCGCCGTTCCCCGAGGCTGTCCACATCTCCTTGGGGCAACTCCCGGGAAGGCTCGCGGAGTTGGACGCGCATCTGCCGGTCGTGACCGTTTGCCACCATGGCCAGCGGTCCATGCGCGCGAGGGAAATCCTGGTGGCGGCCGGATTCGGGAACGTGCGGAGCTTGGCGGGAGGGATTGACGCCTGGAGCCGGGAGGTGGATCCAGCAGTACCGCGCTACTGACCCCTGACTCCTGATACCTGCTTCTCATGCCGAAGGGGGGACTCGAACCCCCACGGGCTTGCGCCCACTGCGCCCTGAACGCAGCGCGTCTACCAATTCCACCACTTCGGCGTGATTCGGGAACGGCAAATCTAGACGGAGGTATAACCTCAAGTCAACGCTTGGCTTGACCCTCATTCACCGCGTACCTATTTTGCGCCGACCGCCTTGGACAAAGTTGCCATCGCCCGCAATCCGAGGGCGCGACACGACTTCCACCTCCTCGAGACCTGGGAGGCCGGTCTGGTACTCACCGGAACCGAAGTGAAGTCGCTTCGGGACGGAAAGGCCAGCCTCTCCGAAGGATACGCCCATGTGAAGGGTGGGGAAGTCTGGCTGGAAGGCCTCAGCATCTCGCCATACGCCGCCGGTTCGTACAACAATCCGCCGTCCCTGCGCTCCCGCAAGCTTCTGCTGCACAAGAAGGAAATCGAAAAGCTCGTCGGCGGCACCACCCGGAAGGGTCTGACCGTCGTGCCCCTGGAGCTCTACTTCAAGGACGGCATCGCCAAGGTGGCGATCGCGCTGGCCCGCGCCAAGAAGGCGCACGACAAGCGCGAAGACCTCAAGAAGCGTGACGCGGAACGTGAAATGGCCCGGGTCACGCGGGGGCGACGAGCGTGATGTTCTGGGCGCTCGTGATCGGTCTCGCACCCACGCAGATCGTGATCGCGACGCCGCGGGGCCAGACCATCGTGCCGGTGACGACCGAGCGGGGTACCGCCGCAGTCGCCGCCCCCCTGCTCACCGCACCCCTCGGCCTCACGAGTGTGATGACCGACACCCAGACCACGGTGACGCTCGACGGCCGCTCGTTCGCGATGCAGGTCGGCGTGCCCTTTGCGCGTGTGGGCACGAGCTTCTGCAATCTGGCGGCCGAACCCTACGTCGCCCGGGACACCCTCTTCCTGCCCCTTCCTTTCTTGTCGGAATGCGTGCCGCAGGCACTCCCCAGGTACCGGTGGGATGCGGCCGGCGGGCGCCTGATCGAGCGCCTCACCGCTACGACCGCTATCCGACCCGACACCGATGCGCCGGTGGTGATCCACCCGCGCCCGCGGATCCTTCCGGCGAACCCGATGACCGGGTTGCGCCTGCACCACGTGGTGGCGATCGATCCGGGGCATGGCGGGGTGGATCCTGGTGCCCCGAAGAACGGGGGCTACCTGCCTCGTGGACAGCACGAGAAGGACATCACGTTCGCCATCGCCAGGATCTTGCGGAGCATGTTGCTGGACCGGGGTATCGAAGTGGACATGACCCGGACCACCGATACGCTGATCAGCCTCTACGACCGGCCCTACACCTGCTCCGATGCCTGCGACCTCTTCGTCAGCATCCACGTGAATTCGATGCCCGAGGGGCGGGGGCAGTCCCACGCGCACGGAGTGGAGACGTACTTCCTCTCGGATGCGACGACCGAAGACGCGTCCCGCGTCGCGAAGATGGAGAACGACGCCGTCCGTTACCAGCGGGACAGCGGGGCGGACACCACCCACAATCGCTTCATTCTTCAGGACCTCGCGCAGAACGAGATTCTCCGGGAATCCGCGAAGCTGGCCCAGCGCATTCAGCAGCAGGTGGGCGCCGTCGCTCCCGGAGGTGACCGGGGGGTTCAACAGGCGCGGTTCTGGGTCCTGAGCTACGCGCACCGGCCGGCGGTCCTTGTCGAAACCGGGTTCGCCACCAACCGCGGCGATGCGCAGTTCCTCGGTACCGGGGCGGGCCAGCAGAAGATCGCGGCGGCGATTGCGGACGGGATCATCGCCTA
>DASUBP010000021.1:0-5116 GCA_035763205.1 Gemmatimonadales bacterium
CCCGGGTTCAGGCGATGAGATCGGCCAGGGTGGCCGGGTGAAGGACCCGGCCTGCCGGAATAAAATTCCCCGTGGCGCCCACTAGAAGGTCCGCGAGGTCAGGGCGGCGTGCGAGCCGTCTGACGACGCGGGTGGCGAGGCTTGGCGAGCCGACCCCGAACCCGATGAGCCGTTCGAGCACCCATTTTCCCGCGAACGCGCGCCACCGCCCCCGCCGGTACGGCTCGAGGGCACGGGCGGGGAGGGGTCCATTCGTCTCGGTCTCCAGGGCTTCACCCACCACCAACGCGGCCAGTTCCGCGCCCGTCAGCGCCGAATAGATCCCCTGTCCCGTGAAGGGATCGAAGAAATCGGCCGCGTCGCCGACCAGGAGGACGCCGTCGGCGACGGACCGTCTCGACCACTGAGCGAACGGGCCGGTCGCGAGGATGGGACGGGTGAACCGGTCGGCACGGTACCGCCCCCGGATCTTCGGAAATTCGTCGAGCGCCCGCACGAATCCCTCCGGCTGTGTCAGCTCCGGCGCGGCGCGCGCGGCGGGGACGACCAGCGCCACGGTCGTCTCGCCGTGGCCGATCGGTCCCATGCCGACGTAGCCTCGATCACGGAGGCCGATGTGCATCTCGCCGAGGTCGGTCACGCCGGAGACGTCCGCGACGTGCGCGCTGTACGCGATGCGCCGCGGGGGCCCCGAGCGACGGAATCCGAGTCTCCGAGCGACCACCGAGCGCAGCCCATCCGCACCGATCACCACGCGTGCACGGATCAGACGGCTCTCGTCTCTCGGCTCCCGAGCCCTCACACCCCCCACGGTCCCGGCGTCCCAGACCAAGTCGTCTACCGCCACGCTCTCCCGCAGCTCCACTCCCGCCCCCACCGCGGCCTCGACGAGCACTTGGTCGAACGTGGTGCGCGGCAGCGCGAACGCGTAGGGGCGCGGTGGTGCGTACCCCGGGCCCGGGCGGAAGCGGCCGACCGCCTCGGTGCCGTCGGGCGCCACGAGCTTCATGCCGGTGAGTCGCGCAGGGGCCTTCGCCTCGACGTCTCCGAGGATCCCGGCGCCGAGTCGCTCGAGGACGCGAGTGGTTTCGGGCGTCAGGTATTCGGAGCAGGGCTTGTCGCGCGGAAAACGCGCGCGATCGAGGAGCAGTACGCGGGCGCCCCGTCGGGCGAGGAGCATGGCGGTGACCGAGCCGGCCGGTCCCGCGCCGACGACGACGGCGTCCCAGCGGTTCACAGGTGGGTGAGGAGGTAAGCGGTACCGGCGCCGCTCACGGTGGCGGCGAAGTTGACGCCATCGTTGTCCAGGAACTTGCCCTGGATGGTAGCGCCCAACGCGGAGTCCACGAACATTCCCGCGACGCCGGCCCACACGACCGCCATGGCGGGCGCAAACAACAGTGCCGCGGAACCGGCGATGAAGAGCGCGCCGGAGATGCCTCCGGCGGTACCGAGCAGGGTGACGCCTCCGTCGGTGCCCTTCGTGACGGGTTGCCAGGTCGTGATGAGGCGCGGGGCGCGCGGGGAAAACGAGCCGATCTCCGTGGCCCAGGTGTCGGCGGTGGCGGCCGCCAGGGCGCCTGCCGCGATGGGCCAGGACCCCAGGAGGGCGGCGAGGGCCGCGACGCCCCCGTTCGCGAGGACCTGCCGGTAGGTGCGCTGGCCCCCGCTCCCGCCCGCGAGACGGGTGAGGAGGGACCCGGAAATAAAGAAGGCGAAGAGCAGGACCACTCCTCGCCATCCCAATCCCCAGCCGGTGGCGCAGCCGACGGCGATCGCCGCGACGACGCCCCCCGTGGTCAACCACTTCATTCGTCGAAGAGCTCCCGCAGGATGCGCTGCTTCAATTCCGGAGGGCAACCCTGGGCGCGGGTGCGGGCTTGAACGAACTTCTTGAACGCCGCCTCGAAGTCGAACTTGGTGCCGCAGGGCGGGCAGTGCGCCAGATGGTCGCGAATCTCCGTCTCGACCGCGGGCGTGAGCTCGCGATCCAGATACTCATAGAGATGTTCGATGCACTCGCGGCACTTCATGGCTTCCGTCCCTTGATGTACCCGTTCCCGACGGCGTAGTCGTACAGCTTCCCCTGGAGCATCTGACGGGCCCGGAACAGCCTGGACTTCACGGTGCCCACGGGGATGCCGAGGATCTTGCCGATCTCCTGGTAGCTCATGCCTTCGACGTCCGACAGGACCACCGTCTCCCGGAAGGCTTCGGGGAGGCCGTCGATGGCCCGCAGTACCTCGTCGTCCACGATCTTGTCGAAGAAGGCCCCCTGCGGGTCCTCCTCCTGTATGTCTTGAAACACCGCGAACGGCTCAATTGTGTCCACGTCCACGGTTTCCGGGTGCCGGGTGCGGCGCCGGTATTCATTAATGAAGGAATTGCGCAGGATGGTGAGCAGCCAACCCTTGGCGTTGGTGCCGGGCTGGTACTGGTCCCAGGAGCGGTAGGCCTTGAGCATGGTCTCCTGCACCAGGTCGTCCGCGTCTGCGGCGTTCCCGGTGAGGCGGAGGCCCACCCGGTAGAGCGCGTCCAAGTGCACCAGCGCTTCTTTTTCGAATGCCGACCGGCGGGAGGAGTCCGCGGGGGTGGGAGCCTGAGTCGCCATGGGGCTTTAAGCCTCGCCGGACCTCCCCCCTTCCGCAATGGGGCACTAAGTTACGCGCGCCGTGGTCCATAGCATCGTGCCACTCGCCGTTCTCGAGGCCATCCGGAACCTGGATACGCCCGTGGAAGACGGGCTCGCCGAATTCGCCGACGAGCTCCTGTCCAAACGTCTCGGAATGTCCGCCACCATCGCCATGCAGGTGAATGAGTACGAGGGACTGGTGCGCCGGGACGCCAAGGTGGACCCCGCCAACGTCGAGGCACTGCTGCGGTTGGTGGGTCGCCGTCCCGATGCCGACCTGGTATTCGCCGACGCCGGCCGGCGCGCGGCGCGGCGGGCGGCGGCGCGGACCGCGGGCGCCGCGAAGTGGATCGCGCGCGCCGGCCCCAAGGGCTTGGGGTATGCGGTGGCCCGCCGCGCCGCGCGCGTGGTCCTGAACGGTGATCTCCAGCGGGAACATGATCTGCCCATGGCGCGAATGAGCGAGACGCTCGCGATTCGTGCGACTCCGGACGGCGCCGCGTGCGGCCTGTACGGCGCCGCCTTCACCGAGCTCCTCCGATTGTTCGCCAACTTCGAAGGGTCGATGGTGCACATCAGCTGTCGCGGTGCCGGTGGCACCGCGTGCGTCTGGCGCGCCGCGGCCCCTGACCCCCGACACCACTGATGCCACCTCTCGACGGACTCGACCTCGCGGGCGTGCAGCGCGCCCTCATCGCCATGGGCGCCGACGGCTGGCTCCTCTTCGACTTTCATGGCCTGAACCCCATCGCGGCCCGCGTCGTGAACGTCCGCGGACTCGGCACCCGGCGCTATTTCGTGTGGTTGCCGAAAACCGGAAAACCGGTGGTGATCGCGCACAAGATCGAGCTGACGCCGTTCACGGGATTTCCCGGTGAGGTGAAGCAGTACGCGGCCTGGCGCGAGCTGCACGACGCGTTGACCTCGCTGCTCAAGGGCAAGGTCGCGGCCATCGAGACCTCCGCGGACGACAACGTCCCGTATCTCGACCGGATTCCGCATGGCGTGGTGCAGCTGCTCGAGCGATGTGGTGCGCGGGTCGTTTCGTCCGCGCCCCTCGTCACGCAGTTCGCCTCCCGCTGGACGCCGGACGAGCTGGCGGGGCACCGGCGGGCCGCGGAGGCGATCGCGGAAGTGGCGCGGGAGGCGTTGCAGTGGGCGGGCGCGCAGGTGTCGGCGGGAGTCGAGGTGCGGGAGACCACGGTGCAGCGGCGGGTGCGCGAGGCGTTCGACCGCGCGGGGCTCTATACCGATCATGGGCCCATCGTCGGGGTCCAGGCGAACGCAGCCGATCCTCATTACGAGCCGCAGGCTGGCAGCGACCTCCTGATCGGCAAGGATCAGGTGCTCCTGCTCGACCTCTGGGCTGGTCCGTCACGTGGGTCGGTGTTCGCGGACCAGACCTGGATGGGGTTCACCGGGACCAATCCGCCGGCGGAGGTTCGGAAGGTCTGGGAGACGGTTCGGGGGGCCCGGGATGCGGCGGTGGAGCTGCTGCGGGCGCGATGGGCGTCGCAGACGCCGGTGACCGGGGCGGCACTGGATGACGCGGCACGAGGCGTGATTGCCGCGGCCGGATACGGCGCGCATTTCGTGCATCGCACGGGACATTCCATCGACCGGGACCTGCACGGCTCGGGTCCGCACCTCGACAATTTCGAAACGTCGGATGATCGGGTCTTGATGGCCGGAATCGGCTTCTCGGTGGAGCCGGGGATCTATCTGACGGGGCGGTTCGGGGTGCGCAGTGAGATCAACGTGTTCCTCGGGGAAGCCGGGCCCGAGGTGACCCCCCGGACCCCGCAGCGGGACCTTCTCCTGGTCTGACTTACCCCTTGCGGGGTGTGGGACCAGCCTGCATTATCGCCGCCGCCGTGATGTCCCCCGGCGGTGACATAGGTCCGTGACGGGGTCGTGACGTCTCCTTGACGACCTCTGTGATGGGGAGCACTTTAGGGCCGGTACGATGTTCATCGGAACTGTCAGTCGAAACCTCCACCCGAAGGGAGGTGGCGTGTCGTCACCACGTTATCCGTCCGGTAGTCCACTCGCATTCACGCACTTGGAGGATGATTCCATGACGCATCGTGTGAGAAGCGCCTTGAAGCGCTTCCTCGCACTGGGTGCGCTTTCGGCAATTGCGCTGGTGTTCGCGGCGGCGCCGTCAGCGGCTCAGGGCACGACGGGGAAGGTTCAAGGCACGGTGACGAATCAGGCCGGCGAAGCGGTCGCCAAAGCACAGGTGATCGTCGTCGGAACCGCGTTCGGCGCCGTTACTGACGACAAGGGTTACTACTTCATCAACAACGTCCCCCCCGGCACGTACACCTTCCGCGCACAGTTCATCGGCTACGCGCCGACCGAAGTGCCGGGCGTGCGCGTGCTCGGCGGTCAGACGATCACCCAGAACTTCCCGATGAAGCCCTCGGCCGTCGTGGTCGGTGGCATCAACGTGGTGGCGGCGGCGAACCCGATCGTCCCGCG
>DASUBP010000022.1:0-2036 GCA_035763205.1 Gemmatimonadales bacterium
GAAGACCACCACACCGCGGCACGGGCCTGCACGGTCTGTCACACCGACAACGCATCCCCGGCCGTCCGCGTGGCCCACGCGCCTCCCGCCGAATCCCACCGCGGATGTGCGGGATGCCATAACCCGACGATCGTCGCGAGCCTGGTGCCCGACCGCGGGCTGTGTCTGAGCTGCCATCCGATGCAGTCCGCCCATTACCCGGACCGGCCTTGCAGCGGCTGCCACGCGGGTGCGGGCGCCGACCTGCGCGCGGGGAAGGACTGATGAGGCGCCTGTTCCTGCTGTTACTGGTTCCGGGGAGTCTCGCCGCGCAAGGATATCGGCTGCGGCTCGACGTGCGCTCGCAGGTCGTCGCGTACCGAGGGGTGACCGTCGACAGCATCCCCGTGGGCGACACGGTCTCGGGGGTGGGCGGCGGGCCCGTCACTCCTGACGGGATCGCGGTACAATGCGTCTCCGGCGAGCCATACTGCTCGTTCTTCCGCCCCGGCCCGACACAACGGAGCGACCCCCTCAGCACGACCGCTGATTTCACCACCTGGGGCTTGGGACTGTCCGGGTTGTCCGTTCACGTGCTTGCGCGCGGAGGCGCCGATCTCGGCAATGCCGCGGTCAGCTGGCCGTCCACGACACCGGCGATTCAGCTGCTCGAGGGATACGCCGAGTACGCCCAGCCACGGTACCTCGTGCGCTTGGGGCGGCAGACTCAGGCGGCACCCATCGGCTTTACGGGATTCGACGGTGCGAGCGCCACGGTTCGCGCGAGCCGGCTCGGGCTCGACGCGACGGGATACCTGGGCTGGGGGTTGGCGGACGCGTCGGCTCTCCCCGTCACCAGTGCGGCGCTCAATCCGCTCGACGACTTCCAACCGGTCGAACGCCAACTGGTCGCCGGTGGGTCGCTGGGGTTCCGCAGCGCGCCCCTGGATCTGCACTGGTCATATGAACGGCAAATCGACCGCCGGTCCCAGTACTTCGTGTCGGAGCGCACACGCGGCGACGCCGTGCTCCGCCCCTTGCCGGGATGGACGCTCACGGCGAGCGGGATGTACGACCTGGCGCAGAGCCTGTGGGGGAATGCCGACCTGCGGCTGATGTGGCAACCACGGGCGGGATTCGCGAGCGCGTCCGTCGGCGTGAGCCGCTACCGTCCTGACTTCGACTTGTGGACCATCTGGGGCGTCTTCAGTCCTACCGCGTATCGGTCAATCGACGGATCGCTCGACCTCACGCCGGGACACGGACTCTCTTTCCACGTCACGGGCCAGGCCTACAAGTACGACCCGACCGGCGCTTCCGCACCCTTGACGGATTTCGAGACGTCGGGCTGGCGGATGTCGTGGGACGGCGCCTATGTCCTGTCCGACCGATGGACCCTGGACGCCGGATACCGCGCCGAGTTCGGTCCGGGAGCGTCCTCTCGAGGCTTTACCGGGGGCGCCACCTTCGCCGCCACGAACCGGTTCACCGTGTCCGCTCACGCGGGCACGCTCGATCGGCCACTCGAGTTCCGGCTCGACGACGCATCGGTATGGATGGTGGGTGCCGCTGCCACCTGGAAGGCGTCGGAGCGGTGGAATCTGCAGGCGGACGCGACCCGTTACGCGGAGTCCCGCCGGCGTCCTGACGCCGCGGGATTCGACTGGAATCAGACCCGCCTCTCGGCTCGGCTGGTCCTGTTCTTCGGGAGCGAGGGGCGCCCCGGCCTGCCGGCGGCCGTGCAGGCGATGCCCGAGGCGCCACGATGAGGGCCGCACTGCTCTTCACGGCGATGCTGCTGGCGGCCGGCACGGCGTCGGGCCAGACGCCGCAATTCGATCACGCCAAGCACGCAAAGGTGTTTCCCACCTGTGTCGGGTGCCACGCGGGCGCAGCCGAGGTCAAGGCGGCCCTCTACCCCGATTCCGGTGTGTGCGCGTCGTGTCACGACGGAACCATCCAGAAGCGTGTGCCCTACGTGCCGCCCGATTCACTGCGCACCAATCTTCGCTTCTCCCACCTCGGCCATCTGGCCAAGGTTCCGGCCGCGTCGTGCA
>DASUBP010000023.1:0-29600 GCA_035763205.1 Gemmatimonadales bacterium
AGGGATTGCCCGGGGGCGGCCACGGCCGCCCCCGTTTTTCGTCCGGTAGTTAGGTTCTCCGCGTGCTCACGATCAACGGCCTTCCTCTCTTTACGCGTCGCCTCGGCACCGGCCCCCTCGTGGTCGTGCTCCACGGCGGTCCGGGCGCCAGCCACGACTACCTCCTTCCTCAATACGACCTCCTGTCCAAAGACCGGGAGCTCTTCTACTACGATCAGCGCGGTGGTGGCCAGTCCCCAGCGCCCCGCGAAGCGCCCCTCGGCTGGGAAGCCCACGTCTCCGACCTCGAAGAGATCCGGATAGCGCTGGGCCAGGAGCGGCTGACCATCTGCGGATACTCGTGGGGAGGGCTGCTCGGTCTCCTGTACACCTTGCGCCATCCCCAGCGCGTCGAGCGCCTGGCGCTGGTCGCTCCCGCCGCCATCACCCGGGAATGGCGGGACGCATTCGAAGCCGAGTTCGCCCGGCGGATGAACGCGCCCGAACGGCTGGCCGAGCGTGACGAGCTGCGTGCGTCGGGCCTCCGGGAGCGCGACCCCGCAGCCTATCAACGCCGCGCCTTCGAGCTGTCCGTGATGGGTTATTTCAAGAATCCGGCCGACGCGGTTCGCCTCACCCCCTTCCGGGTCGTCGCGAGAACCCAGAAGGCCGTGTGGGACTCTCTGGATGACTGGGACCTTCGCCCCGACTTGGAGAGAGCCGTGTCGAGTTATCCCCGGGCCCATGGCCCGGGGTTTCCCGTTTCCCGCATTCTCCATGGGACGTCGGATCCCATCCCGATCGCGTCCTCGCGGGAGATTTCACGCATCACCTCCGCGGACCTGATCCCCCTCGACTGCGGCCACTGCCCGCACGTCGAAGTCACGTCCGATTTCGTTCGCGCACTGGACGAATTCCTGCCCCGGGCCTAGCGGGTTAGCTTCCCGAACATGGACAAGCCGGCGGTGGGCCAGGTACTCGACGAGATCGCCCGCTTCCTGGAATTGAAGGGCGAGAACCCATTTCGCGTCCGCGCGTTCGAGAACGCCGCGCGGGCGGTGGCCGGGTTCCCCGGGGACCTGGGCGAGGGCGTGAAGTCGGGCGCGCTCGGCCTTGTCCACGGGATCGGAAAAGCCACTCTGCAAATCGTCTCCGAGCTCCTCGATACCGGCCGTTCCTCGGTTCTGGATGAGCTGCGCGAGCAGATCCCGCCCGGACTGGTCGAGATGACCCGGATCCCGGGCCTGGGCGTGACCAAGATCCGCCAGATCCACGACGCGCTCGACATCGACACCATTACCGACCTCGACGTCGCCGCCGCCGACGGCCGCCTCGCCGCCCTGCCGCGCTTCGGCGCCAAGACCGCCGAGAACGTGCGGCGTGGGATCGCCCACCTGCGCCGCTCTACTGAGTTCCGGCTCTTTCACCACGCGGAAGCGGAAGCGCGCTCCCTCCGGGAGAGTCTCGCCGCGATGGAAGGGGTCGTCCGGGTCGAGGTGGCAGGGAGCGTGCGCCGGAGGCGGGAGCTCATCCGGGACCTCGACTTCCTGATCGGCTACCGCGACCCCGGCGCCCGGGATTCGATCGTGAAACGCCTGCGAACCACGCCGGGCGTCACCGAGTCGTCCGGGGCGGAGAATGCGGTCACGCTGCGCTTCGCGTCCGGCACACTGGCCGACGTGTTCTTTGCGCCAGTGGAATCCTTCGGGCTCGCGTGGATCCGGGGCACCGGCAGTGCGGCGCACCTGGCGCAGCTCGAGACCCGTGCCAGCGCTCGCAGCCTGTCTCTCGCGCACGGCAATTATCCGGAAGAGGCGGATGTGTACGCGGCACTGGGCCTCGCCTGGATTCCCCCCGAGCTCAGAGAGGGAACCGGCGAGATCGAAGCGGCGGCGTCCGGAACCCTGCCCCAGCTCGTGGAAGAGCGGGACCTGCGCGGGTTCCTCCATTGCCACAGCAATTACTCGGACGGCACCACCACCATCGCCGATTGGGCTGCCGCCTGCTCGGCCGCCGGCTACTCGTGGATGGGCCTGACCGATCACGGTCCGGGGGCGTTCGCGGGTGGCCTGAAGGCCGAGGACATCGGGCGCCAGCACGACGAAATCGACGCCGTGAACCGTGCGGACCCGTCGTTCTCGGTGCTGAAGGGCATCGAAGCCGACATCCTCGAGGACGGCAAGCTCGACTACGACGCGGCGACGCTCGACCGCTTCGACTTCGTCATCGGATCGATCCACACCCGCTTCGGCATGACCGAGTCGCAGATGACGGACCGCGTGCTGAAGGCGATGGATGACCCGCACCTGACCATTCTTGGGCACCCCACGGGACGGCTGCTCCTGTCCCGCGATCCCTTCCCCATCGATCTCGAGCAGGTGCTGCGGCGGGCCGCCGATCGCGGCATCGCCATCGAAGTGAACGCCGACCCGCACCGGCTCGACCTCGACTGGCGGCACCTGCGGGAGGCGCGCGACCTCGGCGTCACGGTGTCGATCGGCGCCGACGCGCACTCGGTCGCGGGAATGGCGAATGTCAGCGTGGGGGTCGGCATCGCGCGCAAAGGGTGGGTCGCCGCCGAGGACGTCCTCAACGCGCGGGAAGCCGACGGCTTCCGGACGTTCGCGAGGGCACGTCGATGAAGCGCAAGGAATCCCAGAGCGAGATCAGGCAGCGGACGCACAAGATCGTGGGCCGCCTCTCGCGTGAATTCCCCGACGCGCACTGCGCCCTCGACCATCGCAACGCCTTCGAGCTCGTCGCGGCCACCATTCTCTCGGCGCAATGCACCGACGCGCGGGTGAACCTGGTGACGCCGGTGCTGTTCAAGACGTTCCCGACTCCGGAAGCGCTCGCGGACGCCGATCAATCCGCGGTGGAGGACATCATCAAGAGCACGGGGTTCTTCCGGAACAAGGCGAAATCCCTGGTGGGGATGGCCCGGGCCGTGGTCGAGCGCCATGGCGGCCAGGTACCCGACACCATGGACGAGCTGGTCAAGCTCCCGGGCGTCGGGCGCAAGACCGCGAACGTCGTCCTGGGGAACGCCTTCGGGAAGAACGAAGGGATCGTCGTGGATACTCACGTCCAGCGCATTTCGGGACTGCTCAAGCTCACTCGCGAGAAGACGCCGGAGAAAATCGAGCTCGCGTTGATGCCCCTGGTGCCCCGCCCCAAGTGGACCGTGTTCTCGCACCTGCTCATCCTTCATGGCCGGAAGACCTGCATCGCCCGGCGCCCGCTCTGCGGCGAATGCCGGATCTCCGATCTCTGCCCGAGCGCCGACCTGTGACCATCGCCCTGACCGGAATCGACCGCGACGCCCTCATCGCGACCCGACGCGACCTCCACCAGCACCCCGAGCTGGGGAATCAGGAAAGCCGGACCAGCACCCTGGTCGCCGAGCGGCTCACGGCGTCGGGCTATGCGGTGACGACGGGTGTCGGGAACACCGGAGTGGTCGGGGTGCGGGGGTCGGGGGGCCGGTGCATCCTCCTGCGCGCGGACATGGATGCCCTGCCCGTGCAGGAGGCGAACGAAGTCCCCTACAAGTCCAGACACGCCGGGAAAATGCACGCCTGCGGCCACGATGGGCACGTCGCCATCGGTCTCGAAGTCGCGCGGCGGCTGGGGACCGCGGCGCTCCCCGGGACGGTGAAGTTCGCGTTCCAACCCGCCGAGGAGATCTCCGACGGCGCGCAGGCGATGATCCGCGCCGGCGTGCTCGACCGTCCCAAGGTCGACGCCGCGTTCGGCCTGCATCTCTGGAACGACCTCCCGTCGGGGACCATCGGGATCATGCCCGGGCCGGTGATGGCGTCCGTCGATGAGTTCGACATCACCATCGTCGGACGTGGCGGCCACGCCGCGGCCCCGCATCAGACCATCGACCCCGTCCTCATCTCGGCCCACCTGATCACGGCCCTCCAAAGCCTGATCTCCCGCCGGCGAGATCCCTTCGAAGAGGGCGTGCTGTCGGTCACCCAGGTCTCGGCGGGTCACGCGTTCAACGTCATTCCCGGGACCGCGGAGCTGAGAGGCACGGTGCGGACCTTCGGCGGCCGTCTGTGGGACGAAGCGCCGAGGCTCGTCGAAGACACCGCGAAGGGCGTAGCTTCCGCCTTCGGTGGCACCGTCAACGTGCGGTTCCGCCGTCACACCAGGCCGCTGATCAATGACGAGGCGATGTCCGGCCTGATGCGCGACGTGGCGACCGAGATCGTCGGCGCGAAGAACGTCCGCACGGGCGTACGGACCATGGGCGGCGAGGACATGTCATTCTTCCTCGCCAGTGTGCCGGGGTGCTTCGCGTTCGTCGGCTCCGCCGCGCCGAACCGCCCGGCGTCGCCCCACCACAGCCCGACCTTCGACATCGACGAGTCGTCCCTCGAGATCGGTGTCGAGCTTCTGTCCCGTACGGCCGTACGGTACCTCGGGGCGTAGTGCCGAATCTTCTCGGCGCCGAGGCGTCGGCGTACCTCAAGTCGGCGGCCCACCAACCGGTCTCGTGGGAGCCCTGGAGCGAGCGCGCGTTCGCGCGCGCGAAATCCGAGGACAAGCCCATTCTGCTCGACATCGGCGCGGTGTGGTGCCACTGGTGCCACGTGATGGACGGCGAATCGTACGAGGACCCCACCGTCGCCGAGGTATTGAACCGCGAGTTCGTCTGCGTGAAGGTGGATCGGGATGAACGCCCCGACGTCGACGCCCGCTATCAACGCGCGGTGCAGGCGATCTCCGGACAGGGTGGCTGGCCCCTCACCGCATTCCTCGATTCGCAAGGCCGGGTGTTTTACGGTGGCACCTACTTTCCACCCGATCAGAACCCTTATGGCCGTCCCGGATTCCGGACCACCCTGGTCGAAATCGCGCGACGGTATCGGGAGGAGCGCGAGAAGCTGCTGAACAACGCCACGGAATTGGCCCAGCGCCTCGGCGAAGCGCTGGATGAAACCGGCGAGGGCGAGGCCCGAGAGGGCGTGCTCGTGACCGGTGCCGATCAGATGGCCCGCATGTTCGACGTGCGGTATGGCGGGTTCGGCGGCGCACCCAAGTTCCCGCACCCCGGCGCCTGTGAGTTTCTCCTCGCGCGCTGGTGGGATACCCGGGACGACTGGCCCCGGGAAGTCGTGACCAGGACCCTGGAGGGCATGTCGCGGGGCGGCATCCGCGATCACCTCGCCGGCGGCTTCCACCGGTACGCGGTCGACGAGCGCTGGATCGTCCCGCACTTCGAGAAAATGGCGACCGACAACGCCGAGCTCCTGCGCGCGTACTGCTCCGCCTACTCCGCGTTCGGTACTCCCGCGTTCCGGGTCACGGCTTCAGGGATCGTGGACTGGATTCTGGCGACGCTCAGCGATCGCACCGGGCACGTGTTCTTCGCGTCACAGGACGCCGACACGACCTTCGGCGACGATGGCGACTACTGGACGTGGACCGTAGCGGAAGCGAAAGCCGCGCTGTCAGGTCCGGAGTTCGACATCGCCGCGAGGGTCTTCGACATCGGCGAGCGGGGTGAGATGCATTTGCACCCCGAGAAGAACGTCCTCTGGCAACGGATGCCGCCGTCGGACACCGAGCGGGCGACCCTGGAGACCGCGATACGGAACCTCAAGAGCGCACGCGACCGGCGGACCGCGCCCTTTGTGGACCGCACGCCTTACGTATCATGGAACGCGATGCTGGCTGGGGCACTCCTGCAAGCGGGCGCGGTGCTGGACCGCGCCGAGTGCAACGACTTGGCCCTGGGTTGTCTGGAAAGACTCTGGCGGGAGAGTTGGCACGAGGGGAGTGGCATGTCGCGGGTCATCGGACGCGCTGCGCCGGCGGGAATGCTCGACGACCAGGTGCAATCGGCGTCCGCATTTCTGGATGCGTACGAAGCGACGGGGACGGACGTTTGGCTCGATCGGGCCATCACGGTGATGGAGCACGTTGAGCGCGCTCACGGCGACAGCCAGGGCGGTTACTGGGACATCTCCAGCACGGGCGGCACGGCGTACCTGGCCGTCCGGGGGAAGCCGGCGCAAGACGCGCCGTCGCCGTCGGGGAATGGTGTGGCAGCGCTCGTGCTCGCGCGACTCGCCGCCCTCACGGATGACGCGCCGTGGCGTGGCCGTCTCGACCGGCAAGTGCGGACGTTCGCCGGTGCCGCGGGTCAACTCGGCCTCCATGGCGCCACGCTCCTGCGAGCCATCGACTGGGCCATCAATCCCGTCACGCGAATCGAGGTTGCCGGCCCCCTGGGGCCCGGTGAGGCGTGCGCCATGCATCTCGCCGCGTTGCAGGCCTGGCGGCCGCGCCGCGTGGTGATCAGGCGCTCCGGCGACCGTCCACAGGCCACCGTCTGCGTCGGGACGACCTGTTCCCTGCCGGTCGCGACCAGGACCGCCCTTGCCGAGCTGCTCGCGTGAACAAGCGCATCCTGGGCCGCACCGGATTCGCCGTTTCGGAGATCGGATTCGGTGCCTGGGCCATCGGCGGCAACAAATACGGGAACTCCTACGGCCCCACCGATGACGCGGAGTCTCAACGGGCGGTCCGCAGGGCGCTCGATCTGGGGTGCACGTTCTTCGACACCGCCGACGTGTACGGTCACGGGCACAGCGAGGAAGTCCTCGGCGCGGCACTCGGCGCCGACCGTTCGAAAGTGATCGTTGCAACGAAGGTGGGTGGCAATTTCTACAACCGCGGTGTTCACGCGCTCCTCCACGACCGCATCGGCCAGATGCTGGGGTCGCCATACGACACCATCCCCGCCGACGCTCCGCTCCCCGTCACCCACGATTCCACATTCACTCCGGAGTACGTCCGCTTCGCGTTGGAGCAGAGCCTGCGGCGACTGGGAACAGACTATGTGGACCTGCTGCAGCTTCACAATCCAGCCCTGAACCTCATCGCGGCGATGGACACGTACGGAGTGCTCGAGGATCTCAAGCAGGAAGGCAAGATCCGGGCGTACGGAGTCTCGATTCATACGCCCGAGGAGGGATTGGCCGCCATTCAGGCGACCATGCCCGACACCATCCAGGTCGTGTACAACATCGCGCGGCGCGAGCCCGAGGACGCCCTGCTCGCCGCGGCGCGGGCGGCCAACGTCGGCATCATCGCCCGGGAGCCCCTGGCCAATGGATTTCTCGCGGGAAGGTACGGAGCGGATGCGACCTGGGAAGCGGGAGACATCAGGGCCCGCATGCCCCGGCCTTACGTAGCGAAAATGGCGGCGCTGGGGGCCCGGGTGTCGGAGCTCGCGGCGCAGTCGCGGGTCTCACCGGCTCACCTGGCCCTGCGGTTCGTGCTGGACAACCCGGACGTGGGCGTCGTGATTGTAGGGACGAAAACCGTGAAGCAGGTCGACGACAACTTCGCACTGGAGCAGTAATGGCAGCCACGAAAGCCGTAATCGATACCGCCCAGGGTGTGATCGAGCTGGACCTCTTTTCCGACGAGGTGCCCGGCACGGTCGCGAACTTCGAAAAGCTGGCCAAGGAAGGGTTCTACGATGGGACCACGTTCCACCGGGTGATTCCCAACTTCATGATCCAGGGCGGCGATCCGTACTCCAAGACCGGCAAAGGACGCGTCGGCACCGGGGGGCCCGGCTACACCATCAAGTGTGAGACCCACCTCAACAAGCACCGGCATGTCGCCGGCACGCTCTCCATGGCGCACGCGGGCAAGGACACCGGCGGTTCTCAGTTCTTCATTTGTCATTCGCCGCAGGGTCACCTGGACGGCGTGCACACCGTGTTCGGGCAAGTCACCAAGGGGATGGACGTCGTCAACAAGATCAAGCAGAACGACAAGATCAACTCGATCAAGGTGTCGTGATGCGGACACTCGCACTCGCCGCCGTGAGCCTGGCCGCACTCCCCCTGTCCGCTCAGGACCGCGGCGCCTGGATCGCGCGCCTCGGCACCGACACGGTGGCACTCGAGACCTACCAGCGCACGGCCACGGGCATCCGTGGTGAGATCGTCACGCGGTCGCCCATTGCGCTGCACCGCATCTACACGGTGACGTATGGCGCGGGCGGGTGGACCTACGAGCTGGTGACGCACAACATCGGCGGCGCACCGAACGTGCCGGCCGAAACCAAGGCCAATGGCTCGGGCACGCCCTACCTCTTTCCGGCCGTCGGCCCCATCGAGGACGTCGTTCGGTCCCTGAAGGGCGATTCCGCCACCATTGAAGGCGTGCAGATGACGAACGGAAGGGCGATCGCACTGTCGGTGAAGCGAGTGACCAGGGATTCGGTCCGGATGTACCTGGGGCCCATCGTCGGACCATTCATCGGCGTGCTCGACAGTGCGGGCAATCTTGCGAGTATCTCCGGACAGCAGACGACCGAGAAGTACGACTGGGAGCGAGTGCGAGACTTGGACCTCGCCACGCTCGGTCCCAGGTTCGCGAGCCGCGCCGTCGCCATCCTCTCGCCGCGCGAGACGACCACGGTGGCGATGGGCGGTACCGGAATCACCATCACCTACGGCAGTCCCTCGGTCCGAGGGCGCGCCATCTTCGGCGCGCTCGTTCCCTGGGGTCAGGTATGGCGCGCGGGCGCGAACGCCGCGACCACTTTCAGGACCACGGGCCCCGTGAACGTCGCCGGTCACCTGATTCCGGCGGGCGCGTACACGCTGTGGATCCTGCCCACGCCGACGGCGTGGACCCTGGTGATCAACCGGCAGACGCTGGCTCCCTGCGGTGCCACGTGTCCCGCTCAGCGGGCCCCTCTGTGGGGAACGGACTACTCGGCCGACTCGGATTTGGTCCGCGTCCCCATGCTGGTCCAGCAGGTCCCCTCGCTCATCGAGCACTTCGGGATCACCGCCACTCCCGAACGCGGGATGACGGGCGGCGCCGCCCTCGTCACGTTCGCCTGGGAGCACACCAGGGCGTCGGTCGAGCTCCGGAAGCCCAAGTGAACGTCGACTTCGCGGTCGTCTCCGACTACGCCCTGGTCGACCAGGCGGGCAAGATCTCGGTCCTCGGCATCTTCCAGCACATCTGGGTCCAGCAATTCCCGGCCATGCACCCGCGCCTGCATCTCGTCCTGCGGCTCAAAGGCAAGCGGACGGAGATCGGCGAGCACCCCGTCCACATCCGCCTCGTGGATGACCGGGACACGGAGATCCTGGGCGGCTCCGGCACCGTCAACTTCGCGGAGCCTCCGGCCGGGGTCACGGATATCGAAGCCGCCGCCATCCTGGTCTTCGATGTGCCATTTCCGCATTCGGGGACCTACCGTTTCGCCATTTCCGTTGACGGCGCGCCGGCGGCATCGGTCCCCATCACGGTGAGTCAGATGCCCGCACCGCCCGGCGGAGCCAACCCGCTGCATTAGATTCACCGCGTGCCACGACCATTTTCACGGCTCCCCTGGCTCCTGCTGATCGCCGCGATCGCGCTCAGCTGGAGCCTCGGCGGGCATCGCCTCCTCGACCCTGACGAGGGACGGAACGCCGAAGTGGCGCGTGAGATGGCGCAGTCGGGGGATTACGTGGTCCCCCACCTCGACGGCCTTCCGTACCTCGACAAGCCGGTCTTCTATTTCGCCGCCGCCGCGGCGTCGATGGAGGCACTCGGCCCGACCGAAGCGGCCGCCCGCCTCCCCGCGCTGTTCTTCACCCTCGCATCCGTCGCGTTGGTGGTCTGGTGGGCCCGCAAGCGCTGGGGTCCGGAGGCGGGGTGGCTCTCCGGCATCGCGCTCGCCACCATGCCGCTGGTCTTTGCCTTCGCGCGCGAGACCATCTTCGACAGCACGCTCGCATTCTTCCTCACTGCCGCGATCCTCGCCTTCGTCGAGGACCGGCCGGTGCTGGCCTGGGCCGCGATCGGACTCGGGGGGCTGACCAAGGGACCGGTGGCCATTCTCGTTCCGTTGCTCGCCGTCGTGCCCTACGTGCTCCTCACCGGACGGTCCCTCGGGCGCGTATTCGCATGGAGGGGACTGGCGGTCTTTCTTCTCATCGCGCTGCCCTGGTTCCTGGTGGTGACGGCGCGTCATCACGAGTTCCCCGACTACGCGTTCGTGCGCGAGACCTTCCAGCGGGTCACCACCAAGGGGTTCCATCGGACCGCCCCGTTCTGGTACTACATCCCAATCGTTCTGGTCGGCGCGTTCCCCTGGATCGTTCCCGCCCTGGCGCAGATTGGCCGTCCGGGTCGCTGGCGCTGGCTCTGGGAAGCCCGTCAGGTGAACCAAACGGCGCAGGACGCCCTGCTGCTGTTGTGCTGGTTGATCGTGCCCTTGGTGTTCTTCTCGCTCAACCAGTCAAAGCTGCCGCACTACGTGTTGCCACTGCTTCCGGCCATCGCGCTCGCGGCGGGATACGGACTCTCCCGGCAGGGGCTGGCGCTCGGCGCCAGGGCTTTCATTCCGGTTGCGTGCCTCCTCGGACTCGGACTGATCACGCTGACCGTGTGGTTCCCCGCTCCGATCTCCCTGACGCCCGCCGAGAAGGCCGCGATGCCCACCGTCGCGCTCGCCCTCGGCCTGGTACTGGTGGCGTCCGGACTCACGGTCGCCCTGGCGATCCGGCGTGACACTCCATCGCTGGGCGCCGCCGCGTACGCCGCGATCGTCATCGCGATTCCGGTCTTCGGGGGAACCTTGCTTCGCGCGGTCGGCGAGGATCGCTCGTCCGCTCCCGTCGCCGACGCGGTCGCCGCGGCCCTGTCGCAGTCCGCTGCGGCCGGCGCGCCCGCGCAGGTCGTGGGCATCGGCGCCTTCATTCCCTCTCTGCCGTTCTATTTGCGGCGGACCATCCCCGTCGCGACCGCGACGGGCAAAGAGCTGACGAGCACCTACATCGCCGAGTACGCCGACCAGTTCCGCACCGTACCCGGATCGCCGCTCCTCACCGCCGACGCCTGGCGCGATCTTCTGGCGCGGTGTCCTCTGCCGACGATCTTCATCGCCCGCGCCGGCGATCGGGACGTGCGCGCCACACTCCATGCCCGCCTTCCGCTCCTGGCCGAGGACGGCCGCTTTACCGCGTACGGTCCCTGTCGCGGCGGCCGTACCGGCGGCCGCTAGATGTGCGGCATCTTCGGAGTCGTTTCCCTCACCGGGCGTCCGCTTCGCCACCCCGAGTGCCTCGAGCAGATGGCGTCGTCCCTGGCGCACCGGGGGCCCGACGGGCAGCGGATCGTCGGGCACGAACGCGTGCGACTGGGCGCGCGCCGGCTCGCCATCATGGACCTCACCACCGGCGACCAGCCCTTTCAGAGTCCCGATGGCGCGATCTGGATGGTGTGCAACGGCGAGATCTACAACGCACCTGAGCTGAGGCGTGAAGCGGCGGGCTGGGGATATCCGTTCCGGTCGACCGGTGACATCGAGACGATCGTCCCGCATTACGAGCGCTCGGGGGCCGACGTCGTGCGCCGCCTCGACGGCATGTTCGGCCTCGCGATCTGGGACGATGCCCAGCGCCGCCTGATCCTGGCGCGCGACCGGGCCGGAGAGAAACCCCTCTTCTGGACCGTCGTGGACGACGAGCTCCGGTTCGCATCCGAGGTCCAGGCACTCCTCGTCTTCCCCGACCAGGCCCGGCGCATCGACCGAAACGCCGCCGGGCTCTACACGGCGCTGGGCTACGTCCCCGCCCCGCACTCGATGATCGCCGGTATCTCCAAGCTCCCGCCCGGTGGCTTGCTGGAAGCTTCCGCTGGTGGCGTAACGGTGCGCTCTTACTGGAGCGCGGCGGAGGCGGCTCACGGGCCTGACCGCCTGGAGTCCGCGCATCAGCTGCGCGATGCCCTGGTCGGCGCCGTTCACCGGGAGCTGATGTCGGATGTGCCGATCGGCGTGTTCACGAGCGGTGGACTCGATTCGTCCTTTCTCGCGGCGGCGGCCGCGCGCGCCATGCCCGGCCAGCGGATTCACACGTACGCCGCACGCTTCTCGGCTGAGGGCTACGACGAAAGCGATTTCGCGCAGGCCGTGACGCGCGACATCCATTCCATTCACCACCCGGTGACCGCGGACGACGTATCCCTGGCGCGGGCCTTCGAAGTGGTGACCTCCTGTCTCGCTGAGCCGGTCGGCGACCCCGCCATCCTGCCGACCTACCTGCTGGCCGAGGCCGCGCGGGCCGACGTGAAGGTGGTGCTGTCCGGCGAGGGAGCCGACGAGCTGTTCGGGGGTTATCCCACACATCTGGGGCATAAGGCCGCTGGGGTCTACAGGCACATCCCCGGCCCGTTCCGGAGTCTGCTGACCAAGGCTGTGGAGCGGTGGCCCACCTCTCCTGGAAAAGTCACCATCGAGTTCCTGCTCAAGCAGTTCGTAGGATCCGCGAGCCGGCCGTTATTGGAGCGACACGCTGCCTGGTTCGGCGCGCTGGGCCCCACCGAAGACAGCGTGGACGCGTTCGCCCGGTTGTTGCGGGACTTCCCGGCGGCTCCCGATCTGGACCGCGTGCTCTGGCTCGACTTCCTCACCTACCTGCCGGACAACCTGCTGGTGAAGGTGGATCGGGGCACGATGCTCGCTTCGATCGAGGCGCGCGCGCCCTTCCTGGATCGCGAAGTCCTCGAGCTGGTCCTGCCGGTGCCCGCGGCCCGCAAGGTGCGGGGGTGGGAGACCAAGGCGATATTGAAGGAAGCGGCGTGGGGGTTGGTGCCCGCGTACGTCATCGATCGCCGGAAGCGCGGCCTCTCGGTCCCCGTGGCTTCCTGGCTCAATGGTGCCCTGCGAGACCGGGCGGCGCGGTACTTCACGGCGCCGCGATTCGGCGGGGAGCGCGTGACGGCGCTGTGGGCGGAGCACCGCGAAGGAAAAGCCAATCACGCCCGCAAGCTTTGGCCGATGCTGATGGCCGAGATGTGGGCCGACCGCTGGAAAGTGACGCTATGACCCGCGAAGAAGCGCTTGCCTTGATGCAGGAGTACACCGCGTCCCCCTCGCTCCGGCAGCACATGCTGGCGGTCGAAGGGGCCATGCGTGCCTATGCGGTGAAATCGTCGGAAGATGTCGAGGCTTGGGGGCTCGCGGGCCTGCTCCACGACTTCGACTACGAGCGTTATCCGAACGACGCACACTCGGCCACCGAGGAGCATCCCAGCTGGGGGGTGCGCCTGCTCCGCGAGCGTGGCGTCGGGGAGCCCGTGTGTCAGGCCATTCTGGGGCACGCCGATTATACGGGTGTGCCCCGGGAGACCGCCCTCGCGAAGACACTCTTTGCGGTCGACGAGCTCTGCGGCTTTCTGGTCGCGTGTGCGCTGGTCCGTCCCTCGAAGAGCCTCACCGACCTCGAGGTCTCGTCCGTCAAGAAGAAGCTGAAGGACAAGGCGTTCGCCCGCGGCGTGAACCGTGACGACGTCCGCCGGGGGGCCGAGGAGCTCGGGGTACCGTTGGACGACCATATCGCGTTCGTCATCGGCGCCCTCCGCCCCATCGAGCGCACGCTCGGCCTCGGGCCGGTGTAGACGCCGTGCATCCGGGCGCGGACGGGCTCGCGCGCGGCCTCGACCGCGCCGCCGGCACCCGGCCGATTCCCGGGAATCTGATCACCCACCACGCGGCGTCGGCTCGCGCCCTATCGGCCATGCTCGCGATGATCGGGGAAGCCCGGCGCTGGGTCCATCTCGAGAACTACATCATCCGCGACGACGTCACCGGCCGGCGCTTCGCGGACGCCCTGTCCGAGCGCGCCCGCGAGGGTGTGCGCGTGCGCGTGCTGTACGACGCCTTGGGGAGCCGGAAAACGGGACGCCGCTACTGGCAGAACCTCCGGCACGCCGGCGCGGAGGTGCGTCCCTTCAATCCACTCTTCGACGGACGTCCCTTCGGTTGGTTCCGCCGCGACCACCGGAAGCTCCTCGTGGTCGACGGCAACCGCGCCATGGTGGGGGGACTCTGTATCGGCGACGAGTGGGCCGGCGATCCGGCGCGTGGCCGGCAGCCCTGGCGGGACACGGCGCTGGCGCTCCGCGGACCGGCCGCCGCCGCCCTCGACAGCACCTTCGCCCGCGTGTGGCGCCGCGCCGGGACCGCCATCCCCGAGGGAGAGCTCGCCTCGGACCCCGAGGAGTGCGGGCCGACCGCGGTCCGCATCGTCGAGGGCGTGCCGGAAGGGGCGCGGATCTGGCGGGTGGTCTCGCTCCTCGCGACGCTGTCCACGGAGCGGCTCTGGATCACCGACGCGTACCTCGTGCCTCCGGCACCGATCGTCGCCGGATTGGTGGACGCCGCGCACGCCGGAGTGGACGTGCGGATCCTGGTGCCGGGAGCGACCGACATTCCTCTGGTGCAGGCGGCGACGCGGATCGGGTACCGCGATCTGCTGCGCGCCGGCATCCGTCTGTTCGAGTGGCGGGGGCCGATGCTTCACGCCAAGACGCTCGTCGCCGACCGGCGCTGGGTCCGCGTGGGCTCGAGCAACCTCAACGTCTCGAGCCTGCTCGCGAACTACGAGCTCGATGTCGTCGTGGACGACGAGTCGCTCGCGACGGAGATGGCGGAGCAACATCGCCGCGATGCCGCGGCGAGCAGCGAAGTCGTACTGGTACCGCGGCGTCGGCTGCCGCCCCGCCTGACCAACGCGCAGGCGGAAGCCCCGACGGTCGCACATCAGCCCACGGCGCGCGAGCGGGCCAAGACGGCGGTAGTCGCCTTGCGGCAGGTGGCGGGCGGATTGCGCCGGCGTCTGGCCGTGGCGGCCAGCGGAGGCGCCGCGTTGCTTGGTGCACTGTTGCTGGGATTCCCGCACGTGACGAGCATCACGTTGGCGGCCGGAGCGTTCGCGGCCGCCTTCACATTCGGCTGGTACGCCCTGGTCCGGCGGGCGCGCGAGCGGGGACAGGATGTCCCCTGATTCCCAACCCCGGGCCGGGGGTGCGCGTATAGAACACCGGGAGGAAGCCGAGCTCGTCACCCGGTCGCTGGCCGGCGATCGCGCGGCGTTCGGCGCTCTGGTGGACAAGTATGCGGCGCAGGCCCGGCGGGTCGCGCGGGCGGTTTTGCGGGACCCCGACGATGCCGACGACGCCGCACAGGACGCCTTCCTTTCGGCGCTGGTCAAGCTGGAGCAGTACGATCCGCGCCGGCCGTTCGGTCCCTGGTTGATGCGGATCGTGGCCAATGCCGCCACGGATCGGCGCCGTCGGCGCTCGGTACGCAGTGCCGAGCCCCTCGACCCGGGCGTGGTCGGAGGGGGCCCTCGGCCCGATACCGCGGCGGAGCGCAGCGCGCTTTCGGAACGCCTCCGCCAGGCACTGGCCGAGCTGCCCGAGCGACGGCGGCTGGCCGTCGTGCTGTTCGATGTCGAGGGGTATTCCCACGCGGAGATCGCGGGGATGTTGAAGATCCCCGAAGGGACAGTGCGGTCCGAAGTGTTTCACGCGCGACGCAAGCTGCGCACGTTACTGGAAGACTGGAGGGAGCCGTCATGATGGAAGAGCTGCCGTTCGATCACGAGCAGGATGCCCGCCTGGGCGCCGCGCTCCGGGAGGCCCTCGCGCCTGCCGGCCATGAGGCCTTCGTCGCGCGGGTGATGGCGGGTGTCTCCACCACCAAAGCCGGGTCGTGGGACGTGCTTGCCGGCTGGGCCGGCCGCGGCATCGCGGCCGCGCTCCTCGTCGCCCTCGGCGCCGGATTCGCCGCGGGTCGCGCGATGCAGCCGTCGAACCCCTCGATCGAGGAGGGGCTGGTCAGCGCTCCGGCAGACTCCGGGACCGCCGCGGCGGCCCTGGTCCGCGGGAACAATCCACCGGACGCGAGCATCGTGTTCGCGGTGCGGCCGTAACCCGATGTTCAACCGTTCGAAGGCACAGGCACTCGCGCTGCTCACCGCGGTGTTCGTGGTGGGTGGCGCCGCGGGATGGGAGCTCGATGCCTGGGCCCACCGTCCCCGTCCCCACGGTCCCGAGGCGTTCGTGAACTACCTGACCGGAGAGCTGAAGCTCGACTCTCTGCAACGGGATTCGGTCCGGGCCGTATTGGTCCGGCACAAGCCGCAGATGGACAGCATCTGGAAGGACGTACACACGCGCGTGGATTCGCTCCGCCACGTCATGCGGGGGGAAATCTTCACCCACCTGACCGACGCCCAGCGGACGAAGTACTTGCAACTGGTCGCGGAGCAAGCGCATCAAAGGGGTGACTCCACCCGCGACACGACTCATGGAGGCAGGAACTAGAATGCGGTTGAGCATCTTGATCACCGGTTTGGTCGTCAGTGGCGGGCTCGCATCGGCGCAGACGCCGTCGCAGGCCCCGGACAGTGGGCCCCCGACCGTTACCCTCACCGACGCCGTTCAACGGGCGCTCACGGTTCAGCCGGCGATGGTGTCGGCGATCGGCAGTCAACGCAACGCCAGCGCGTCCAGGACCTCGGCGTTTGGCACTTTTCTCCCTTCCGTCACCGCGGGCTGGTCCGCGTCCAAGAGCAGCCAGTCGCGATTCGACAACAATCGAAGCGTGTTGATCCCACCGACGTGGAACTACGGGTTCAATATCAACGCGTCGGTCGATCTGTTCGATGGCCTGCGCCGGATCTGGAACGTGAAGTCCGCCACCGCCGTGCAGGATGCCGCGGACGCCGGTTACATCAGCCAGCGCTTCGTCACCGAGCTGCAGACCAAACAGGCGTTCTTCGCGGCGCTCGCGGATCAGGAGCTGCTTCGAGTAGCGCAGGCGCAGCTTCAGAGGACGGAGCAGGAACTCAAAGCCGCGACCGACAAGCTCAGATTCGGGGCGGCTACTCGCGCGGACTCCCTGACGGCGGCCGTGGATCATGGGAATGCGGAAGTCGCGTTGCTGCAGGCCCAGGCCAACCTGGTCGGCGCGCAGGCGAACCTGGCCCGACAAATCGGCGTGAATGGGCTGGTTCAGCCGGTAGCCGATTCGACCCTGCCGCCCCTGCCCGACACCACGGGCTTCCTCCGGTCGGTGATCGAGAACGCGCCGCTCGTGCAGCAGGCTGATGCCCAAGCCACCGCGGCCCGTGCCAACGTCCTGTCCGCCCGCTCACAGTACCTGCCCACGTTCAACGTCTCGTTCGGCGACAATCGGAGCGACACGACGTTCGGCGGCGGCTTCCTTCATGGTCACGTGACGCGGTGGACGTTCGGCGCCTCTTTCCCGCTGTTCAATGGCTTCGTCCGTGAGCAGAACCAGGTCTCGGCGAGCGTGAACCGGGATGTTGCCACGGCGACCGCAGCCGACACCCGGCGGAACGTCGCGGCCCAGCTCGCGCAGCAAGTCGCGGCCTTGGTGGCGGCCTATCACCAGATCGAGTTCGCGCGATCGAACCGGGCCTCCGCCGCGGAGGCGCTTCGCGTTCAGCAGCAGCGCTATGCGGCGGGCGCGGGGCTCCTTCTCGACCTCCTGACCGCCGAGGCGAATCTGACTCAGGCGGAAGCGACGCTGATTCAGGCGCGGTTCACCTACCGGACTACGCGCGCCACCATCGAAAGCCTTGTGGGGAAGGAACTGTGATCGCCACCGCATCTCCTATGCAGGAATTCCGGACCGGAGATACGCCGCTCCCCGATGTCGTCATCCTGACGCACCGGCTGACGCGGGAGTACGTCATCGGCTCGGAGACCGTCCGCGCGCTGCGCGGCGTGGATCTCCAGATCCGGAAGAACGAGTTCGTGGCGATCATGGGGCCTTCGGGATCGGGCAAGTCGACGTTCATGAACATGATCGGCTGTCTCGATACGCCGACCGACGGCGAGTATTGGCTGAACGGGCAGAAGGTCAGTGAGCTCCAGGACGACTCCCTGGCCCGCATCCGCAACAAGGAAATCGGGTTCGTGTTCCAGACGTTCAATCTCCTGCCCCGCGCCAACGCCCTCCACAACGTGGAGCTGCCGTTGATCTACGCGGGCGAGACGTCGAGGGCCCGCAAGGAAAGGGCCGCGGCGGCCCTCGCGAAAGTCGGGCTCGGCGACCGCATGGACCACCGTCCCAACGAGCTCTCGGGCGGGCAGCGCCAGCGCGTCGCCATCGCGCGCGCGCTGGTGAACGATCCCAGCATTCTCCTGGCGGACGAGCCGACGGGCAATCTAGACTCGGCCACCGGCAACGACATCATGCGGTTGTTCGAAGAATTGTGGGAAGCGGGACAGACCATTGTGCTGGTGACGCACGAACCCGACATCGCGGCCCGCGCGCACCGGCAGATCCACCTGCTCGACGGCAAGATCGAGCGCGACGAGAGGACGGAATCGAAGTGAAGCGCATCGTTTTGGTGGGCGGCCTCGCCGCCCTGGGCTTGGCCGGCTGCAAGAAAGCCGCGCAGTCCCCCGTGTACATCGCGGTCCCGGTGGAACGGCGGAACATCGTCGTGGCCGCCGCCGCCGCGGGACCCATCCAGCCGATCCTGACGGTGAGCGTGAAGTCCCAGGCGTCCGGCGCCGTCACCGAAATGCACGTCCAGACCGGTGACGATGTGAAGCCCGGCCAGCTGCTCGCGCTGATCGACCCCCGGCTCCCCAAGAGCGCGCTCGATCAGGCGCAGGCGACAGTAGACCAGGCCCAGGCGAGCTTCGATTACGCCAAGGCCCAGCTGGCAAGGGAAGACACACTCTACAAGGTGCAGGCAGTCACGCAGCAGGAGTACCAAAGCACCAAGGTGTCCTATGAGCAGGCCCGCGCCGCGCTCATCAACGCGCAGGCGAACCTGTCGGACGCCAAGATCGCGTACGACCAGACGCGGGTCACCGCCACCCTGGCCGGCACCATCATCCTGAAGGAAGTGGACATCGGGACGGTGATCTCGAGCCCGACCCACGACGTCACGGGCGGCACCGAGATGTTCCAGATGGCCAATCTGGACACGGTCCAGGTTCAGGCGATGGTCGACGAAACCGACGTGGGCAAGGTACAGGCTGGCCAGCCGGTGACCATCACCGTCGACGCGTACCCGAGCCGGCCCTTCCAGGGGAACGTGCTCAAGGTGGAACCGAAGGCCACCGTCAGCCAGAACGTCACGCAGTTTCCGGTCGATATCGACATTCTCAATCCGGGTCACTTGCTGAAGCCGGGTATGAACACGGAAGTCGAGATTCACGTGGGCCAGCGCGATTCGGTGCTGGCGATCCCGACCTCGGCGCTCCGGACGCAGAAGGACGTGGCCTCGGCGGCCTCGGTGCTCGGAATGGATCCCAACGTCGTGATGCAGCAGCTCGCGGCGGCGACCCCGAAGCCGGCGCCGAACACCAAGGGTGACACGGCGGCCTCGATGGGAAACAGCGCCGGCGCCGGCAAAGGCACCATGACGATGCCCGACGGGCGCGTGGTGAAGCTCCCGCAGGGTGTGACCGCGGCGCAGGTACAGGGGATCTTCGACAAGATGCGAAGCGGCGGGTTCAGCTCGATCACGGCGGCAGACCGGGACGTGATGACCAAGTTGCGGCAGGCCAACCCCGACATGATGGGTGGCGGTCGCGGCCGCGGGGGCCGCGGCGGCCCGGGCGGGCCGGTCGGCGGACCGGTCGGGAACGGCACGCAGTCCAACAGCTACATCGTCTTCGCCCTGAGAAAGGGCCAACCGACCGCGGTGTCGATCAAGACGGGACTCTCGGATCTGGACTACGTCGAGATCACGAGCGGCCTGACGGAAGGTGACACGGTCCTGCTGCTGCCCAGCGCGTCGCTGGTCCAGTCGCAGGCGCAGTTCAAGCAGCGGATGCAGGGCATCACCGGTGGCGGCCTGCCGGGCGTCCGCCAGACACCGCAGGCGTCGGGAGCGCGGTAACCATGCTGCTCGGCGAGATCATCAAGGTCGCCCTGCAGGCGATCCGGGCGAACAAGCTCCGGGCCCTGCTCACGATGCTCGGCATCATCATCGGCGTCGGAGCGGTGATCACGATGGTCGCCCTCGGGACCGGCGCCCAGAAATCCGTGCAGGACCGGATCCAGGCCCTGGGCCCGACGCTGCTCACGGTGTTCCCCGGCCAGAGTTTCCGGGGCGGCGTGGCCTTCAGCACGCGGGTCAGCCTCACGATGGACGACGACACCGCGCTGCTCAACAACCGGCACTACATCAGCGAAGTGGTGCCGGAGCTGCAGGGGAACCTCCAGGTCCAGTACGCCAATCAGAACATCAACACCACCGTCCTGGGCAGCACCGCGAACTACTACTCGGTTCACAATTACAACATGATCGCCGGGCGGATGTTCACGAACGGCGAAGATGACGCGCGCCAGCGGTACGCGGTGCTCGGCGGTCAGGTGCCGGAGGAACTCAACGCCAACCCGCAGGCGATGATCGGACAGCAACTGATGATCCGGGGCATTCCCTTCGAGATCATCGGCGTCCTGTCGAACAAGGGCTCCCAGGGATTCAGCAACCCGGACGAACAGATTCTCATCCCGCTGCAGACCGCCCGCTACCGGATCTTCGGATCGAACCGGATCCGTGACCTTACGGTCGAAGTGGGCGATCTCGCGAACATGAATCTCGGGATGATCGAGATCGAGTCGATCCTGCGGCGCCAGCACAAGATCAGGCCCGGGATGGACAACGATTTCCAGATCCGGAACCAGACCGACATCCTCAGCACGTTCCAGGAGACGGCGCAAACGTTCGGGTTCTTGCTCGCTGGAATTGCGACTGTGAGTCTCATCGTGGGCGGCATCGGCATCATGAACATCATGCTGGTGTCGGTCACCGAGCGCACGCGGGAGATCGGCGTCCGGAAGGCGCTGGGCGCGACCCGGTTCAATATTCTCTTCCAGTTCCTGGTCGAGGCTCTCGTGCTCTGCATGGCCGGTGGCATCATCGGCATCATCCTGGGCTCAGGGGGAGCGATCGTCCTGGCGCAGTTTGCTCACTGGAATACGTCGATCTCCTTGTACGCGATCGTCCTGGCGTTCTTCTTCAGCGCCATCGTCGGTCTCCTCTTTGGCGTGTGGCCGGCGCGCCGCGCCGCCAGCCTCGACCCCATCGAAGCGTTGAGATACGAATAGCGCGGGACGAACAGGGGAAAACGCAGGACGGAAAGCGGGAAACGTGATTGGTCACGTTTCCCGTTTCTCGTTTCGCGTTTCCCGATTACTTTCCGGGCGTGCTATTCTCTCTCTTGCTCGCACTGCAAGGTGCCCAGACGCCGGATCCCCACCCCGTGTTCGCAGGCCGGAGTGGCGCGCTCAACGTCGCGATCCCGCGCGTCGACGCGAAGGTCACCGTCGACGGCAACCTGGATGAGCCGGTGTGGAATCAGGCCGCGCTGCTCACGGGCTTCTCGCAGTACACACCCGTCGACGGCCTGCCGGCCGCGGACTCGACGCAGGTGCTCGTATGGTACGGATCGGACGCGATCTACTTCGGTATCCGGGCCTACGAACCGCATGGCGATCTGGTCCGGGCGACGATGGCCGACCGCGACGCGATCGACGCGGACGACAACATCCAGATCCTCCTCGACACGTACAACGATCACCGGCGCGCGCTCGAATTCGCGGTCAATCCCTTGGGTGTCCAGGAAGACGGCGTGCGCAGCGAAGGGCTCGCGGGTGCGGCGGGAGGCGGCAACGCCGCCACCGGACGCTTCGACGGGGTGATCGACCTGAACCCCGATTTCGTCTGGGAGTCGCGCGGGCACGTGACGCCGTGGGGGTACCAGGTCGAAGTCCGCATCCCGTTCAAGAGCATCCGGTACCAGAGCGTCGATCCACAGTCCTGGGGCCTGCAGGTCATCCGGTACGTGACGCACTCGGGGTATCAGGACACCTGGACGCCCGTGGTCCGCGCCAACGCCAGCTTCCTCATTCAGGCGGGGACCCTGACGGGCCTCAGTGACCTCCACCGGGGCCTCGTGATGGACGTCACTCCGGAATTCACGAGCAAAGTGGAAGGGGACTCGGCGGGTGCGGGGCGCTACCTCTACAAGGGCACACCGGAAATCGGTGGCACGCTGCACTGGGGCCTGACGAGCAACCTGAGCCTCGCCGCCACCGCACACCCCGATTTCTCGCAGGTCGAAGCCGACGCCGCACAGGTGACGGTGAACCAGCGCTTCGCGCTCTTCTATCCTGAGAAGCGCCCCTTCTTCCTGGACGGCCTGGAGCAGTACGACACCCCCAATCAGCTCATTTACACGCGCCAGATCATTCAACCCGTCGCGGGCGCGAAGCTGACCGGCAAGGCCGGTGGTACCAACATCGCGTACCTCGGCGCCGTCGACGCCGTCGACCCGGCCACGGGGAAGAACCCGGTGTACGACGTGATGCGGATCTCGACGGACTTGGGGGCGAGCTCCACGGCGGGATTCGCGTACACCGACCGGGTCGAGGGAACCGATTACAACCGCGTCTTCGGAGCGGACTCCCGCGTGCTCTGGGGCACGGGCTGGTTCTCGCAGGCACAGATCGCCGGCTCCTGGACGCGGGATGCGTCGGGCGTGCGTTCGGGCACGCTGTGGGACGCCACCCTGGGCGACTATACGGGCCGGCGGTACGGCAATCATTTCGAGTTCCTGGGGAGCACGCCGAACTTCCGGGCCTCCTCGGGCTTCGTGAATCGCACCGGGATCGTGTCCGCCCGCCTCTTCAATCGCTTCACCTGGTACGGGAAACCCGGCGCGCTGATGGAGCAGCTGCAGACGATCGTGATGGGGACGCCCCTCTGGCGCTACGACGACTTCTGGCATGCACGCGGGACCATCGAGGGAGGCTGGGCAAACAGCTGGGGGCTCACGTTGCGGGGCGGGTGGAACGTGAGCGCGGCAGTGAATGACAATCTCCAGCGCTTCGATTCCGCCACCTACGCCGGGTACCAGGTGAATCGCGGGATCGACACGATCCCGTTCACCATCCCCCACGGGCTCTACAACCTGCTCTCGGCCAACGCCGGCATCACCAGTCCCTACCGGGCCTTTCAATGGTCGGTGAGCGCGGGCTACGGCCACTCCGTGATCTTCGCGGAGGCCGCGGAAGGCAAAGAGCTGACGACTTCAGCGTCGATCGCCTGGAAGCCGACTTCCGCCATCCGGGTCTCCGCCACCTGGCTGCATGACCGGATCGTTCGGGAGCGGGATGGCAGCGAGTTCGCGCTGGCCAACATTCCGCGGCTCGAGTTCGACTACCAGCTCAGCCGGTCCGTCTTCGTGCGGTACATCGGTCAGTACGTCGCTCAGCGCCGCTCGGCCCTCCAGGATCCGCGCACCGGGCAGCCACTCCTGGTCGACAGCAATGCCGTCGTCGGGAGCCTGTCCAACGGATTCCGGAACGACTTCCTGCTCTCCTACAAGCCGATACCGGGGACGGTGTTCTTCCTGGGATATGGGACGTCGCTCTCGGAGCCGACGGCGTTCGGATTCTCGAACTTGCAGCGGGTGCAGGACGGGTTCTTCCTGAAGGCGAGCTACCTCTTCCGCATGTAGGCCCCCTTTACGTCGCCACCCTCGGCGGGGCGGCGGTGCTGTCCGAATCGATGTTGAAGTACGCGTCGATCTCGTCCAGCAGATCGTCGTCCGAGTAGATCCCGGTGAGGATCCGCTCCGGACCGCCGGGATCGAGCAGGACGTACCCGTACGGATAGTCGAGCCCCGACAACACGATCATGCGGCGACGGTGACCGGGTCCCTCCACGTAGACCGTGTCGGCCGTGGTGGGAACGATCGCGACGCCGGCCTGCCTGAGCTCGGCGGCCACCTGATCGGTATAGTATGTCAGGTCATCGTACGCGGAGCTCGCGTCCCCGGCGGACAATGTGTCGGCGGCGCCGAGCCAGAAGACGATCATGGTGGGCGCGGTGATGACGCGGGGGCGGCGGAGCACCGAGCGGCTGGAATCGCGGAGCTCGAGGGAGTCGCGTCCGTGGACGCCAGGCAGTCTCTGAAGACCGCGGCGATTGTGCGCCAACGGGGCGTGCGGACGGCACCCGAAGGCGAAAAGACCGAGCAGCAAAGCGGTGGCCGACTTCATATACAGGAATATATTCGAGCCATGACCACCTCCGCGCCCGCCCCAGTCCGGCGCCATCACTGGATCGTCCGGCTGTGCCATTGGGCCACTGTCTTCGTTCTGGCGGGGCTGGTCGCCAGCGGTCTGCAGATCTACGAGGCGTACAGCCGCTTTGGGAACCGGGGCGACCCTGGTTATCCCAGCCCATTCAACGGCACGGTGTTTCCGCACTGGAGCCGGCTGGGAGGCTGGCTGGCGGCGGGACTGAACTGGCATTTCGCCCTCATGTGGCCCTTCGCCCTCGGAGGCCTGCTCTATCTCTCCTACCTCGCGTTCAGCGGTGAATGGCGATCCCTGCTGTTCCGTCCGCGCGATATCCGCGGCGCCATCGAGATGCAGAAGTACTACCTGGGAATTCGAAAAGACCATCCGGCACAGGGCAAGCACAACCCCCTGCAAAAGCTGGCCTACACGTTCATCATCCTGCTCGGCACACTGTCGGTGCTCACCGGTCTGTCGATCTACAAGACGACGCAGTTCAGCTGGCTCACGAGTCTTTTCGGGGGCTTCCAGGCGGCGCGATACTGGCATTTCTGGGCCGTCTGGATCTTCGTCGGCTTCACGCTGACGCACGTCGCGCTCGTCTTTCTCGTCGATCCACATTCCCTTCGCGCGATGATCACCGGCTGGTACCGCGGGAGGTTTCCGAGCCATGACTGACCGCCGCTCCTTCTTCAAGACGGCCGGCATCAGCGCCGCCTCCTTGCTCGCCGGCTGCGGCTGGGACGGCGGGAAGAGCGTCAAGCCTGCCCTGCTCTCCATCTCCCGTCTCAACGACTGGGTGGGGGAACACCTGCTCTACTCGCCGAGCCGGCTCGCGAAGAACTATGACCCGAGCCGCCGGAGCGTCGGCCTGCCGGCCTATTTCATCTCCGATACCGTGCCGATGCTGCAGGATCCCGCGGCGTGGCGGCTGTCGGTTGGCGGATTGGTGCGGACGCCGCTGAATCTCACGCTCGACGACATCAAGCGCATGCCCAGCGTGACGTACACTGTGAAGCACCACTGCGTGGAAGGGTGGAGCGCGATTGCGACCTGGACGGGAGTCCCGGTGTCCGCCATCGCCCGGCAGTCCGGCATGACCTCCTCGGCTCACTACATCGATTTTCAGTCGTTCGACTCGGGCTACTCCAATGGGTGGGATCTCGCCAGCGCGATGCACCCCCAGACCATCCTGGCGTACGCGATGAACGACCGACTGCTCGGACCGGATCATGGCGCGCCGTTGCGACTGTACTCGCCCACCAAGCTCGGCTACAAGATGACGAAGTACCTCACGGCCATGAACTTCACTGAACAAAGGCCGGGCGGGTACTGGGAGGATCAGGGATATCCCTGGTTTGGAGGACTCTAGGACTCAGGCAGACGCCTAGTCGCTCAGGCGCTCAGCGGGTTGAAGTGAGAAGGGGTCAGGAGAATCTCCTGACTCCTTTTTCCTGCCCACCGCTAGGCGCCTGGGCGACTGGGCGCCTGTCTGAGACCCATCCGTCTAGCCGATTAGATCAAGGGCGTCGTACATCGATGCTGCAGATTGGTATCGGTCTCCAGGTTTGCGTCCCATGGACTTGAGGATCACCGCCGCGAGCGTCTCCGGAACTTCCGGGTTGAGCGTTCTCGGGTCCGGGGCGTTCTCTTCCAGATGCTTCGCGATGAGCGCCCAGGGGGTGTCGGCCTCGAAGGGCACCCGTCCACTGACGCACTCGAAGAGCACGACGCCCGCGGAGTAGAGATCACTGCGCGCATCGAGGTCGAGTCCCTGCAGTTGCTCGGGGGACATGTAATCGGGCGTACCGATGGACATCCCGGCTTCGGTCAATCCCTTGCCCTTGGGCAGATTGGCGAGCCGCGCGATGCCGAAATCCATGACCTTCAAGAAGCCGCTCGGCTCCACGACCATGTTCTGCGGCTTGATATCGCGGTGAATCACGCCCTGCTCGTGCGCCACTTCGAGGGCCCGGCAGAGCTGCTTGCCGATGGTCAGGGTCACGGGAATGGGCAGCCGTCCCCTGCCCTCGATGAGGGACTTGAGTGACTTCCCTTCCACGAATTCCATCGTGAGGTAGTACGTCCCCTTCACCTCCCCGAGGTCGTACGTCCGCACCACGTTCCGGTGCGAGATCTTCCGCGCCAGACGGATTTCCTGCTTGAAACGGTCGAGTGCCACGGCATCGGCGGACATCGCCTCGGGACGAAGGGTCTTGATGGCCACCGGTTCCTGCAGTTCCCGATCGAAGGCCCGATAGACGACGCCCATGCCACCCATCCCCAGCACTTCCTTCACCTCGTACCGGCCGGCGAAGAGCGCGCCCGGTGAGAGCATCGTGCCGGAGCTCGCCGCCGCCGCGGCGCGCACGGCGGTCGGAACGGCCGAGATCGGTTGCGTGGCGGCGGCGCCAGTGGCCGACATCATGTACTCGACCAGATCACTCTTTTCCTTCAGATCCTCGACGAGATCTCTGAAGTCCCGCGAGAGCATCCCGATCTCGTCGTTGGACGACGTCGCGACGTCCACCGAGTAGTCCCCGTCGCGGACCTTCCGCGTCGCCTCGGCCAGCCGCCGGACCGGTTTCGCGATGGACGACGCGCCTATGGAGGCGACCACGAGCGCGAGCACGAAGCCGACCCCAAAGGCGTAGTAGAGCGCCCGCTTGAGCGTGCGGAAGGTCGCCATCTCCTGGTCACGCGAACGGAGCGCGACCCACCCGCCGAGGCGCCGGCCCCCCGCGTTCAGGATCTTCTCTTCCAGACCGATGTAGTGACTGCCGGACATGTCGGCCGCCATCTCCATGCCCGTGGTGTCGGCCGAGGTGTCGGCCCCGATGTTGGCCGCCAGGACCGGGAGCAGCTCGGCCGCTGGAACCGTCGCTCCCACGGGATAGGGGCGCCCCAGGGTATCCACAGAAAAGAAGACAAGGTCGGTTTGGGTCGCTTCCTTGATTGCCGCCGCGAGAGCGTCATCGAAAGGATATGCGACCACGAGTACGCCCTGGGGCGCGTCTTGCGGGCTGGCCCGCAGGGGGATCGCGACGGCGTAGTACAGGCTGTGCGTTTGGAGGTCTCCAAACGCGCCGGTGGTCTGGTCGCCGGAGAGCGCGTTCGAGAACAGCACGCTGTTGGAATAATCGATGCTGTCCGCGGCCGGCTGGTCGGTTCGGGCGATCAGCAGGCCGTCGGAGTTGGTCACCATGGCCCAGGCGGCTCCAGCCAAGTTGCGGATCTCATTCGCCTGATCGAGCACGTCGGCGCGTTTTTGTCCCTGCAGCAGCCGAGTGCGATACTGCGGAACGCTTGCCGCCGCGGTCGCGGCAGCCGCCATGGCCCGGGTGCGCGCCTCGAGCTGCGCGTCCACGGCACGGTGCGTATTCTGGAGCGCTTTGCGGATGGAGACGTCGGCCGCGCGGTTCGCCTGCCAGGATGTGTAGACCAGCGTGGCGCCCAGCACCGCCACGATCAGAACGACCGAGGCGGCGAAGACCTTCCAGGCCAGGCCGAAACGCGGCCCCTTGTCAGTAGAGCTCGCGTCCCGCATTCGTCGGATAGGGTTTCCCGTACTTGTTCTTGTGGGCCCGCTGCCTGAAGCCGCGCGCGTCGAGCTGCACCGGCTGCGCCAGCGTCAGTCCCGCCGCGGGGACCTCCACATCCTGCACGACTTCCTGGGATACGCGCGGGTGCCAGGCGTGCAGGGTGTAGCGGCCGGCGGGTACGCCACTGATGGAGAAGCTGCCGTCGGCCCCCGGCTGGGTGAACCAGCGGCTCGCCATGACCTGCACGTAGGCCACCATGCTCGAGTGAACATTGCAGTAGATGTAGACCAGGCCGGCATGGTCGAACACGTGTCCCTTCGCCTCACCCCGGCCATAGAGCCCCAGGTCAAAGCCGTTGGGATCGGACGCCGAGAAAACATTGTGGCTGAAGGGATCGGTATTCGGGAAACGGACCGTCGAGCCGACCGGCACCACGATGACGTCGGGAACGAACTTCTTGTCGGAAATGGTCACGTCCAGGGCGACCGGACGGCCGGCGGATTCATTCCCGCCGGTGAGGTAGATCACGGCATCCCCGATGTCGGGGGATGGCTTATTGTGCTTCTCGAGGATGGCGATCGTGCCCGACACGCGGGAGGCGGGAACAGTCTGCGACAGGGCCCCCGGGGCGGCGAGCACCCCCATGACGAAGGTCAACCTCAAGTGCCGCATGCGCGTAGGCCTCTCCGAGTATTGCGCCGGTAGCCGCACAGCTTAGTCTAGGGACGCCGAAACCGCCAGGAGACACACGTGAAACGCATCCTTGCCGTTCTCACCATTCTCACCGCTCCGGCTGCCGCTCAGCAGTCGAAGCCCGCGCCCCCGCAGCGGACGGTGCAACTGACGGGCATGGTCCTCGTGAACGGATTCTGGAACAGCTCCCAGGTGTCCAACGTGGACCTCCCCCTCGCGGCGGTCCCTGACTCCGTCGGCGTCAAAGGGGGCGGCGCATCCATCCGGCAGACCCGGATTGGCGTGCTGGTGAACGATCCCGACGTGCTCGGCGGCACGTTCACCGGGGAGATCGACGCGGATTTCTACGGCGGACAGCAACCGAGCGGGAGCGGGAGAACGTCACCGCTGTTGCGGTTGCGGCGGGCGACCGGTGAAATCGACTGGTCGCACGTGCAGCTGATGGTCGGACAGGAAAAGCCGCTCGTGTCGCCGCGAAATCCGCGCTCGCTCGCGGCAGTGGGCTTCCCCGAGTTCTCGGGGTCGGGCAACCTCTGGCTCTGGATCCCCCAGATGCGGGTGACGGTCGAAACGGGATATTCCTTGCGGCTCGCGCTGCAGGCAGCCGTCATCGCGCCGGCCGCTGGGACCGCTCAGCCCGCGTTCAACACCAGTCTCGATTCCGCCGAACGCACCGGCCGTCCCTATCTCGAAGGGCGCCTCCGCTTCGGATGGGGTGCCGCGGACAACCCGAGCGAGATCGGCATCGGCGTTCATCAGGGTTGGCTCAAGAATCTGGATAGTCTCTCCGGGGACTCCATCCAGGTGTCGCAGGCGGTCACCGCGGATGCGCGGTTCCTGTTCGGCCCATTCGAGTTGATCGGCGAATTTTTCACCGGCAAGGGACTCGCCGGGCTCGGCGGCGGTGGCGTCGGCCAGAACGTCGGTGTCGACGGCGCCGTCGTGCATACGACGGGCGGATGGGGCCAGTTCAACGCCCGTCCCATGAAGGACTGGATGTTCGGCGTTGGCTGCGGGATCGACGACCCGAAGGATGCGGACGTCTACACGGTGGGAGACTCGACCTATCTCACCAAGGGTGGCCGCCTCAAGAACCTTGCGTGCGAGGGTCACCTGCAGTGGACCCCGCCCGGTCCCGTCGTGCTCGGCTTCGAATTCCGGCAGATCCGGACGACCTATCTGACCGGTGAAGAGCGGGTCAATCATCTGAATCTGGCGATCGGCTACCGGTTCTAGATCAGGCCACCGGCAGCCTTCCAACCAAGGTTGCCGGCGTGAAAGGGCCCGGCTCGGCGATCAGCGCGCGGGCATGTTCGACCTGGCCCCACGTATTCCAGAGCAGCACGCCCTTCACCCTGCCCTCGCCGAGGAAGTAGACGACGCCCTCGCGGAAGGGTGCCTTCCAGTCGCTGACCGTTTCGAGGCGCGCATCCAGGTCCCCCACCGCCTCATATCCCAGCTCGAACAGATCCCCG
>DASUBP010000024.1:0-11834 GCA_035763205.1 Gemmatimonadales bacterium
GGATGATCGACTCGGCCCCGAGCTCCACCAGTTGCCGCCGGGCCCGAGCCGGCAAGGCGCGAGCAGCGGCGGTGTCGGGACGCAATCCATCGACGAATTCCATGCACAGAACCCGGGCGCCCGAGTACTCCGGATACACGACCGGGAAAGCGACGCCCGCGAGGTCCGCGAAGTTCGCGGCGAAGGCGCGTGCATTCTCGGCCTCCTGCTTCAGGTCCACTTCTCGCAGGGTGTAGGCGACGAACTCCCGGATGATGCGACGTGGTTGATAGCGGCCGAACGGCCACTCCAGCACGGCGCCGAGGATGCGGAGCAGCAGGGCATCCCGTCGCAACGTCTCGACGATGCCCGGCTTCACCGCCTTGATCACGACCGGGTCCCCCGCGCGCGTCGTCGCCCGGTGAATCTGGGCGATGGAGGCCGACCCGAGGGGTTCCGGATCCACGCGGAGGAACAGATCGTCGAGCGGGCGGCCGAGCTCGCGGGAGACCAGCGTCTGGAAGTCCGCGAACGGGATGGCGGGCAGCCGCCCCAGCAAATGCTTGAGCTCGTCGGTGACGGCTTTGGGGAGGAGATCCTCTCGAAGACTGAGGATCTGGCCGAGCTTGATGTAGGTCGGTCCCAGCAGCTCGAGCCGGCGGCGCAGATGGACCGGGAAGGGCACCCGCGCCAGATCCGGGCGGAGGAGAGACCGGACGAGGGGCGACAGGCCCCGCGCCAGGAGGTACCGGGGACCCCGGCCGGTCCCGTCCCGGTGCCTCGCATCCGCCCAGGCCACCAAGCTGCCGGCCAACAGCCCAGCGAGGTGCCGGTTCACTGACAGGGCGCGCCCGAGCAGACTCGGCGGGGGGGCGGGGTCGACGTAGGTAATGGGCTCCGGCGCCGGGCCGCGCCGCCGGCTCGCTGCGCGGCGCCTGCGCGTGACCGGTGCGGACGGCGCGCCCATCAGCGCTTCCGCCCGTAGCGTTCGTGGGCTGAGACCCATTCGAGCGAGGAAATGGCGCCGGCCAGCGAGATCTCCCCGGCCAGCACCACGCCCGCCACGATCTCCGCAAGCTTGTTCACGCTTCCGGCGTCGGTGCATCCGAGCACGGCGAGACATTCACGCTGGGTGGGGAGCCCGGTGCCGCCGCCGTGCGTCGCGACGATGAGCGATGGAATGGTGATGGACAGGTAGAAGTCGCCGGCGTCGGTGACTTCAGAGTAGATGATGGCCGCGGACCCTTCGGAGACGTTCGCCACATCCTGTCCGGTCGCGATGAAGAGCGCGGTGATGGCGTTGGCGGAGTGCAGACCGTTGTTGTTCGCGCCCGACAGGAACGCACCCACGTTGCCGACGCCCCAGTGATGCTGCAGCACTTCGGGCTTCACACGGAGGTGTGTGGCGAGTACCTCCCGTGAAATGGTCGCCTCGGCCGTTACGCGTTTGCCGCGCGTTCGCATCACGTTCACCTGCGAGTACTTCTTGTCGGTCGCCAGATTGGATTCGAGGTAGAACCGCCGAATTCCGTCCGCATGCTCGAGAATCCACTGGCAGGCGGCGAACGTCGCCCGGCCCACCATGTTCTGGCCCGCCGCGTCGCCGGTGACAAAGTTGAACCGGAGATACGCGAACTTGTTCGAGAGGTAGACGTCGATGTAGCGCAGGCGGGCCACGTGCGACGTCGCTTCGGCTTCCCGCCGCAGATCGTCGAGGTGCTCGTTCACCCAGAGCTCGAACGCCCTTGCCTCGCGCGCCGTATCGAACACGAACACGGGCGCACGCTGCATCCCGTCGGCGGATACCGTCGTGAGCACACCCCCCGAGAGGTTCAACACCTTCATCCCGCGATTGTACGACGCCACCATCGTGCCTTCGGTGGTGGCGAGCGGGATCAGGAACTCTCCCTGAGCGTACTCCCCGTTGATGTGGAGGGGCCCGGCGAATCCCACCGGCACCTGGGCGACGCCGGTGAAGTTTTCGATGTTCCCCCGTGTCTCGAGGGGATCGAATGAATACTGCGACAGATGATGGAGGGTGGCTCCGGTGCGCGCCTCGACGTACTCGCGCCGGCAGCGGATCAACGACTCATCGTAATCATCGGTCCCGTGGCGCGAGCTCGGGATTCCGGAACGGATGGTGGGCACCAGCAGTCCGGTCGTCTCCATATCCGGGATACTGGCGCGGCATGCGTGAAGGGAACCGGAAACGCTCATGAAGCCTTCACGGATTCGTTGGACGCCGGTGGTTACCGTGAGCCCATGCCCCAAGTCCTCTCGTCACGCCAGTTCGCGACGCTGGCAGCGGTCTGCGAATCGCTGCTGCCCTCCATTCAGGTCGACGACGACCCTGAAGGACTCTTCGCGCTCGGCGCGGTGCAGGCCGGAACTGCGGGACGTGCGGCGGACCTGGTCGGAGCGCTCCGTGACCCCGGTGACGCCCGCCGCCTCCGGTTCCTGCTCACGGCCCTCGATACTCCGTGGGCGGGACTCTTCCTGGCCGGCAAGTTCGCTGGGTTCCGCGCCCTGCCACCGGCAGCCCGCGAGCGCGCGCTGTCGCGGCTCGCGTTCTCCCGGCTTCCCCCGCTGCGCGCCGGCTTTCAGGCCCTCAAGCGTCTCGGCCATGTCGCGCATTACTGCTGGCCGGTGGTGAATGGGGGAGCCCCCACCCACCCCGCCTGGCGGGCAGTGGGTTACCCCGGACCCCTCGCCCCTCCAGCCCATCCGCCTCTACCAGTCAGTGCCCGCCGAGTGGAGACCGACATGGTCATCGACGCCGATGTGGTGGTCGTCGGATCCGGCGCCGGAGGCGGCGTGGCCGCCGGAGTACTCGCCGAAGGCGGGCGGCACGTCGTGGTGCTCGAGAGAGGGATCAACCCGGCTCCCGAGGACCTGACGCAGATCGAGGGGGACATGCTCGGCCGGCTGTACCTCGATGGCGGCCTCATGATGACGCAGTCCGGGTCGATCCCGATCCTCGCCGGCGGATGCCTGGGGGGCGGCACCGCGATCAACTACACCACGAGCTTCCCTCTCCCACCTGAGACCCGCGCGGAATGGGACGAGATATCGGGCCTTCGGTTGTTCTCCAGCCCGCGGTTCGGTGATTCGTTGGACCGCGTGATGCGGCAGCTTCGTGTCGGTACGACTTGGTCTACGCCGGGCGAGCGGGACCAGCTGCTGGAACGGGGGTGCCGCGCCCTCGGCTGGCACGTGGGCGTCATCCCGCGAAACGTGAGCGGATGCTGCGAGGGCGTCGAATGCGGTTATTGCGGGTACGGGTGCCGCCACGGCGCGAAAAACTCGACCGCGCGGACCTACCTCGCCGACGCGGCCCGACGGGGCGCGGACATCATCGTGGGCGCCGAGGCAGAGCAGATCTTGATCGAGCGGCGGCAAGTGAGGGGAGTGGCAGTCCGCGCCCGCGGGGAGAACGGCGCCGAACACCGGCTCGTGGTGCGGGCGCCCGTCGTCGTAGTGGCATGTGGATCGATCAATACCCCCGCCCTGCTCCTCCGATCGGGACTGCGCGGTCCCCGCATCGGTCGGGGACTGCGCCTGCATCCGGCCAGTGCCGTCGCCGGAGTCTTCCCGTACCGCGTGGAGCCCTGGACCGGCTCACTTCAGACCCGGTATTCGGATCAATTCGCTTCGATCGATCAAGGCTACGGTGTGAAGTTCGAGACCGCGCCGGTCCACTTCGCCCTGCCGGCGAGTGGATTCGGATGGGAGTCTTCCCGGCGTCACCGGGAGGATATCGGGCGTCTTGGGCACACCAGCATCATCGGCTTGCTGCTCCGGGATCGAGATCCCGGACGGGTGACGATCGGGCCGCATGGGGGCCCCCGGGTTCACTACGAGCTTTCCCGATTCGACGAGGCCCATATCCGCCGCGCCATCGTGGGTGGGGCCCAGGCGCTCGCCGCCGCGGGCGCGACGGAGATCTTCTCGCTGCACACGCCTCCAGTCCGCGGCCGACCGGGTACTCCCGGATGGCTGGACCGGTTCGGCCGGGAAGCGGACTCCCGAGGCTACCGCCGGTGCCGGATGTCCTACATCAGTTTCCATCAGATGGCCACGGCGGCCATGGGGGCGACACCCTTGCTGGGTGCCGTGGATGAAGCCGGCGAATCGTTCGAGGTCGGAGGGCTCTACGTCGCCGATGCGGCGGGGTTCCCGACGTCGAGTGGCGTGAACCCCATGATCACGATCATGGCCCTGGCGGACCACGTGGCGCGGGGAATCCTCGAGACATCCTGATCCCCGCGCCACACACCCGTCACTTCCAAGTCTCGACTTCCCTCATGAACTCGAGGGCCTGCGCCGCGAGGTCCACCGCCGGCGTGCCCGGAGCCTCCGTCAGCGAGGTCACCCGGGTCAGGTTGGTCTGCGCCCTCGTGTACCCAGAATCGGCCGACAACGCCGACTTGTAGGCCTCGACCGCCGCCGTGTAGTGACCGGTCTTCTCCAGCGCGACCCCAAGCGAGTTCCGGAACGTGGCCGAGTTCGAAAGCTCCACGGCACGGGACAGCGTCTTGAGCGCCTCGTCGTATTCCCCGCGCTCGATTTGCACGAGCCCGAGGTTGTTGATGGACCAGCCATCCTGGTTGTTCAGGACGATGGCGTGCTGGTAGTCGGCGACCGCGGAGTCGGTCTGCCCCAGGAAGTCGTGGGCGCGACCCAGGAGCCGGTACGCCGACCCCGAAGTGGAGTCGATCGCGATCACCTGCTGGATCTCGTCGATGGCGTCCTTCGCCTTCCCCTGCTCGATCAGCACCCGGGAAAGGTTCAGCCGCGGGGGAAGCTTGGTCGAGTCCTCCGCGATGGCGGCGCGGAATTCGGTCACGGCTCCATCCCGGTCGCCACCACGCCAGGCGGTGACCGCCAGCTTGTAGTGGCTGACGGTTGGGGGCGTCGGGCCCGGGGGGGTGACCGGCACGGCCGGACCAGTCGGCGTCGCCTTGGTGCTGGTAGGCAGTGAAGCGGTGGTGGTGCCGGTCGTCGACTTGTGGCCACAGCCGACGGCGAACGCGGCGGCACCCATGGCCAGCACAACCAGTGTGATGCCGACGGCGCGGCGAGTGGGCGAAGGCTCGAAGCCTTCGGCGAGCGAGAAGCGATACATGCGTCCTCCAGGACGGGGTTGCCGTCACTAGAGGCACGTCAGGTGCCAGGGGTCAGGGGTCAGGTATCAGGGGTCAGGGACTGCACTTAGGAGAAAATATGAATTGGGTTCGTGTTCGGGTGAACACGATCTCAGTCGAGTCTCGGTGTTCGTCCCGACACAGTCCCCTACTGACTTAGCGACTTAGCGACTCAAGTGATACAGTGCAATCGCATTGTCCCGCAGAACCTTCTTCGCCAGGATGCGGGCTTGCGCCATCGTGATGTCGCCATCCCGGACCATCGCCGTCAGGGCCATCCCAAGAGCTCGGCGCGCGGTGTTGGACGCAACCCAGGCCCCCATCTCCCAGGTCTGCTTGGGGCCGCCGTCGAAGGCGTCGGTGCCGAACAGGACCTTGTCGGGCCAGCGCATGAGCCAGCCCCGGAGCACCGTCGCCAGCTCTTCGGGGGAAAGGATGAGGTCCATCATCGAGATGTCGGCGTAGACGTTGGGCTTGGCGAGCATCGCTTCGGTCTCACCCACGTGAGGCCAGCCGCCATGAATCAGAACGAAGTTGGTCCGTCGCAACGTCGAGTCGTTGAACACGGGCTCGAGCAGCCCCGGCCTCGCCCCCTCGGCCTCGTAATAACCACCGAAGAACTCGAGGGCGTGCAGGTGCACCGCCATCCCCAGCTTCCCCGCCTCCCGAGCTACGTCCCGGAAGAGGGCGTCCGAGAGGATTTTCACTTCCTCGGCCGAGGGCGTACCGCCCCCGGCGAACTGAGCGTAGATGGCCGCGGCCCGGGCGGTATCGGGTGCCGCGAAATCGAAGGACCGAAGGTAGGCCACTTCGAACTTGATTGCGCGAGCGCCGGAACCGTGCTGGCGCTGGAGCAGGGGCACGACGACCTGGCTCCGGAATTCCGCCAAGGTCGGCGGTAACGCGCTGAGCCCCAGATCGCCCAAGTATCTCCTGAGCAACCTCGCTTCGAGCGGATAGAGCGCGCGGGTGTCGGGTGTCTGTCCGACGAGCCGAGTGTCGAGGGGGAAGATGAGCGGGTCGTCGAACGGGACCCAGCGGAACCGGCCGCTGTCGAGCCCCGCACCCATGGCGATCCGGTTGGCGAATTCGAGCTGGATCCCGACCCGGTCGAGCGCCTGAGCCGGGGTGGTCACCCCGGCCAGCGCATGGGCGGCCTGTCCCCACGCCGGAGCTTCAAGCGTGAGGCGCCACGGCAGAGGGAAATCCGGGATTCCACCGAGAGGCAAGGCGTCGTAGTCGGTATCTGGCGCGCCCCCTGGCGGCACGACGGCCATGGGGTGCGCGTGATTGTCGATGGCTTTGATGCTCGCGATGTACGCAGCGAGGGACGGATCGACGGGGGTCTGCGCTCGAGCCTGAGCCGTGATCAAGAGAGCGAGAACGAAAAAGGGCCGCATTCGAAGGAGAATGCGGCCCCCGGAAGATCTTGGCTAGTTTCTCCTGATCCCGTGCCGTCTGAGGATCTTCAGCAAGCTGGCGTGGTCTGCCAGCCCTAACTCCCGGGCCGTCCGGGTGATATGCCAGGCATTCCGGTCGAGCGCCGTCAGCAAGATCCGCCTCTCCGCCTGCGCCCGGAGCTCCCGGAACGTCCCCGCCATCGCGCCCGTTTCGGCGGCAGGAGCCTCCCGCACTTCCCGCGGAATGTCCCCAACCCCCAGCACCTCGCTGTCGGCCGCGATCAGCATCCGCTCCACCACGTTCTTCAACTCGCGGACGTTGTTCCGGGACCAGTCGGCTCGCGCGAGCACTTCCACCGCGTCCGGCTCGATGGGCCGGGGCCGCATTCCGAACCGCGACCCCACCACGCTGATCAGATGCTCCACCAGCGCCGGGATGTCCGATCGGCGCTCCGCCAAGGCCGGCACACGCACGACGTGCACACAGAGCCGGTAGTACAGATCGAGCCGGAAACGGCCCGCCTGGACCTCCTGTTCCAGCTGACGATTGGTAGCCGCAACCACCCGCGCATCGACCGGAATGGGCCGGTTTCCGCCGACGCGCGTGATCTCCCGTTGCTCGAGCACCCGCAGGAGCTTGGCCTGGGCCGCGAGGGGCAACTCGCCCACCTCATCCAGGAATAGCGTCCCCCCTGCCGCCGTCTCGAACGCACCCTTCCGCATCGTGTGCGCCCCCGTGAACGCGCCCCGCTCGTGACCGAAGAGCTCGCTCTCCACCAGCTCACTCGGCAGTGCGGCGCAGTTCACCGCCACCAGCAATCCCCTGCGCGCCGAGACACGGTGGATTTCGCGGGCGACGAGCTCCTTGCCCGTGCCCGAATCACCCAGCACCAGGACGGCACTGGGGATCGGGGCCAACCGGTTGAGCTGCTCCCGCACCCGCGTGAGGGCCGCCGAGGTACCCACCAGCGCCCCTTCGGAGGCGCGGAGCGTGGCGACTTCGCGAGTCAGGCGCTCCCGCTCGAGCACGTGCTCCACCTCGCGCACCACGCGCTCCATCGGTTCGGCCTTGTCGAGAAAGCTCCGGGCGCCGAGCTGCACGGCCTGGAGGCACCGGTCGTAGCTCCCGGTCCCTGTGTACACGATCACGGGCACCCGGCGCCCGACCGACTTGAGGACCGCGAAGCCGTCCAGGACGGGCATTTCGAGATCGAGGATCATCACGTCGATGGCCTCTCGCTCGATGACGTCGATCGCGGCCTGCCCTCCGGCGGCGACCAGGGTCTGGTACTTCCCGAGCCGGCGCAGATCGTAGGCGTACTGCTCCGCCATGGCCGGAACGTCGTCTACCACCAGGACCGTAGTCATCGGTCACCTGCTTTCTCTTCTCCTGCGACTCCCGCGGTCTCGAGGCGCGGGAATTCCACCGTGAATGAGGACCCTGCTCCCGGTGCGGTGTCCACCCGGAGAGCTCCTCCGGCATCTCCCACCAGCCTGCGCACAATCGTCAACCCAAGCCCCGACCCCTGCGGCTTGGTCGAGTGAAATCCTGAAAGCGCGTGCTCCAGCTGTGCACGGCTCATGCCAGCCCCGGTATCGATCACCTGCAAACACACGTGCTCGCCACCCCTGGTCCGCAGCGTCACGACTCCTCGTCCATTCACCAGGCTCTCGCGGGCGTTGCTCGCGAGGTTGTCGATCACCCGCCGCAGCGCGAGCGGATCGGCTCTGACCACCGGCGCCGGCTCGGCCAGCTCGACTTGCACCGTCACTCCTTCATCTCCCGCCAGCCGCTGAGCCGCGCCCTGAACCGCCACGTTCAAGTCGCAGGGCTCTACCACGCCGGGGACCGCCAGCCGGGCGTACTCACCGGCGAGGGCGTGGAGATACGTGATACTCGACTCGACCGTCCCCTGCCGTTCGGCGAACACCCGCGCGAGCTCTTCGGGACTCTCACCCGCCGCATCGCTCCAATGTCGAAAGACGTTCCGGATCGGCGTGAGGCCATTCCGGATGTCATGATTCACCTGCCGCGCCAGGTCCCCCAGCGCCGCCCGACGCTCGGCCCGCCGCGCCGTCTCGGCGCTTTCGCGCAGACGGGCGGTCATGGTGCTCAGCACGCCGGCCAGCTTCCCGACTTCGTCCCGGGGAGCCAACCGCGGCGTATCGAAGGCCCCCTCCGGGTGCTCCGGATCCAGGTCTTCCGCCCGCGCCGTGAGGTCCGCGAGTGGCCTCGAGAGCCTCCCGGCCAGCCAGAGGGCGAGCGCCAGCCCCGTCAACGCGGTGGTGAAGAGTGCCAGCGCGAGCCACCGGTTCAGGCTGCCCGAAATCGCCGTCAGAGGCGCGAGGGACTGATCGACCACCAGGCTCGCCGTGCCGACCGAGTCGGCGTCTTCCGACGACAGAAACGGCAGCGGCATCACGTGCGCCGCGGGAACCGCGCTGTCAGCGAGAGCGACGGAGACATCCGCATCGGGCGCCGAACGGGCCATCCACTCCGAATCGAGTCCGATGCCCCCCACGATCGGGTACTCCCGGTCCCCAACGCGCAGCGAATCGAGGCGCGCGAGGGTCACGAACGTCGACTCCGCCGACCGCACGCGTATGAGCATGATCGAGTCGGGGGTCGCGCGGAGGTGCGCCGGCAGGCTCGACTCCGCCCATCCGTAGGCATTGCGGAAGTGCCCAGACGACAGCACGGTGCCGTCGGGCGAAAGGATCTGGAGGCTCGCGAGCCCCGACACCCGCATGGCGGTGCCCGCGAAGTCCCTGACGTAGTCGTCACCCGAGTCGGCCGCGAGGGCGGCGCGCAGGTGCAGGTCGGACCCGGCGGCACGCCGGACCCCTGCCAGGCGCCGGGCGAGGTCGGCGTCCGTCCCCGCGACCCGCGCTCGGACGTGGTCCAGCGCCGCATCGGCCCGTCTCTCGAACATCGCTTCCAGCCTGCTGCCGACCGCCCGCCGCACTCCCCACCCGAACACCACGAGGGGGAGGAGAACGGCGGGCAGGAAGGCGGCCGCGAGGCGCGCGCGGAAGGTCACGGGGCCATCCGCGCATCACCCAGTCGGGGAGCACCGTCGCCACCCAGACGCACCGGGAGCAGGCTCTTGTCCAGGACGACGCTCGCACGGACGGCGATCAGGGGGGTGGACTGGCCCCACGAGGGTTCGCAGGGTGCGCCGGCGGCCCGGCGGACGATCATCGCCCATTCGCTCCCAGTCTCGACCGCCCGGTCCCACCCCACAGGCGAAAGCGCCACCGCGAACACGCCATGTCCCAAGGCCCCACTGCCGATCAGCCTTGCGGCCAGGGCTTCTCCCGTCGGGTCGCCGCGGCGATAAGCGACGCGACGAGGACCCGAGAGCTTGGCCTGGCGGCCGGTGGTAGCGGGACAGCCGTCGTTCTCTGCTGGGGTCGCGTCGGTGCGCACCGCCGCCACAAGGTCATGCCGATCCGCCGAGATCCCTTCAGGAGCGATCAGTACGTACTCCTCGTTCCACGCCATCGGAAGGATCGCGAACCGTGGCCGGGTGGCGGCGAACGCAAGGGCCGCCCGGTCACCGGTGATCACGACGTCCGCGTGACTCTCGAGCGCGTCGCGGGCGTCACCGGTCCCGCGCGCAAAGGTGATCCGCGGCGCCGTGCCCGGAGTGGTCGGCTGCAGGACCGCGTCGTCGGCGTCGGTCGCCGGGTTCGTGAGCCAACGGCTCCCCGTCCCGATGGGCCATCCGTGATCGGGCGCGGGTTTGGTGATGGCCGCCGACGGTGCCAGCACGGCCGCCAGCGCGTCGCCACTCCCCGTCGAGATCCGGATCAGTGTGTCGCCGGCGACGGTCGTCCGCTCGGCGAGGGTGGAATCCGTGAGGCGCCACGAACTTTTCACGTCGGCGGCGAACACGGGCGCTCCATCCCAGAAGCGCGCGTCCTTGCGCAGCACGAACTCCACGCCGTCAGTGCCCGTGCGCCACGAGGCCGCGAGTCCGGGGAGCAGATTTCCCTGGCAGTCGACTTTGACCAGCGTCTCATACGCGAGTCCGAAAGCGATGCGCTCCGCGGCCGAGCGGGGGACCGGCGCGTCCTGACTCTCGACCGGACCATCCTCGACGACGCGAAGGGAGTCGCGTGGTGCACCGGGTGTGCCCGCCGCCACGCAGTTGGCCGGGAAGTGATTCGCCGCGGGTGGCGACACGCGCATGACGGAATGCGCGCACGCGAAAATCCCCGCCACTGCGATGGTGGCGAGGAAGGATTGAGCGATCGTCGTCTTCGACACGGGGACGGCTCCGGGGAGGGTCGGGGCTCGGGATGTTATACCCCGAGTACCCCGTCTCTACCCATCCAGACGAGCCTTGTGCCTGCTGGGTTTCTGCGCGGTTACCCTACCAGTTCAGCCAGTAGGAGGCCTTCACCAGGAAGGTGTTGTTCGGGTGGAGATTGAACAGGTTGTTGAAGTCACCTCGCAGCCCGTCGGGGCCCGCGATTGACTGGAAGTCCTGCCGGCCCTGCGTCCACACTACGAAGATCGTGGAACCGGGCCGGTACTCCCACCGGACCACGAGGTTGGAGTTGAACTGCTTGAAGTCGAGCCCGCCCGGATGGTTCGCCACCGACGTGTCGGCGTAGGGCTGATAGCGCGCGTCGTAAGAGGTCGACGCGGGGTTCGCCAGCTCGCGGATGTTCGAGTAGGTCCCGCGGCTCACGAACGGCGCGATGTGCCACTGCACCGAGAGATTCGTCGTGATGGTGTAGCCGAGGTCCGCGGTGAGGCCCAGGGTGCGCTGATCGAGGTGCGCGAACGTGTAATGCTGCTGGCCCGTGGCGAGCAGGGTGTCGTAGTGACCGTACCACTGGTTGTCGGCGTGCTGCGTCGTGATGTTCGCGCCGATCGTCACGTTGAACTGCGTCGAGGCGTTGTACGTCAGCTGCGGCTGCAGGTTGATCGACGAGTTGTGCCCGGCGTCCCCGAAGAACATGTTCGAGAAGAACGAGGGAATCAGCTTGTGCCGGTCATCCCCCTGGAAGCCCCACCAGGGCGCCAGATAGGGATCCTGCCGCACCGCGGGGCCGCCTCGTGCACAGCGGTCGCACCACGTGGTGCCGAGCTGGCCGTAGGTCCCGCCGGCGTGCAGCCACCACAGGTTGGCGAACTTGACGTGGACGTTCGTGTTCGCGGCGCGCTCGGTGGAGAGGCCGGCCGCGGACCACCACTGCCACCAGTTGAAGTTCCATTGGAGCTGGTTGTAGACCTTGGTGGGCTTCCGCCAGAAGATCCCCATCCAGTTGTTCCAGCTCTGCTGGTCGGCCTGGAACA
>DASUBP010000025.1:0-11514 GCA_035763205.1 Gemmatimonadales bacterium
TAGTCGCTAAGACGCTAAGTCGCTAAGACGCTAAGTGACCACCTTACCGACTTAGCGACCTAGCGACTTAGCGGTCATCCAGACGACCCCATGCTTAAAGGTCGCCACTGGAATCAGGTGCAGATCGGCAGCCAGTGAATCGGCTTCCACCGACTCGAGGGCGAACGTCTCCCCGAACGCCACCAGCGCCGACGGCTGGGCGGAGAACCGGGCCCGGAAGGCACTGATCGAGTCCGGGGCTCCACTGCGCGGCAACAGCCGCGATGGCCGGCCGGCGGTAAACCAGATTCCCGCGGGGTCGTTGGAATACAGGGCCATGCCCCGCCCCGGACCACGGAGCCAGGCCGCGACCCCCGACTCCTGCCACTCCGCGGTCTCGTAGTCCACGCCGCCGATCCGCGTGCGATGAATCTCCCGAATATCACGGGTCAGGGCCATCGCTCCCCAGACTGTGACCACCAGAGCGGCCGCGGCGCGACCCCCACCCGACTTCGCCACCAGGTTGGGGACGGTGCCGAGTGTGAGCAGGAAGCAGAGGGGCAGGAGCATCCGGAAGTCGAACGGTAGATCGGCGATCACGAACGTCTTCGCGAACGCGAGCGTGCCGACATAGAGGATGGAAAGTAGACCGGCGGCTGCGACCAGCGGTCCGCCGCGGAACCACGCAGTTGCCATCGCGCCGAGCAATACGATGGCGATGACGGTCGCCACCCACCCGTGAAGTCCGGGTGCCAGCCATGACGCCCCGGTATTCCAGGCTTCGCTCAAGGCCTCCGGCCAGCCCGTGTACACTCCCGCGGCGAACCCTCCACCGGGGACGATCCCCTCGACCCTCCAATAGAGATGAAGGAGCACGCCCGGGAGGGCGGCAATGGCGAGTCGTCGCAGGCGGGACTGCCAGGTCCCCGGCTGAAAGGCCTGCCAGAGTGCCGCCCCCGCAACCAGGAACACCCCCGCGTACCGGACCAGATTCGCTCCAGCCGCCGCCAGGCCGGATAACTCCGGGCGCTCAGGCCGGCGGACCATCCCGGCGACCGTCAGCGACAACAGGAGCAGGAACAACGGCTCCGACACCACCATGAAGGACACATCCACCAACGCCGGCATCAACGCGAGCAGCACGACGGTCACCAGCGCGCCGAGCTCTCCGGAGACCGAGCCGACGAGCGCCGAAGCAACGCCCACCGCCCCACCGACGCTGAGAGCCTCAACCCAGGCGGCCGCGCGGGGACCGGGGACGCCGGCGGCGATCGGCGGGGCGAGCACCAGGGAGAAGCCGGCCGGATAATCGGTGAGGGGCGTCGTGCTGTCGGGCGCGTTCCAGGTCGCGAACGGTTCGCGCAGTGACCCCTGATGCACGAGAGACTCCGCGGCGCCGAGGTACGACATGGCGTCGGGAGTGAGGCCGGGCCGCGGGCCGGCGACGAAGAGCACCCACGCCGTCGTGAGTGCTCCCCCAAACCACGGAATCCATCGAGCCGCGCGCACCCGGGAAGTCTACACCCTCCCTTAATCAATTCCTCACGCGGTCACGCGTATCTTGAGTCGAATACATGCACGAATCCACACCTGACTCTCGGAGGAAACGATGAACCTGCCCACGCGGACACTCGGCCTGGTGCTGCTCATGGCGATGCCGCTTGCCGCCCAGCAACCGATGATGGCCGATAGCGGACATCACGCCCATGGGGACATGATGATGGACCATGGGATGATGGGCCCCGGCATGCCGGACATGATGATGATGATGGGCGACATGGAGTACAGCCCCGAGCATCTCCTGGCCATGAACGGTGAACTGTCACTCACGGCCCAGCAGATCATGGCGCTCACCGCCCTGCGGGACCAGGCCAAAAAGTCCCGTGACGGCACGATGGACAAGATGAAGGCGCATATGGGCGAGCTGCGCACCGCCCTGGACGCGGCGACGCCCGACACCACCGCCATCCGGACGCACTTCCTCGCGGCCCACGACGCGATGGGTCAGGCGCACCTGGCCATGCTCATCACCAACGCACGCGCGAAAGCGATCCTGACGGATGCCCAGCGCGCCCAGCTGTCGCAGATGCACAAAATGAGAATGATGAACCGCCGGGGCCCCGGCCGGGCCGGCCCGGACGGTCCGGCCGGCTGGCGCGGGCGCCCGGCGATGCGGGTGTTCTAGGAGCGGCTACTCGACGACGACGACTCCACTCATCGCCGCCCCGTGGACGAGGCAGTGATAGTGATAGGTGCCGGGAGTGTTGAGCGTCGCAGTGTACGTCCCGGACGTCATCGTGGCTGAGTTCGCGGGCAAGGTTCCCGGGCCCGAGTCCCAGTTCACGGTGTGACCGTTGGATGACGCCCCCCAGGTCCAGGTGACGGTGGCGCCCGACGCGATGGTATCCGGGGTGAGCGAATAGAAATTGTTCTCGACGCCGATGTTGAGGCTCCGGCCGCCGGTGGATGGAGACGTGCTGCTCTTGCACCCGGCGATCACCAGCAGGGCGGCGACGGCGGCGATGTTGGACAAACGCATGCGATTCCTCCGACAAGGTGACGAACCAAGGAGCGATGGTCCGTACTACCGGACCACCGCTCCTTTTGTCCCCTCGTTTTCAGTTGCCGGAACGAGCCCTGACCGGGTCCTGACCACCGGCCCTTAGCGCCAGTTCAAACCGCCCACGATCTGGAACGACGAGGACCCATTCCCCAGAATGAGGCGTCCCTCGAGGTAGGGTGCACCGAAGCGCCGGTGGCCCTCGAGTCCGGCGACCAGATTGAGATTCGTCGTACCGCTGCCATTCCCGTTGAGACTCACGTGCGTGTAGTTGATCCCGCCCGCGACGTAGAACATGCGGTACGAACCCGGATACAGCTTCAGGTCACCGTTGAGCCCCCAGGTGTGAACCGGGCTCGTGAAGTAGTAGTCGAAGGACGGATAAAAGGCGACATACCGCGAGAATGGAAACGTCGCCTGTGCCCCCGCCAGCGGATCGTCCACGTCGAAGTTGTAACCGAAATGCAGCCCGTAGGCGGGGCTCTGAGCGGCCACCGGCCTGCCCGCCATCAAGGCGCCCGCGACGACTACCGCGAGCCCCCACGTCCATCGAGTCATCGGAGTCTCCTGAAGGATTCCTTTGCAGTGTACATTGAGCCGCAGTGACCCTGCTCACACTTCGCGGCATCACCAAACGCTACCCCGGCGTCACCGCTCTGGACGCGGTCGACCTGGACATCGATCCGGGCACCGTGCATGCCCTCGTCGGCGAGAATGGTGCCGGCAAGTCCACCCTTCTCAAGATCGTGGCTGGAGCGGAGCGTCCCGACGCCGGCGTGATGACGTGGAAGGGGCAGACGATCGCAGCGCCCACGCCGCGCGAAGCGCTGCTCCGGGGCGTCACCGTCATCTATCAGGAGCTGATGCTCGCGCCGAATCTCAGTGCGGCCGCCAACATCTACCTCGGCACGGAGCCGGGGCACCGCGGACTCCTCGACGCCTCGGCGATGCGCCACCGGGCGGCGTCGGCGCTCGCGGACCTGGGACTCGTCATCGACCCGGACCAGCCCGTCGGCGAGCTGTCCGTCGCCCAGCGGCAGCTCGTGGAGCTGGCGCGGGCTCTGGTCCGCGATGCCCAGCTCGTCGCGCTCGACGAACCCACCGCCACCCTCACCGCCCACGAGGTCGCCCACCTGGTGGCGCAGATCGAGTGGCTCCGCGCCAAAGGGATCGCCGTCGTGTTCGTGTCCCATCGGCTGGACGAGATCCGGCGCCTGGCCGACTCGATCACCGTCCTGCGGGACGGCCATCGCGTCTGGACCGGTCCCGCCGCCGGCATCGACGAGCGCACGCTGATCCGCACCATGGTCGGCCGCGACGTCGTGTTCGAGCGCTGCCCTCCCAACCGGAAGGCCGACGCCGAGCCGGTACTATCGGTGCGGGGGGTATCCCGGGGACGCGCCCTGCGGGACGTCTCCTTCGACGTGAAGCGGGGGGAGATACTCGGCCTGGGCGGCCTGGTCGGCGCCGGGCGTTCCGAAGTCGCGCGGGTGCTCGCCGGCATCGACCGCCCCGACGCGGGGTCGTTGACCCTCCGCGGGCAGGCGTATCGCCCCCGGTCACCGGCCGACGCGATCCGCGCCGGCGTGGTCTACTTTCCCGAGGACCGGAAGCGCCAGGGTCTGGTGCTCGGCATGCGGATCCGGGAGAACGTGACGCTGCCGGTGCTGTCGCGGGTCTCCCGGGGGGGACTCCTGCAGGCCGGCGCGGAGCGGCATCTGGCGCAGGCCGCGGCCACCCGGGCGGATGTGCGCCCACCGGATATCGAACGTCTGGCGGGAACGTTGTCCGGCGGCAACCAGCAAAAGGTCGTGCTCGCCAAGTGGCTGCTCACGGAGGCCGAGGTCCTGATTTTCGACGAACCGACGCGGGGGGTCGACATCGGCGCGAAGACCGAGATTCACCGCCAGATCCGCGCGCTGGCGGATGCGGGCAAAGCGGTAATCGTGATTTCGTCCGAGCTTCCCGAGCTCATCGCCCTCGCGGACCGCGCCGTCGTCATGCGTGAGGGCCGCGTGCAGGGCGAGCTTTCCGAACCCCTGACTCCCGAGGCCGTCATGGCCCTCGCCTTCCGGTCGGCATGATCGCGCACACCCGCTCCTGGATGACCCGGTATGGCGTCCTGGCCGCGCTGATCGCGATGTCGGTGGTCGCCACCATCGTCGCCCCCGGCTTCTTTTCACTCGCCAACGCTTCCACCATCCTGCTCCACGTCTCGATCAACGGCATCCTGACGCTCGGGATGACGTTCGTGATCATCACGGCGGGAATCGACCTGTCGGTCGGATCGCTCCTCGGTCTGGCGGGCGTGCTCGTCGCCGGCGCGCTGACGGCGCCTGGCCTCATCGCGGTCGTGGGAGTCGGCGGCGCGGCGGTCGTGGCCACCCTGATCGGCCTGGCGGTGGGCGCGGCGGTCGGCATCGCGAATGGTGCGCTCACGGCATATCTGAGCATCAATCCGTTCATCGTGACGCTCGCCATGATGACCGTTGCGCGGGGCGCGGCGCGACTCGTGACGGGAGGCGTCCCGATCGGCTTTCCGCCGATGGGCGACCCGCATTTCCACGACAAGGTCGCGGCACTGGATGCCCTGCACGCGTTCGGCGGCGGGCGGATCCCCATTCCCGGCACCGCGCAGGGCTTTCCGGTCCCGGCCCTCGTCATGCTCGCCCTCGTCTTCCTCAGCGCCCTCATCCTCGACCGCACGCGTTTCGGCCGGTACGTGTACGCGGTCGGTGGCAACGAAGAGGCGGCGCGCCTTTCGGGCGTGCCGGTGCGCGGGGTGAAAGTCGGCGTCTATGCGATTGCCGGAGCCTGTGCCGGACTCGCCGGCGTGCTGATGGTGGGCCAGCTGCGGTCGGGAGGTCCGGACGCCGGGCTCCTGTACGAGCTCAATGCGATCGCCGCCGCCGTCATCGGCGGAGCTTCCCTGATGGGAGGAATCGGCTCGGCCTGGGGGGCTCTCACGGGGGCGCTCCTCATCGGCGTCCTCAACAACGCACTCGACTTGATGGGCGTGCAGGCCTTCTGGCAGGAGATCGCCAAAGGCGCCATCATCCTTCTGGCAGTCCTCTTCGATGTCTGGACCAAACAGCGGAACGGCGGAACAACTCAATGATCAAGCGGAACCTCGGTGTCTCGGCCGTCCTGGCGCTCGCGGCCTTCACCCTCTCATGCGGACACAAGAAGCACGACCGTCCGCAGGTGGGGGTCACGTTGCTCACGGAAGCGCACGTGTTCTATCAGAATCTCAAGCAGGGACTGCAGCAGGGCGCCGACTCGCTCGGTGTCGACCTCCACGTGGTGGCCGGCGAGTGGGATCTCGCCCGCCAGACCTCCCAGGTTCAGAATTTCGTGACGCAAGGGATGGACGCGATCGTCATCGCACCCGTGAACTCGAGCGGCATCGTGAGCGCCATCGAGGACGCGAATCACGCACACATTCCCGTGTTCACCGCCGATATTTCGGCGGACGGCGGCCAGGTAGCGGCGCACGTCGCCTCGGACAACATCCAGGGAGGCCGGCTGCTCGGTGAGTACGTCGCGACGCGGCTCAAAGGAGGCGGGAACGTCGCCATCCTCGACCAGCCCACCGTCGCGAGCGTGCGTGACCGGGTCACCGGATTCGTGGACGCGCTGGCGAAGTACCCGAACATCCGCATCGTCGCCCGTCCGGCAGTCGAGCGCGGCCTCCGCGACGTGGCAAAACAGAAGATGGACAACCTGCTCACCACCGATCAGCACATCGACGCGGTGTTCGGGACCAACGACGACTGCGCGCTGGGCGCGCTCGCCGCCATTCAGGCCGCCGGGACCAAGAACGTGTTCGTGGTGGGATACGACGCGACGCCCGAGGCCCGCACCGAGATCGCGTCGGGGACGGCGCTCGTGGCGGACGCCGTACAGGACCCCGTGACGATCGGGCGCCGTACCATCGAGACCGTGGTCGAAGTGCTGAAGGGACAATCAGTTCCGGCCATCATCCCGGTCCCGGTCGGCATCGTGACTCGTGACTCACTGACGCTCAAACACTAGCGTAACAGCCATGGCTGCTCCCGAGAGCGCCCTCTCCAGGCGCTCCACCATCGCTCCCATCTCGGCGAACGAGCGGGAGGAACGGGCTCAACGCGAGATCAAGGTCGGCCTCACCGACCGCCTCGTCTCCGAGCAGCGCGGGGCGCTGTTCGCGCATCTCGTCCTCCTCGCCGTTTCCGTGTGGCTGCTCGCCCCGGTCGCCAGGCCCCCGCTCCTGATGGCCTGGGCGGGGGCGGTGCTGATCGCGGTGCTCGTTCGCGTCGTCCTCATGACCCGCCTCAAGTCGATCCACCTCACCCCCCAGGCCGCGACCTCGAGCGTCCGCCTGTCGGTACTGGGACTGGGACTCGCCTGGGGTGTCGGGGTGGCGGTCATGACGCCGGAAGTCCCCATCCGATACGTGACCCTCCTCCTCGTGACCGAGGCGGGCCTCGTGTCGGGTGCCGCGTGGACGCTGACGTCGGATCTGTGGAGCTTCCGGATCTTCCTGATCACGATGCTCGCGCCGTTGCCCATCGGGATCATGTTCAATGCGACGCCCGACAGCATTCGGGCACGCGAAGCAGCCGTCATCCTGATCATCCTGTACATGGCGTACATGTGGATCCTGGGCCAGCGGTCGCACCTCTCGCTCGTCACTACGCTCCGCGCCGGTGCCCTGCTCCGCATCCGCGAAGAAGAGACCAGCCGCCAGAACGCCTTCCTGGGCGCCCTGTTCGCCAGCGCCCCGATCGCCATGGCCGAGGTGTCCGAGGATGGCCTGATCGAGCGGATCAACCCGCGCTTCGTCACGCTGTTCGGCTGGGCGGAGCACGAAGCCGTCGGCCAGATGCTCGACGGGCTGATGGTCCCGCTCGACGAGCGCATGGAGAGCGTGGCGCTCCACCACGGGATCCTCCAGGGCCGGCCGATGGCGAAGGATCTGCGGCGAATGACCAAGAGCGGCAACGTGATCGACGTGCTCGTCACGGCGGCCGCGGTCAACCGCAGCGACGGAAGCCGGGGCATTGTGGCGCTCTATGAGGACGTCACCGAGCGCCGCCGCTCCGAGGCCCAGGTCCGGGAGCTGTCCGAGCGGCTGGCCGCCGTCCTGGGCGCCGCCACTCAGGTATCGATCATCGCGACCGATCTCGACGGCATCATCACCGTCTTCAATGCCGGCGCCGAGCAGATGCTGGGGTACCGGGCGGACGAGGTGGTGGAGATCGAGCCGTTCGAGCGGATCCTGGTGGCGTCGGAGATCACCGCGCGGTCCCGCGATGTCTTGCGGGAAACGGGACGCCAGGTCGAGGGTTTCGAAGTCCTGGTGGAACCGGCCCGCCGCGGCTCCTACGATCAGCGCGAGTGGACGTACGTCCGGAAAGACGGAAAACGTCTGACCGTCGAGCTGGTGGTCACCCCGTTGCGGGACGGAAACGGCCAGATCGCGGGATTTCTGGGGGTGGCCACGGACGTCACCCAGCGGAACCGGCAGGCGGCCGCCCTTCGGGAAGCGGAGGCCCATTTCCGTCAGCTGCTCGACTCTTCCGGCGAAGGCATCTACGGGGTGGACGGAGACGGACGCATCACGTTCTTCAACCCGGAAGCGTCCAATCTCACCGGCTACGCGCTGAAGGACGCCCTGGGACGGGACGCGCACGACCTGCTGCACCACACCCGGCCCGACGGCACCGCCTACCTCGCCTCCGAATGTCCCATCTCCCAGGCCTTCCGGACGGGACAGGGCATCCGCCTCGAGGAGGAGATGTTCTGGAAGAAGGACGGCAGCGCGTTCCCCGTGGCGCTCACCGCCTTCCCCATGCGTGAGCTCGGGGGCGGCGTGTCGGGGGCGGTCATCACCTTCGCCGACACGTCGGAACGGGTGGCGGCTCGTGCGGCCATCGAGCATGCCCGGGAAGCCGCCGAGCAGACGGCGCGGACCCGGTCCGCCTTCCTGGCGAACATGAGCCATGAGATCCGCACGCCGCTGAACGCCATCCTCGGACTCACCGAGCTCCTGTTCGACACGCCCCTGGCGCCCGAGCAACGCCATTCCCTGGAACTGGTGCGCGGTGCCGGCGAAACCCTGCTCACCCTGCTCAACGACATCCTGGATCTCTCGAAGATCGAGGCCGACCAGCTCAGGCTCGAGAGCATCCCCTTCGATCCCGAGCACCTGATCGAGTCGACGCTGGCACTGCTGGCGATCCGGGCCCGGGAAAAGCGCCTCGACTTGATCACCGACGTGCAGGCGGGCGTTCCGGTGAGCGTGCGGGGAGATCCGACCCGGCTGCGCCAGATCCTCACCAACCTCGTCGGGAACGCGATCAAATTCACGGACCATGGCGAAGTCGTGGTCGGCGTCGGGAAGCGCGAGCCCTCGACCGACGGCGACGTGCTCCTCCATTTCACGGTGCGCGATACCGGGATCGGCATACCGGCCGACAAACTGGAAGCCATCTTCGACGAATTCACCCAGGCCGACTCATCGACCACCCGCCGGTATGGCGGCACCGGACTGGGGCTCGCCATCTGCCGCCGGCTGGTGCGACTGCAGGGGGGCGAGCTGCGCGTGGAAAGCGAAGTGGGCAGGGGGACGGAGTTCTCCTTCTCCCTGCGCTTCCCGGTCGAGAAGGCGACGGCCACACCGGCCCTGGGCACGCCCGCCGCGCTCATCGCCAAGATCCTGGTCGTCGACGATAACGAGACCAACCGCCGCATCCTGCGCGAAATGCTCCAGGCCGCGGGCTCGCACGTCGACGAAGCCGGAGACGCGTCCACGGTCCACCGGACGCTGCTCGACGCGGTGACGGAGAAGAAGCCGTACGCCCTGGCGATCCTCGACGGCCAGATGCCCGAGATCGACGGTTTTTCGCTGGCCGCCGAGCTGCGCCAGGATGCCGCGCTCAGCGAACTGCGCCTGATGCTGCTCACCTCCGCGGCGTTGCCCGGAGACGGCCAGCGGTGCCGGGAACTGGGGATTCAGGGATATCTGCCGAAACCGGCGTCCCGCGCCGATCTCCTGGACGCCGTGGCCTCGGTGCTGCGCGGCAAAGTCGACCGGCAGGTCGTCACCCGGCACTCGATGGCGGAGGCGCGACGCGGAATCCGGATTCTGCTGGCGGAGGACAACCCCGTGAATCAACAGGTGGCCGCGACGATGCTGCGCAAGCGCGGACACCAGGTGGACGTCGTGGACAACGGCCGCGATGCCGTCGCCGCGGTGGCGAAGAACCAGTACGACATCGTCCTGATGGACATCCAGATGCCCGAGCTCGACGGCATGGAAGCGACGGCGGAAATCCGGAAGACGGCCAAGGGCAAGACGCTCCCCATCGTCGCGCTGACCGCGCACGCGCTGACCGGCGACCGCGAGAAGTATCTGTCGGCAGGGATGAACGGGTACCTGAGCAAGCCCTTCAAGCCCCACGAGCTCTTCGCCGCCGCCGAAGGGTGGGCGACGACCGACGGCCAGTCGGTGGCGATTCGCGAGCCGGAGACGAAAACCGAGGTCCCCCCTGCGGCCGACCTGGAGCGGCTGCGCCGGGAGCTCACCGAGGCGGGGGCGGCCGACGCGCTGGGTGCCATTCTCGACACGTTCCTGACCGATGCGCCCAAACGGATGGAGACGCTCATCGCCGCCGTGAAGGCCGGTGATGCCGTCGCGATTTCGAAGGCGGCGCACGCCTTCAAGTCCGCGTCCGCCACGATCGGGGCGGCGGGACTCGCGAAGATGCTCGCGGACATCGAACACCGGGGCAAGGCGAAGGACGTGGATGGGTTGGGTGCGATCGTCGAAGCGGCGAAGAAGGAAGCGGACCGGGTACTCGAACAGGTGAACGCGACGCGTCCGACTGTTTAATCGTCGGCCGCGCCGCGTTCATCCCTTCGCGAGCTCAGGGCAAGCTCTGAGCGGAGCGAAGGATCTGCTGGATCCTCAGTCAATCCGGTAGGGAATACCCCACTCGTTGGCGTCGTAGTTGTTCACCGTCCCGCGCTCGAGCGTCGCCGCGTTGATGGCATCGATGACGAACCGGTCGATACCCTTGCGGGCCACGACCCAGGTCCGGCTGAACGTCCCGTCCCCATTGTTCTTCATCGGTACCCGGTGCCAATTCAAGTCGCTGAAGGCGTGATGCACGTGCAGGAACACGAAGGTCGCCGGCGAATAGGTCGTGTCGCTGTTGCTCACCGACGCGGTCACGGACACCGTGTCGCCCACGTGCAGGTGGAGCAACCGGCCGACGGTATAGAGCGAATCCGGGTTGTCCGCGGTGATCCGCAGGGTGTCGTTCACCTTCACCGTGATCTGGGTGACCGCCACCGTACGAGCCGCGGCGTCGGTCGGCAGCCAGTTCTGCAAGGTCAAGGACACCGCCCGCCAGCGATGCGTCTGCGAGGGGTCACGCACCAGGACCGCCGACTGCGTCATCCCCTCGTCGAGCGTCTTCGAGGTCGGATTGAACACGGTGTCTTTGGTGGTGTCGACCAGGAACAGCCCCTGGAAGCTGATCGTCTGGGTCACCTTGGCGGTGTCACCCTGGATGACGATGTTGCGGTTCAGGATCGGTTTCGCCCCACCGGGAATGACCCGGAGACGGCCCCAGAAGGCCGGGAGGGTCGCGGTATCCGCGGCCACGAACGCCCGCAACGGCGCGGGGGCCGCGGCGTCCGACGTGGTCCCGCCGGCCACCCCGAAGTTCGTATCCATCTGCGCGCCGTATTGGTCCGTCAGCGACGCGAGCACATCAGACTGATCGGACGCGGGCGACGTGGACGTGTCGCTGCACCCGGCCATCACAGCCCCTCCGATCAGCACCAGCGCCGCCGGCACGACGGCGAGCAGGTTGTTGCGCATGGCCTGAATCTCCTTACCCAAGTAGGAACGGTTGCTGTTTCCCAAACTCGGAGAGGAGACGGCGTGAGCGGTCTGATGTTAAGGGGTGACGGAGGTCACGAAC
>DASUBP010000026.1:0-3508 GCA_035763205.1 Gemmatimonadales bacterium
AGCGCCGCCGGCACGACGGCGAGCAGGTTGTTGCGCATGGCCTGAATCTCCTTACCCAAGTAGGAACGGTTGCTGTTTCCCAAACTCGGAGAGGAGACGGCGTGAGCGGTCTGATGTTAAGGGGTGACGGAGGTCACGAACTCACGGGTCGCGCTGACGGCTGATCGCTGACGGCTGACTTACGCGGCGACTCGGCTCCCGCAACGCCCGCAAAATGAGGAATCCCGCTCGAGGAGCGTGCCACACTTCGTGCAAAATCGGTCCTGGGCCTCCGTTCCCAGCCGGCGCCCGCATTCGGAGCAGAACGCTGCCCCCGCTTCAGGCTGGAGACCATGCACGGGGCACGTGAGACCCGAGTCCGCGGCCCGTTTCGCGACGAGGGGAAGAACTGCAGTGGATGGCGCCTGGGGCGCCGCCGGACGCTCGGGGGGTGCCCCGGAGGAGATGGAGCCGCGGTCCCCTTCGCGAAGGGCGTTCACCGCCTCGCGGGTATACCGCGCCTTCAGCGATTCGTAGTCTTCGAGGGAGAGCTTCCCGGTGGCGCGGTCGAATTCAATCTCCGACAGCGCACGCAAGGCCACCGCCCGGGGACTCAGGTCGTCATCGGGATCGGCACCCGCGTCCACCAAGGGTCCGGGCACGCGGGGACGAAGAATCGGGTCGATGACCACCCACACCGCGAGCGCGGCGAGCAGTACCCCCGCCACCAGCCCCCACACGGATGTCAGGATTCGAAGCGCGAGAGCTCGCGCTGCACCAAGGCCAGGTCTTCCGGGGATGGCGCCGGCCCGGCTGGAGCTTCGACGGCGTGCACGGCGCCGACCCGCCGGGCCCACCGGCGGATCAGCCACGCGAGCCCGGTCGCCGCGACAGCGACGACCGCCCACGGGCCGAAATAGCCGAAGAGGGCGAATCCGCGCTTCGGGGGTGACATCAAGATCGATTCGCCATGCTCCTTGACGAACTCGGCGATGATGTCGTTCGCGGACATGCCCGACGCTGCCAGTGCCAGGATCTGGCGATGGTAACCCGGGCTGTAGGTACAGCTGAAATCGGTGGTCCGGCAGGTGTAGATGTCGAGCCCGCAGCCGCAGGTGCACGACAGCCGCTTCTCGATGGCCTGAATGCCCGCATCATTGTCGCGGGCCGTCACGGGGTCGAGCGGGCGTCCGGCTCGCGCCGGATCGGCCAGCGTCCCGGTGGGACCCGCACCCGGCAGGGGCGCCTGCGCGGTGTCCACCGGGCGCTGAATCCCCTGCCCCAGGAGTCGCGCGGGTAGATCCCCCGCGACGAGTCCCCCCGCGAGTGCACCCCAGAACTGCCGTCTCGTGAGTCCCGCGTTCATTCCGTTGCTCCCAGCTTTGCCGTGTATCCGGTGGCGACCCGGTTCGACCCGACCGTCCCGCCCGGCCACATCACGATCACGCCGCCCAGGGCGACGATCATGCCCCCGTACCAGACCCACCATACCAGGGGATTGATGGTGAACCGGTACACCGCGGTCTCCGTCCCGTTCACGACGCCGCCCAGGACGACGTACAGGTCCTCGCGCAGGTCACTGCGAATGGCGACGGCGGTGGACGGCTCGAACGTGGGGTTGCCGAACGAATCGACGTGCTGGCGTTTCTCCGGCACCATCGTCCCGATGGTCTTGCCGTTCCGGGAGACCACCACGGTCCCCGCCGTCACCTGCCGGTTCAGCGCGTCGTACTGGGACACGCCCAGATGCTTGAACGTGTAGGTCCACCCGTAGGGGCTGGCGAGCGTCACCGATTGTCCCGGCTTGAGGGAGGCCTCGGTTTCGACCTTGAACGCCATGCCCGTGAACGCCACGAACAGCAGCACGATACCGGTATGGACGACATAGCCTCCGTACCGACGGCGATTTCGTGCCATCAGATGGAAGAACGCGATCGGATAGATCTCACCATACTGGCGGTGACGCGCGCGGACCCCGCGGACGAACTCCTGGGTCACGGTGCCGAGGACGAACGCCGACAGGGAGATTGTGATGATCGGCCAGACCTGCCGCATGCCCAACAGCAGGATGATGAGTGCGGTCGCGATGCAGGCGACCACCGGTACGGCGAACTGCCGCTTGAGGTTCGGAATCGATGCCCGCCGCCACGCAATGAGGGGCCCGATGCCCGTGAGCGCGAGCAGCGCCAGGCCCAGGGGCACGTTCACGAAATCGAACGCCGGCGGCTTCATGACGATCTTCTGGCCCGTGAACCATTCGGACAGGAGCGGATAGACCGTCAGCACCAGGACCGTGAACGCGATGCCGACGAGCATCAGATTATTGAAAAGGAAGCTCGCCTCGCGGCTCACCAGGGACTCGAGCGAGGACTCGGCCCGGAGCAACGGCAGACGTGAGACATACAAAATCGTGAGCAGGGCGACGGCGATGAACAGGAACCAGGAGAAGTAGGCGCCGACCGGAGACTGCGTGAATGAATGCACCGACTGTATGACGCCGGACCGGGTGAGGAACGTGCCGAAGATCGACAGCACCCACGCCCCCAGGATCAATCCCAGGTTCCATTTCTTCAGCATCCCCCGCTTTTCCTGGATCATGACCGAATGCAGAAATGCGGTCATTACGAGCCATGGCAGGAACGACGCGTTCTCGACCGGGTCCCAGGCCCAGTACCCCCCCCACCCCAGCTCCACGTATGCCCACCACATCCCCAGGCAGATCCCGATGGAAAGAAACAGCCAGGAGAGGAGCGTCCACTTCCGGATCGCCACCAGCCAATCCACGTCCAGCCGTTTGGACATGAGCGCGGCGACCGCGAAGGCGAATGGAATGGTGATGGAGATGTAGCCGAGGTAGAGCATCGGCGGATGGAAGACCATCCCGGGGTTCTGCAGCTGCGGGTTCATCCCCCGGCCGTCCACCGGCGTATAGGGCAGGCGCTCAAACGGGTTGGCCGCGCCCAGCATGACGACCAGGAAGAACACCGCGACGACGCACACCACCGCCGACACGTACGGGAGGTAGACCCGGTGGCGGGGCGCCGTGAGCACCATCGCCAGGGACCCGAAGATCGACAGCACGGTCGCCCAGAAGAGCAGGCTTCCCTTCTGTCCCGCATACAGGGCTGACCAGGTGTAGAAGGTCGGGAGGTTCCGGCTGGTGTAGGCGGCGACGTATTCGACGTTGAAGTCACGGGCGAACAGGAGCCATTCGACGCAGAACACCGCGACCAGGAGGGTCAAGCACATCGCGAACACGGCATGCCGGGAGCTCTGCTGCAGCTCGATGCGCCCGGTCGAGGCACCCACGAAACCCGTCGCCGCACCCCAGACGCCCATCAGGCAGGCGATCCAGAGCGCGAGGCTCCCGAGAATTGTCACGGATCAGGCCTTGGGGACTGCTTCGTACCGCGACCCGCACTTGGCGAGTACGTCGGTGGCGTGGATGACGCCGTCCTTCTGAAGGCGGCCTTCCACGACGACCTCGACCGAATCGGTGAAGGTGTCGGGAGGCAGGCCGTGGAAGACT
>DASUBP010000027.1:0-7322 GCA_035763205.1 Gemmatimonadales bacterium
CCAGCGCTACAAGGGGCTCGGCGAGATGAACCCCGATCAGCTCTGGAAGACCACGATGGATCCGGCCGCGCGCACCATCCTCAAGGTCACGATGGAAGACGCGCTCGAAGCTTCCCAGCTCTTCGAAACACTGATGGGCGACGAGGTGGAGCCCCGTCGGAAGTTCATCGAGGAGAATGCGAAGTTCGTCAGGAATCTGGATGTGTGATGTGTGAGGGATCAGGGATCAGGGGTCAGGGGTCAGACCCACTGGTCCCTCACCCCTGATCCCTGGCACCTTTCTCCATGGCCACCGCCATCACCGTCGTCATCCTGATTCTCGCTGCCCTCGCCTGGCTGATCTTCGGGGGCGGCGACGATCCGGACACCAAGCCCAATCCCGACATCGACCGGGATGAGCTGGCGGAAGCCGAATCGGAAGTGCGTGACGCCCCCGATCCTGACAGCGTCCGCGATTGGGGTCCCGGCGTTCCGAAGGACAAGCCACACTAACACTCGAGTCCCATGGCGAATCCGCAGTACATCTACACGATGGTGGGGGTGGGCAAAGTCGTACCCCCCTCCCGCCAGATCCTCAAGGACATCTACCTCTCGTTCTACCCGGACGCCAAGATCGGCATCCTGGGGTCGAACGGCGCCGGAAAGAGCTCGCTCCTCAAGATCATGGCCGGGATCGACCACGATCACCTCGGCCAGGCCAAACTCGCCGACGGCTGCACCGTGGGCTTCCTCCAGCAGGAGCCCGTCCTCGATCCCAGGAAGGACGTCCGCGGGAACGTGGAGGAGGGGCTCTCCCACATCCGCGACCTCCTGGTCCAATTCAACGACCTCTCCGCCAAGTTCGCGGAGCCGATGTCCGATGACGCCATGGCGGCCCTGCTCGAAAAGCAGGGCGTTTTGCAAGAAGCGATCGACCACGCCGGCGCGTGGGAGCTCGACAACAAGATCGACGTCGCCATGGACGCCCTGCGCCTGCCCCCCGGCGACGCCGACGTCACCAAGCTCTCGGGCGGCGAAAAGCGCCGCGTCGCGCTGTGCCGGCTCCTGCTCACCCAGCCCCAGCTGCTCCTGCTCGACGAACCCACTAACCACCTCGACGCGGAATCGGTGGCCTGGCTGGAGCACCATCTCCACACCTATCCCGGCTGCGTCATCGCCGTCACGCACGACCGCTATTTCCTCGACAACGTCGCCGGCTGGATTCTCGAGCTGGACCGGGGCGAAGGCATCCCGTGGAAGGGCAACTACTCATCGTGGCTCGAGCAGAAGGAGAAACGGCTCGCCACCGAAGAGAAGCAGGCGTCGGCCCGGCAGAAGACCCTGGAGCGTGAGCTCGAGTGGATCCGGATGGCGCCGCGCGCCCGTCAGGCGAAGTCGAAGGCGCGCATCACCGCCTACGAGAAGCTCGCGGCGGAGGAGGAACAGCGCCGGGACGACACGGCCGAAATTCTCATTCCCGTGCCGCCCCGTCTCGGCGACGACGTCGTCACCGCGAAGGATCTGACCAAGGGCTTCGGCGACCGCCTGCTCTTCGAGAAACTGAACTTCACCCTGCCCCGCGGCGGGATCGTCGGCATCATCGGTCCGAATGGCGCGGGCAAGACCACGCTGTTCCGGATGATGGTGGGCCAGGAGAAGCCCGACGGCGGGTCACTGACCGTCGGCCAGACCGTGCAGGTCGCCTACGTGGACCAGAGCCGGGAGGCCTTGAGCCCCGACCGGACGGTCTACGAGGAGATTTCCGGGGGACAGGACAACCTGATGTTCGGGAAGCGCTCCGTGAACGCGCGCGCCTACTGCGCGTCTTTCGGATTCCGCGGCGCCGATCAGCAGAAGAAGGTGGGCGTCCTCTCGGGCGGCGAGCGGAACCGCCTGCATCTCGCCAAGCTCCTGAAGAGTGGCGGCAATCTGCTGCTCCTGGACGAGCCGACCAACGACCTCGATGTCGATACCCTCCGCGCGCTCGAGGACGCCCTGCTCCGCTTCGCCGGGTGTGTGGTGGTGATCAGCCACGACCGCTGGTTCCTCGACCGGATCGCGACCCATATCCTGGCCTTCGAAGATGACGGTGAGGTGAAGTGGTTCGAGGGGAACTTCCAGGACTACCACGCCGATCTCGTGAAGAGAAAGGGGGCCGACGCCGATCGGCCCCACCGGCTCAAGTATCGGAAGCTGGTCCGCGGCTAGGAAGCGGCTTTCCCGAGCACCTCCACGCCGGTCTTGGTCACCCGGTGGGAGATGAGGGGCAACGGCTTTTCCTTGAGCTTGTCGCCGACCACGATGGCTTGCGTCAGCGCATCGAATCCGAGCTTGATCCCGGCGGGGTCTCGCGCGAACACGGAAGCGATAGGTTCCCCGGCCAGCACCTTGTCTCCCGGCTTCACGGTGATCACGAAGCCGACGGTGGGATCCACGGTGTCCTCGACCTTGGTTCTGCCGCCTCCCAACTGCACCACCGCGCGCCCAATGATGCGGGGATCTACCCGCTGTACTACGCCGGTGGCCGGGGCCATGAAGACCTCGACGGCCCCCGCCTGCGGCATCACCGAGGGATCCTCGACGGCCTTGGGGTTCCCGCCCTGGGCTTCGATGATTTGCTCGAATTTTTCCGCCGCGAGGCCGGACCCCAACACCGACTCCAGCTTCTTGCGGGCCTTTTTCGCCGTGGTCTCGACCTTCGCCTGCAGCAGCATCTCCACGCCGAGCGCGTAGGTCACTTCCATGAGGTCTTCCGGGCCCTCGCCGCGCAGCGAGAGGATGGCCTCCTCGGTCTCGAGCGCGTTCCCGCACGCCCGGCCCAGGGGCCGGTCCATCGCCGTGAGCAACGCGACGGTGGGACACCCGCGGTCTTCACCCAGCGCGATCATGGTCTTCGCGAGCTCCAGGCCTTTCTCCGTCGGAGGCAGGAAGGCTCCACTGCCGTGCTTCACGTCGAGCACCAGGCCGGTCAGACCCTCGGCCAGCTTCTTCGACATGATGCTCGCGGCGATCAGCGGGATGGCTTCGACCGTCGCGGTGACGTCGCGGAGGGCGTAGAGCCGCTTGTCCGCCGGCGCGATCTCCGGGGTCTGGCCGATGAGCGCGCACCCGATCTTCATCACCTGCGCCTTGGCTTCGGCAAGGGAGAGACCGGTCTTGAACCCGGGAATCGCTTCGAGCTTGTCGAGGGTGCCGCCGGTATGCCCCAGGCCGCGGCCCGACATCATCGGGACCGCCACACCGCACGCGGCCACCAGGGGCGCCAGGATCAGCGACACCTTGTCCCCGACCCCGCCCGTAGAATGCTTGTCGATTCGCGGCGTGTTCCAGCCGTCGAACGAGAGTCGGTCCCCGGAGGCGATCATCGCGTCCGTGAGCGCGGCCAGCTCGTGGCGCTCGAGACCCCGAAAGACCACGGCCATGAGCAGCGCTGAGAGCTGATAGTCCGGAACGCGCCCTTCGGTGTATGCGGCAATAAGGGCGGACCATTCTTCCGCCGACAGGGCGGCGCCGTCGCGCTTGCGTTCAATGAGAGGTACGACGAACATTGACCCCTTCCTCCGCCGGAGACCGGTGATGCGCTCAGCCCTGCTCCTGACCCTGTGCTTGACCGGAACACTGGCTGCCCAGGAAACCGTCGCCAGTCACATCGCCCGGGGAGATTCGCTCCGGGCCGCCCTGCAGTCTTCCGCCGCCCTCGCGCAGTACCAGGCCGCCCTGAAGGTGGACTCGAACGCCTACGAAGCCAACTGGAAAGCCGCCCGGGAAATCGCCGACGTCGCGAAGCAGCTCCTCGGTGACTCCCTCGCCTCCCGCCGCGACTCCCTGTACTCCCTCGGCCGCGTCTGGGCCGAGCGGGCCGTGCAGGCCGACTCCAACGGTGAGAACGGGCACTTCGCGCTCGCCCTGGTACTGGGCCGGCTGTCGCTGACCAAGAGCAAGAAGGAGCGGGTGAAGTACGCCAAGGTCATCTACGACGAGGCGGTGCACACGCTGCAGCTCGATTCCACCCACGACGGCGCGGAACACATTCTGGGTCAGTGGAACGCGGAAGTGAAACGACTCTCCGGCCTCACCCGGTTCTTCGCCAAGGCCCTGCTCGGCGGCGGTTTCATGGACCGGGCAAACTGGGACGACGCGGTGAAGTATCTCTCTCTCGCCGTGAAGCACAATCCCACCCATGTGTACCACCGGCTGGCCCTCGCCGCGGTCTATGTGGATCTGGATTCCATTCCACAGGCCACCGCCCTGCTCGAGTCGATTGCCGCGCTCCCGGTCGGGGATCCGATGGACCCGACCTACAAGAAGTGGGCGGCCGAGGCCCTCGCGGACTTGAAGAGCGGCAAGAAAGACGACGCCGACGACCGCTTGCGTCACATTTAAGTCCTTGACGGAAGCGGGGTTGCGACCCCAAACTATTTGCCATGACCATCTCCTCGGCACTCACCCACGCAGAGGGCGAGCGCCTTGCCGCGCGGATCGCCGAGCTCGAGCACGAGCGCAAGCATCTCCTCGCCGTGATCGAGATCCTCAAGGAAGTCTCCGGCACGCTCCACTTCACCGACATCCTGCAGTCCATCGCCCGCAAGCTGGGCGAGGCGTTCGGTCTCGACCGGTGCTCGATTTTTCTGGCCGAACGCGGTGGAAAATCGGTCCGGCTCGTCGCTTCGTACGAAGACCCCACCATCCGCAACTATGTGGTGGACCTCGAGCGCTATCCTGAGTTGAAGCGCGCCATCCAGGGCGCCGAGACGGTGTTCATCCCGGATGCCGCGAACGATCCGTCCCTGAAGCACGTGCGCGCCGACCTGGTGAACCGCCGGGTGAAGTCGATTACGGTGGTGCCGATCAATTGGCGGGGCGTGGCCATCGGCGCCATTTTCCTCCGCACCTTCCGTGACGGCCCGACCTTCTCGGACTCGGATGTCCGTTTCGTCCAGGTCGTAGCCTCTCTGACGGCGCAGTCCCTCCGCAACGCCCATCGCTACGAGCGGCTGGCCCAGCGGCATCGGGACCCCGAGAGCAGGGAAGCGCGTCACATCGAGCTCGAAGGGGTGGCCCTGCTCTCCTTCCTGCGGCGCCTGATGGAGGCGGTCGGCCAGCGGCAGGGCGCCTGGGCCGAAGGCGCCCTGCCCCGGGCGTCGGCGGAAGAGCTGGACCGCCTGGTCGGCGTGGCGCTCGCCGTCATTCAGGAAGAAGCCAAAGGCCGGTGACGGACCCGGCGGCCCGCGCCGCCACTTTGCGGCAAATCGTCGAGCGGGCGGCCCGCGCGTACTACGTCGGCGACCGCCCCGAGATGTCCGACGCCGAGTACGACCGGTTGTTCCGTGAGCTGCAGGCCCTCGAAGCCCAACACCCCGAGCTCCAGACTCCCGACTCTCCGACCCAACGGATCGGCGCGGAGCCCTCCAGCGCCTTCCGGAAGCACCGCCACCTGGTCCCCATGCTCTCCCTGGACAACGCGTTCGATCCGGCGGAGCTCACCGCCTGGGAAGAGCGGAACGCGCGTCTGGCACCCGAGGTCACCAAGGCCGGCTACACCCTGGAGGTGAAGATCGACGGCGCCGCCGTCTGTCTCACCTACCGGAAAGGCCTGCTCGTCACCGGAGCCACGCGTGGGAACGGCGTCGAAGGCGAAGAGATCACACCGAACCTCAAGACCATTCGTGACGTCCCTCTCAAGCTGTCGGGCTCGGGGTGGCCGGAGCTCATGGAAGTCCGCGGCGAGGTCTACTTCGAGAATTCCCGTTTCAAGGCCCTGAACGCGGAGCGCGAGGCCGCCGGCGAACCGACTTTCGCCAATCCCCGCAATTCGGCCGCGGGCTCACTCCGTCAGCTGGACCCCAAGATCACGCGGTCCCGGAAGCTCCGGATGTTCTGCTTCCACGTCGAGGCGCCGGGGAGCGTCCTTCCGTTCGACACGCAGGAGCAGCTGCTCCTCACCCTGGTGCAATGGGGATTCCCGGTCGAGCCTCATCACCGGACGGTGCCGACGTTGGCCGCGGCCCAGGAAGCGATCGCCCAACTCGAAGCGCTCCTCCCCACCCTCGACTACGGTGCCGACGGCGTCGTCGTGAAGGTGAACCAGCGGCGTCTGCACGACGAGCTGGGCGTGGTCGGGGATCGCGAGCCCCGCTGGGCCATCGCGCGGAAGTTCGCGCCCGAGGTGCAGATCACGAAACTGATCGACATCGGGATCAACGTCGGACGGACGGGAGCGCTCAATCCCTTCGCCATGCTCGAACCCGTAGACATCGGCGGTGCCACCGTCTCCAACGCTACGCTCCATAACGCCGACCTGATCGCGGCGCGGGACATCCGGATCGGCGACTGGGTGGAAGTCACCCGCGCCGGCGAGGTCATTCCCCAGGTCCTCGGCCCCGTCCGCGAGCGGCGCACCGGCAGTGAAGTCCCCTTCCAGATGCCCGAGAAGTGCCCGCGCTGCGGGTCGGAGGTGGAACATCCGCAGGACGAAGTGATGTCGTTCTGCCCCAACGTCTCCTGCCCCGGCCGGGTGCTCGAATCGATCGTCCATTTCGCCATGGCGATGGACATCCGCGGGCTGGGCTACGAGCGGGTCCGGGCCTTCCTGGACGCCGGACTGATCCAGGATGTCGCGGACCTCTACCGGCTCACGATGGACCAGCTGCGGGGCCTGGAGGGCTTCGCCGCGAAATCGGCGAAGCTCCTGGTGGACGCCATCGCCGCGACGAAGACCCAGCCCCTTTCGGTAGTACTCTACGCCCTCGGGATCCGGCACGTCGGCGCTCAGGGAGCCAAGCTTCTGGCGCGGCAGTTCGGCACCATGGAGGCGCTCGAGGAGGCGCCCCAGGACGTCATCGGCTCCATCCGCGGGATTGGTCCCGCCATCGCCGAGGCGGTCTGGCACTTCTTCCGGGAGCGGCGCAACCAGAACCTGATCGCCCATCTGAAGGCCGCCGGCCTCACCCTGGCCGAGCCGGAGTCCCGCGCCGCGGAGGGGGCGCCCCTGGCGGGGCAGACCTACGTCGTCACCGGCACGCTCCCCACGCTCTCCCGGAAGGCGGCAACGGACCTCATCACCGGTGCCGGCGGCCATGTCGGCAGTTCCGTGTCCAAGCAGACGACGGCGGTCGTTGCGGGAGCGGACGCCGGGTCGAAGCTCGACCGGGCCAAAACGCTCGGTATTCCGGTGATCGACGAAGCCGAACTGTTGCGCCGCATCCAGTCAAACCTGTAAGTTGGGCTCCCAGATATGAGCCCTTCCTCCGCCTCCGCCCGCACCGACGGCCTTGCCATCGGGCGGGCGTCTTTGCAACAACTGCATCGGTCCCTGCTTCAGCACGCGCCCGACCAGGCGGTGA
>DASUBP010000028.1:0-4731 GCA_035763205.1 Gemmatimonadales bacterium
GCCCAGGCGCCTCGCCGGCCCAAGCAGCGACAAGCCTCTACCAGCTCTTACGCGATCTCTTGAGGCCCGAAATCACGCCAGCCCGACTTTGCGATACGTGAGCGCCGCCTCAGGCGGGCTGCCACTCACGCAAGCCGGTAAGCCGAAGCTTACGCAGCCAGTGCCAGGTTTGAATTGGCAGTTGTGAATTTCCCAGTTGATTATCCAGGTGACTGAGAACCTGGGCACGCAGCGACACCCTCACAGAACCCGTCGAAACCTGTCGCCCCCGACTACCCGAACCTATTTGGACGGCGTCGCCTTTTCAACCCGGTTGCGCCCTGCCTCTTTGGCACGGTATAACGCCGCATCCGCCAATGCCCGAAGGTTCTCGAGACTCGACGAGCTGTCCGGACAGGCCGAGACGCCGCTCGAAACGGTCAGACGCTGCTCCTGCCCATCCCACCGCCACCCGCCATTCTCGATCGCCCTCCGCATGCGCTCGGCGATATCCATGGCCTTCGACAACGTCGTCTCCGGCAGCCACACCGCGAACTCCTCGCCGCCGATCCTGGCGACCAGGTCGGCGCCGCGCGTCTCCCGCTCGAGGATCCGCGCCACGTGCACCAGCGCCGCGTCTCCGGCGGGATGCCCGAGTGAATCGTTGAGCCGCTTGAAGTGGTCGAGGTCGAGGTAGATCAAGGCGGCCGGGCGGCTCAGGCCCTCGACCTTGTAGTTTTCGAACCGCCGGTCGAACTCCCGCCGGTTATGCAGCCCGGTGAGGGCGTCCTTCACCGCCCGCTCCTGGGCCTCGTTCACCGCCCGCACCGCGCCCAGCCGCGACCCCAACTCCGCCACCAGACGGTTCACCTGCTCAGCCTTGGGGCTTCCGGCATCGAGGGGAGCGCCGATCACCACCAGGGCTCCGATCGAATGACCGCCGTCCATCAGCGGGAAGGCCGTACCCATGCGGTCGCGCTGGCGCCGCTCCGGCATCCCGGGCCCCAGAACATCTTCACCAGGGCCGCCCACGACGTGGAGCTCCGTGGCGACGGCTCGGCCCGCGGGAGAGTCCTCAGGAACCACCAGGAAGAGCAACCGGGGGTCGGCATGAGGAGACACGCCCCGCACGCGAAGGGCCCGCGTGGAGGACTCCTGGATCACGACGACAGCTCCCTGCCCCGAAATCTGCTCCGTGAGCCGGGCGGCAGCCGTCGCCACCGCCTCCAACGTCTGACCCGGTGCGGTGAGCGCCGCGAGCTGCCGCGCGACCCGGTCTCCCTGGGCCCAGTCAGCCTCGACCTGCGCGAGGGAGGCCACGAGGCGGCGCAGGTCTTCCGTGACCGCGTCGGTGGCGACCACACCGCCCTTCCCCGGCCCCAGCAACACCGCCGCCCCATACGGGAAGGCTCCCACCGCGACGTAGGTTCCATCGCCTTCGCGTGACACGTGCGGCCGTTCGTTCACCGCCGCAAGCTGTGCCAGCGCGTACCCACGGTCCCGCTCATGGTCTTCGAGATCCGCGACGCCCGCCGTCAGATCCCCTTCCCGCGTTCCCACGATCCAGGACCCACGCGCCTGATGTGCTCTCCGCACGAGGTCCGTGAGGTGGTCGAAGTCCGCGATGGGTGCGCCGGTGACCCCCGACTCGCTCCGCCAGCCCCGCTCCGCGGCGGACAAGAGCATCCCGATACCGACGAGGGTGCCCCCGACCCCGCTGATGAGGGCCCAGTGGAACGCGTGAAGAATGGAGAAGACGACGACCGCCAACCCGAGCACGACCAACCCGCGCCCGAGCCAGCGGACCTTCTGATTCACGTGTGGTTGATGCGGCTCGCCGCGGCCGCCGCGCCGAAGCCGTTGTCGATGTTGACCACGGTGACACCCGAGGCGCAGGAGTTCAACATGCCGAGGAGCGCGGCGACCCCGCCGAAGGACGCGCCATAGCCGATGCTGGTGGGGACCGCGATGACCGGGCACTTCACGAGACCGCCGACGACCGAGGGCAGCGCCCCCTCCATGCCGGCGACCACGATGATGACCGAGGCGTTCCGAAGCAATTCCGTCTGAGTCAGGATGCGATGGATGCCGGCGACACCGACGTCGGTCAGGCGTTCGACCTTGTTCCCGAATGCCCGGGCGGTGACCGCGGATTCCTCGGCCACCGGCAGATCTCCGGTCCCCGCAGTGATGATGAGTACGGTGCCTCGCCCGGTGGGTGCCGGCTCAGGATCGGGCGCGAGATAGACCACCCGCCCCAGCTCGTTCACTTCAGCTTTGGGGAACCGCGCGATCAACCCGTCCCGGTGTGCAGGCTCCGCCCGGGTCGCCAGGAAGCTTCCGCTTCTCTCGGCCAACCGCTCGGCGATCGCGACCGTCTGCTCGGGAGTCTTCCCCTGACACAGAATCACCTCCTGATGCCCCTGAGTCTGGGGCCGGAGGTGATCGATCGAGGCGAAGGCCAGGCGCTCGATGAGGCCGTCTACGTCTTTCAGGTTCACGCCGCCGCCTCGACCTCCGACTCCTCCAAGTATGCCGCGAACAGCCGCTCGGCCTCCGCCATCGATTCGATCGCGAAGAGCCGCTGGCGCAGCTCGGCCGCGCCCCGGAGCCCCTTGGTGTACCACCCCAGGTGCTTCCGGAACTCGAGCGCCGTCTTCCGGGTGTCCCCTTGGAGACGCAGGGCGAGCTGGGCGTGATCGAGCGCCACGGCAAACCGCTCTTCGGCGGTGGGCACCGGAGGGGGCACCCGGCCTTCCAGCAGTGCGTGGCCGCGTTCGAAGATCCACGGATTGCCGAACGTCCCGCGAGCGATCATGATGCCGGCGCAGTTCGTGTGCCGGTGCATCGCGAGGATGTCTTCGGCCGTTTCGATGTCCCCGTTGCCGATTACCGGAATGTCCAGCGCGTCGACCACGTGAGCGATCTCGTCCCAGTTGGCCTCTCCTGTGTACATCTGGGTCCGCGTCCGGGCGTGCAGGGCGAGCGCGAGGGCGCCGGCCTCCTGACAGCGAAGCGCGATGCTCACAGGGTCACGCTGTGCTTCGTCCCAGCCGCTCCGGATCTTCACCGTCACGGGCAGGTGCGTCGCGCCCTTCACGGCCTTGATGATGCTGCCCACCAGCGACATGTCCTTCAGGCACCCGGACCCGCCGTTGTTGCGGACCACTTTCTTGACGGGACAACCGAAGTTGATGTCGATGAAGTCAGGGTGAAACAGCTCCGTCACCATCCCCGCGGCGCGCGCCATGACCCCGGCATCGGCACCGTACAGCTGGATGCCGATCGGCCGCTCCACCGGCTCGAACCGCATGTCGGCCAGCACCCGCTCGATCCCCAGGGAAATCCCGACCGACGAGACGAACTCCGACACGACGACGTCCGCCCCGAAGCGCCGGCAGATTTGCCGGAACGGTCCTTCGGAGACGCCTGCCATCGGCGCCAGGTAGAGGGGCACGGCGTGCCCGGTCGGGTACGGGAAGTCCATGTCCTGCAACGTAATGGGAGGTTGCATGGCGAGCAACTCGCGGCTACGTTCCGGTCCCGACATCACTGATTCGTGCTTGAAAACGGAGTGACGGCCCCGTGCATCTGCGTGAGTTTTTCGCCGAAGACGCCATCAATCTGCATCTCGCCAGCGCCGACAAGGATGATGTTCTGAAGGAGCTGGTCGGACTTCTCCATCTCGAGGAGAAGGAAGACGCCATGCTCTTCAAGATGCTGAAGCGGCGCGAGACGCTGGGATCGACCGGCATCGGCCAGAACATCGCCATTCCCCACTGCCGGTCACTGGTGGTGTCGAAGCTGCGCGTCGCGTTCGGAAGGAAGCTCGAAGGGGTGGACTTCAAGGCCATCGATGACAAGCCGGTGCACTACTTCTTCCTGATCGTCGCTCCTCCGCTCGAAGTCTCCAACCAGTACTTGCCCGTGCTCGGCAAGATCGCCCAGTTCGCGAAGGAGCCGGATGTCCCCGAAAGACTCGCGAAGCTCAACACGCCGGCGGAGTTTCTGCAGCTGCTCGAAGAAAAGAAGATCTGAAGTGACAGGGAGCGGGGAGGAGGGAGGGGGCGAAGTCAAGCACGTGGAGAGTCCTCAATCCGAGACTGCGACCCCTCCCTCTTCCCTCCTCCCTATTCCCATTCAATCGTCGCCGGGGGTTTCGAGCTGACGTCGTAGGCCACCCGGTTCACGCCTCGCACCTCGTTGATCACCCGGCTCGAGATACGCGCCAGCGTGTCGTACGGGAACGGGAACCAGTCGGCGGTCATGCCGTCCCGGCTGGTGACGGCGCGCAACGCCACGACGTGATCGTAGGTCCGGCCATCCCCCATTACACCGACCGACTTCACCGGCAGCAACACCGCGAACGCTTGCCAGATCTGGTCGTAGAGGCCCGCCGCGCGAATCTCTTCGATGTAAATCGCGTCCACTTTCCGGAGGATGGCCAGCCGCTCCTCGGAGACGGGGCCCAGCACGCGGATGGCGAGACCAGGACCCGGGAACGGGTGCCGGCCGACGATCTCCTCAGGCAGCCCCAGCTCGCGGCCGACCTGCCGGACCTCATCCTTGAAGAGCTCCCGCAACGGCTCGACCAGCTTCCAGGGGAGATCCGGCCGCAGGCCGCCGACGTTGTGGTGCGTCTTGATCGTGACCGACGGACCACCCTTCGGAGAAGACGACTCGATGACGTCCGGATAGAGGGTCCCTTGCACCAGGAATCCGACGTCTCCCGACACGTGCTTCGCCGCGTCC
>DASUBP010000029.1:0-25268 GCA_035763205.1 Gemmatimonadales bacterium
GTCGCGTTCCTGATCGCCGTCGTCGCCATCATCCAGGGGATGAACGCCTACGTCCGGGACCGCATCGGCGGCGCCATCGTGGGCGTCAACGCGTTTCAGGTCCGCCGCACGCCCCTCGCCGGTGGCCTGATCGATGACGAAGAGTGGAAAGCGATTCAGCGGCGCCCCATCATCGCTCCCGAGGACGTGCCCATCGTCGAGCGCGCCATCCCGGACGCCTTCGCCGTGGGCCTGCAGTCCGGATGGCCCACCCCCCAGGCCGACGTGGTGTGGGGAGACAAGACGGTCGGGGACGTCCAGATGTTCGGGGTCAACGCCTCCTACCAGGTGGTGCAGGACTACACCTTCGCGGCGGGAGACCCGCTCACCGATGTCGACGACCGCGAACGCCGGCCCGTGATCGAGCTGGGCTGGGACATCTCCGACAAGCTCTTTGGTGACCCGGACTTCGCGGTCGGCAAGAAGCTCCGGATCATGGGCCAGCAGTTCACGGTGAAAGGTGTGGTCGCGAAGAAGGGAACGGTCCTGGGCATCTCCCAAGACGGCTTCGTGATGATGCCCTACTCGACCTTCGAGTCCCTGTACGGACGCCGGAAGACGACGGTGATCTCCGTGAAAATGACGGACGCGGCCGCGGTACAGCCGGCCATGCAGCGCGCCGAGGAGGCGATGCGCATCGCGCATCGGCTGCGCCCGTCGCAGGCCGATGACTTCTCGGTCAGCACGTCGGACGCGTTCGTGACCTTCTGGGAGAATCTCACCCGGGTCCTGTTCACGGTGGTGCCCGTCGTCGTCGCGATCGGGATCGTCGTCGGCGGTATCGTGATCATGAACATCATGCTGATGAGCGTCAACGAGCGCACCCGTGAGATCGGCATCCGGAAGTCGATGGGTGCGACGCGGCGCGACATCCTGAACCAGTTTCTGGCGGAATCCGTCACGCTCGCCCTGCTCGGCGGCCTGCTCGGGCTGCTCGCCGGCGGGGGCCTGGCCACCCTGGTCGAGCTGGTCACCCCCCTGCCCGCGCGGGTCACCCTCTGGTCCGTATTCCTGGCGCTCGGACTCGGCGCCGGGGTGGGTGTGGTCTTCGGGGTGTACCCCGCGACCCGCGCGGCGCGCCTGGATCCCATCAACGCGCTCCGGGCCGAATGAGACTCCATTCGGTCTCGGAGGGCTGGCAGATCGCCGTCGATCAGCTCCGCGGCAACAAGTTGCGCTCCGGTCTCACCATCCTGGGGGTCGTGATCGGCGTCGCCACGGTGATGGGGATGGCGTCGATCGTGCAGGGTATCCGCGACCAGATCATCAACACCATCGAGGTCGCCGGCCCTACGACGTTCTACGTGATGCGCTTTTTCTCGCAAACGCCGCTGAACCCGGATCAACTCCCCAAGGAGGTACGCATCCGGCCGGTGTTGAAGCCGGCCGAGGCCAAACTGGTCGCGGGACTCCCAGGAATCGGCTACGCCGGCATGTGGGTGCAGCTGTTCAACAAGATGGAGTTCCAGGGTGAGCGCACGCAGCTCATGACCGAGTTCGGAGCCGACAGCCACTATATGGAGATCCAGGGAGGCGAGCTGCTCGAAGGGCGGTTCTTCACGTCGTCCGAAGAAGCGAGCGGCGCGCCGGTGGTGGTACTCGAACGTGCCCCCGCCGACAAGCTCTTCGGGCGCATCGATCCCATCGGACGGTTCGTCCGTGTCGGCGGGAACTCCCTCGAGGTCGTGGGGATTTATCAGAATCCCGCGAACATCTTTCAGCCGCCCTCCCAGCAGATCGGCGCGATCATGCCCTTCGAGACGGCGCGCCGCTTTTTCCGGTACGACCAGACCAACGCGTTGTGGATCGTGGTGAAGCCGGTCGGCGGCGTGACCGTCGGTGAGGCGGAAGACGAGGTGACCACCGCGTTGCGCCGCTCCCGCGGCCTCGGGCCCGGCGCGCCCAACAGCTTCGATCTGCTCACCCAGGATCAGATTCTGAACATCTTCAACAGCTTCACCAGTACGTTCTTCCTGGTGATGGTCGCCCTGTCCAGTGTGGCGTTGATGGTCGGTGGGATCGGCGTCATGGCGATCATGATGGTCTCGGTCACGGACCGGACGCGGGAAATCGGGGTCCGGAAGGCCCTCGGCGCCACACGCGTCGAGATTCTGTGGCAGTTCCTGATCGAGGCGTCGACCCTCACGCTCCTCGGGGGCCTCGTCGGCATCCTCATCGGCCTGGTGTTCGGACAGGTCATCAAGCTGGTCCTGCATTTCGACTCGGGTGTGCCGGTCTGGAGTGCCTTGGTGGCCTGTCTGGTGTCGGTGCTGATCGGCCTGATCTTCGGTGTGCTCCCAGCTCAACGCGCGGCCAGGCTGGATCCGGTCGAAGCGCTGAGATACGAGTAAAGGCGTGGGAGGTGGGACGTGGGACGATGGTACCACACCCCCACCTCCCCACGCCTTTCGGTAGATTCCATCCCATGACCGACACGATCGAAACCGTCGATCTCCTCGCCATCGCCGCCCACCGCGACGACGTCGAGCTGACCTGTGGGGGGACGCTGGCCAGGACCGCGCAGAAGGCACGCGTGGGCATCGTGGACCTGACGCAAGGAGAGATGGGCACACGCGGCGACGCGGCGATACGGGCGGCCGAAGCGGAGCGGGCGGCGCGGGTGCTGGGTGTCCACGTACGGTTGAACGCCGGCCTCCCCGACGCACACATCTACAACGACGATCCCTCACGAAAGACCGTGATCGAGCTGATCCGGAGGACCAGGCCGCGGGTGGTGATTCTGCCCTTCCCGATCGGACGGCATCCGGATCACCGCATCGCCTCGGAGCTGGCACGCGACGCCTGCTACCTCGCCGGCCTCAAGAAGTATCCGGCGTCAGGAGAGCCGCACCGGCCCCACAAGATTCTGTACGCGCTCGCCTACCGCGAAGACACGGTGAAGCCGTCCTTCGTGGTCGACATCTCGGATGTCTTCGAAACGAAGATGAAGGCCATCCGCTGTTACGCGTCGCAATTCGACGGGGCTCAGGCCGCCGGAGAGATCTACCCCACCGGGCAGCACCTCTACGACCTGATTCAGGTGCAGTCCGCCCACTACGGATCGCTCATCCGGCGCCCCTACGGCGAGCCGTACTTCACGCAGGAGACCGTGGCGGTGGACGACGTCCTCTCACTTGGCGTCCAGTCCCTCTAGTCGATAGATTTTCCCCATGACCGCTGCCAAGCGCTCGGTTTACCTCGACCACGCGGCGACCACTCCGGTGCGCCCCGAGGTCCTGGAAGCCATGCTCCCCTACCTCGGCGTCGAGGCCTTCGGGAATCCGTCCTCCGCCCATCGCGTGGGCCGGGCGGCGCGGGCGGGCGTGGAAGAAGCCAAGCGGCGCGTCGCGGAAGCGCTCCACGTCGAACCCAACCAGGTCATTTTCACCTCCGGTGGCACCGAGGCGGACAACCTCGCCATCATCGGCTCGGCCCTCGCGGCCAAGGATCATGGCGGCCATTTCCGCGTCGCCGTCTCGGCCACCGAACACAAGGCGGTCCTCGCCGCCGCCCACGCGGTGAAGCACCTCGGGGGGGACGAGATCATCCTGCCGGTGGACTCGGACGGCCTCGTGGACGAGCGCGCGGTCGAGGACGCTCTCCGGCGCGGGGTGGCCATCGTCAGCGTCATGTGGGTGAACAACGAGGTCGGGACCGTCCAGCCGATCGCGAAGCTCGCGGCCCGATGTCGCGAGGCAGGCGTCGCGTTCCACTCGGACGCCGTTCAGGCGTTCGGCAAAGTTCCCGTCGACCTCGCGGAAGTTCCCGTCACTTTCCTGACCATCTCCGGCCACAAGATCGGCGCCCCCAAGGGCATCGGCGCGCTCATCGTGCGCGACCGCCACGCTCTGGAAGCGATCATCCATGGCGGCGGCCAGCAGTTCGGCATCCGGCCCGGCACCGAGAATGTCCCCGGCATCGTGGCGCTCGGACGGGCGGCGGAGCTGGCGGCCAAGGAACAGGCCACGACGGCGGCCCGCGTGGCGAAGCTGCGCGATGACCTCGAAGCGCGCTTCCTGGCCGTGGTGGAGGGCGCGGTGGTGAACGGCAGGAACGCCCCCCGCGCGCCGCAGACCGTGTCGTTCTCAATCCCGGGCGCCGACGGCGAAGCACTCCTGATGCACCTGGATCTCGCGGGAATCGCCTGCTCCGGTGGCTCCGCGTGCAGCACCGGATCGGTCGACCCCTCCCACGTGCTCACCGCGATGGGGATCGCCCGGGACATGGGCAGTGCCGCACTCCGCTTCTCCCTCGGACGCGAGTCCACCACCGAAGACGTCGACGCGCTCATCGAAGCCATGCCGAAGGTGGTGGCGAAGGTTCGCGCCCTGACCGGAGCCCTGGGACGTGCCTGAACGGGTTCTGGTCGCGATGTCGGGGGGTGTCGACTCCTCGGTCGCGGCCGCGCTTCTGGTCGAGCAGGGCTACGAAGTCATCGGCGCCACGCTGAAGCTGTTCTGCTACGGCGACGAGGTCGCCGACCGTCCCTGCTGCTCGCTCGATTCCATCACCGACGCCAAGCTCGTCGCCAACCGCCTGGGCATCCCGCACTACGTCTTGAACCTCGAAGACCGGTTCGGGCGCGACGTGATCGGGAACTTCGTGTCCGAGTACGCGGCGGGCCGCACGCCCATCCCCTGCGTCCGGTGCAACTCGTTCACCAAGTTCCGCGACCTGCTCCTCCACGCCGACGCGCTCGACTGCCGTTACCTGGCCACCGGGCATTATGCGGTGGCGCGGTCCGGGGAGCTGCACCGGGGCCGCGACCGCAGCAAGGACCAGACCTATTTCCTCTGGGGCATCGACCGGTCAGTGGTCGCCCGCATGCTGACGCCCGTCGGCGCGCTCACCAAGGCGGAGACCAGGGCCCGCGCCCGTGAGCTCGGTCTCGTCACCGCCGAAAAACCCGAGTCCGTCGAGATCTGTTTCGTACCCGACGATGACTACGTGAAGGTGCTGGAGCGCCGCCTCCCCGCCGACGCGCCGGCGCTCTCCCCCGGCGACTTCGTGACGCGCGATGGCACCGTACTCGGCGCTCACGCCGGATTCGCCCGGTTCACCGTCGGACAGCGGCGCGGACTTCCCGGCGGCTTCCCGGTGCCCATGTTCGTGACGGCGATCAGGCCCGAAACCCGCGAGGTCGTCATCGGGCCCGCCGACGAGCTGCTCGGGCACCAGGTGATTCTCGAAGAGGTCAACTGGATCGCGGAACCCCTCGCGGCCGACGCCCGGGTGTGGGTGCAGTGCCGCTATCGCGCGGCCGCGGTGCCGGCCGTCGTCCTCACGACCCAGGGTGACCACCTGACCCTGGCCCTCGAGGAACCGGTTCGCGCCATCACGCCCGGTCAATCCGGCGCGCTGTACACCCGGGAAGGCCGCCTTCTGGGGGGAGGAGTGATCGCCCTGGCCGCCACCAGGTGCGCCACGTCACCGAGCCGCCGCCTCGCCGTCCTGAATAGTTAGGTCCTCCGGTTTCCTGCCTCACCCAAGCTCGAGGATTGAACATGTCCCCCATCCGTAAACGAATCGCCGGTGCCGCCGTCCTGCTGCTGGCGGCCGCCGCGTGCAGCAAAGACGCCACCGCCCCGAAGCCGCTCGATCCCACGGCCGCGCTGGCATCGCTCAACGGGGTCGACAGCACCTTCCAGACGCCGGCCGTCCAGAGCTTCCTCGTCGTCACCGAAGCCTTCAATGCCGGTGGCGCCCCGTCGGCGCCGTTCGGGCACATCGGCGCGTTGCTCAAGGCCACCGCTCCCCGCCTCCCGGGTCCGAATTCGGGTCCGGAAATGGGCGCGGCGATCCAGGTGTTGAAGAACGCGATGACGGGGACCGAGGCGATCCTGCCCGACTCCCTGCTCGGCAAGACCTTCGTCTGGGACACCGCGCAGGCCAAGTACGTCTTGTCCGACAGCACGGGCGCGCCGGCGAACGGCATTCGCTTCGAGCTGTATGCCGTGGGGCTCGACGGACACATCGCGAAGCCCTTGGTGCAGGTCGGGCACCTCGACCTGATCGACAAGAGCACCGCGAGCGCACAGAGTCTCGAAGTCGTGGTCGCGAGCGCCACCTTCACTTACATCGACTACACGGTGACGGGGTCCGGCACGCTCTCGAGCTTCACGCTCACGGCCTCGGGGTTCATCCGCAACTCCACCCGTGAGCTGGACTTCTCGATCTCGTACGCCGTCACCGGATCGAGCTGCGCGATCACGGAGCAGTTCGCCGACGCCGCCGACAACGCCCACCTGGACTTCTCCTTCGGAATCACGACGACGTCCGACACGTCGCACACGGTCACCCTGAACTTCGACTATCAGGTGGGGGGACACTCCATCGCCCTGAATGGCGGCGGCACGGTCGATTCCCTCACTGAAAACCTGCAGGCGACCGTGAAAGTCGACGGCAATGTGTTCGCGATCATTACCGCCAGCGGGCTCCGCGAAACGGTGGTTCCCACCATCACCGACGGGAACGGCCAACCCCTGTCGGACGCCAATCGCCTCCTCCTGTTCAAGATGTTCATCATGGTGGGGCGGTCCCTGGAGTGGCTCAACAACTTCGTGGGGCCGTTCGTGGCCCTGGCGGCCATCGGGGTCCTCCTGAGCCTCTGACAACTAGACGTCTAGTTCGCGCACCACCGTTCCCCCATGAAAAGTCCCGCCCGGCTCTAGCCGGACGGGATTTTTCGTTGTATTCCTGTCTGGTCAATCACCCCGAGATCCGACCGTGTCGTCACGTCGCGACTTCCTGCGCTCCATCGGAGTAGCCTCCGCCACCATTCCCTCGCTCCGCAACGACGCCCTGCGCCACCTCCAGCGGGTGATGCCGCGCGTCGAGGGCCGTTCCGCGGCCGCGATCGCGGAGGACGAAGACTTCTGGGTGACGATTCAGCAGGCGTTCGACGTCGACCGCTCGCTGGTCAACCTCAATAACGGCGGCGTGGCACCCAGTCCCAGGGTGGTCCAGGACGCCTTGCGCCGGTACATCGAATTCTCCAACAACGCGCCGGCCATGAACATGTGGGGCGTGCTGGAACCGGAGATCGAGGCGGTGCGGAGCCGCCTGGCCGCGACCTTCGGGTGCGACCCGGAAGAGATGGCCATCACGCGGAACGCCAGCGAAGCGCTCGAGAACGTTCAGTTAGGCATGCCCCTGAATCGGGGCGACGAAGTCCTGACCACGACGCAGGACTACCCGCGGATGATCACGACCTGGCAGCAGCGGGTCCGCCGCGAAGGGATCGTTCTGAAGCAGATCACGTTCCCCGTACCGCCCTCATCGCCGGACGATCTGGTGGCGCGCTTTGCCGCCGGGATCACGCCGAAGACCAAGGTCATCCACGTCTGCCACATCACGAACCTGACCGGACAGATCTTCCCCATCAAGAAGATCATGGGCCTCGCGCGTCCGAAGGGGATCGAAGTCGTCGTCGACGGCGCCCATGCCTTCGCCCAGTTCCCGTTCACGCGTGACGAGCTCGACTGCGACTACTACGGCACCAGCCTGCACAAATGGCTGACGGCCCCGATCGGGACCGGCTTCCTGTACGTCCGGAAGGAAAAGATTCCGAACATCTGGCCCCTCATGGCCGCGCCACCCGAGATGAACGGCAACATCCGGAAGTTCGAGGAAATCGGCACCCACCCCGCCGCGAACCACAACGCGGTCTCCGAGGCCGTGACGTTCTACCAGCAGATCGGCGCCGAGCGGAAGGCGGCGCGGCTCAGGTTCCTGCGGGACCGGTGGTTCCAGCGGCTCTCGCCCCTGCCCGGCGTGAAAATCCTGACGTCCACCGATCCGGCCCAGTCGTGCGGCCTGGCGTCGTTCACGCCGGGGGCGCTGGATGTCGGCAAGGTGGTCGGCTACCTCTGGGACAAGCACCGGATCATCGTGACGCCCATCAATCATCCGGAGTTCCATTGCATCCGTGTCACGCCGAACGTCTATACGACGCTCGCCGAGGTCGACCGGTTCTGCGATGCGATGGAAACCGTGATGAAGAAGGGACTCCCCGCATGACCCGCGCCGTCATCCTGGCCCTCCTGCTCGGCGCCGCCGCGTGCGGCGGGGGCTCGAACGCGACCGCCAAGGCGCCGCGGGACACGCTGACCGAGCGCCAGCGGGACAGTGCCCTGGCCCGATCCAGCATCCCCGGTCACCAGGCCGTGGGAGCAGCCATGCGGGCCGCGGACACCACCAGCACTCAGGTCCGAGGCGACACGACGCCGTGAAGTCCCGCGGCGCACCGGCCCTGATCGTCGGTCTGCTGGCGGTCGGGTGCGCGCCGGGGTCCCCCTGCCGCACCACGGATTTCAAGAACATCCGGCGCTATTCGGAGCGGTACGTCGGGCAGTGGGCGGTCGCGCGTGGCGACACCCTCACGCTCACGCAGATAGGCGACCGGTTTCACCTGGCGTCGTTCGCGCTCGACACCGACACCGTCATGTTCAACAAGGAATGCCACCTTTCCGGCCGCATGATCTTCACCGTGCCCGCGGAGACGCTGGCGGTGAGCTGGTTCGGCGTGCCGGAGCATGCCACGATCTTCGGCTGGCCCGATAACCTGGGACCCTTCGCCGGCGCGTCCGTCAGCTTCTGGGGCCGGGATTCCCTTCATGGCACCGTCCTGTTCGACCAGGCCACGGACATTCAGGTGACTCAGGGGACGACCGCGCAGTTCTGGGCCGGGAAAGCTGGCGTCCGGAAGCCCTGATTACCTTTCGGGCGTCCCCCTCCCCGGGAGTGCCCGTGCCGCTGACCGCTGCCCAACGCGCCGCCCTGATCGATCGCTACGAACGTGGTCCCGCCCTCCTCGCCGCCGCGTGGGCCAAAGTGCCCGCCGAGGCGCGCCAATGGCGTCCGGGTCCCGGCCGTTGGTCCGCGCACGAAGTGATCGTGCACTGCGGGGATTCCGAATCCAATGCCATGCTCCGGATCCGCTTTCTGCTCACGGAAGCGAACACCAGAATCCAGGCGTACGACCAGGCGCATTGGGCGGAGGCGCTCGACTACCACACGCTGCCGGTCGAACCGGCGATGGCGGCCGTCATCGCGGTCCGGGCGAATACGTTGCCCCTGCTCCGGCGCATGACGGAGACCGACTGGCAGCGGGCGGGCGTCCACCCCGAATCGGGCCCCTACAACGCCGAGCGGTGGCTGCAGGTGTACGCCGAACACCTGGAAAAACATTCGGGCCAGATCGAGCGCAACCTCGAAGCCTGGAGGAACAAGTGAGGGGATTCATCACCCGGCTCCTGATCACGGCGCTGGGTTTGTGGCTCGCCGCGAACGTCGTGCACGGGATCACCGTGACCGGCTGGGCGAGCCTGGTGATCGCGGCGCTCGTGCTGGGACTGGTGAACGCCATCGTTCGACCCCTGCTCGTCATCCTCACCCTCCCCATCACCTTCCTCACGCTCGGCCTGTTCCTCCTCGTCGTGAACGGGCTCAGCTTCGCCTTTGCCGCCGCGATCGTACCGGGCTTCCACGTCGCGACGCTGGGAAGCGCGATCCTGGGCGCCCTGGTGGTCAGCGTGACGGGGTGGTTCGCGAACTCCTTCATCGGGTCGAGCGGGCGCTTCGAGCGCGTCCGCCGGATCGAGATCTCGGGACGCCGCCTGGATGAGTAGACCCCTGGGGGTCTTGGGCGGCATGTTCGGCGGATTGGCGGTCATGGCTGGGGCGTTCGGCGCCCACGGCCTCCGAGGGCGGCTGTCTCCCGACCTGCTCTCCGTATTCGAAACGGGCGCCCGCTACCAGATGTATCATGCCCTCGCCCTGATTGCCGTCGCTCTCCTGCTCGAACGCCGGCCCTCTGGACCGCTCCGCGCGTCGGGCTGGTGCTTCGCGGGGGGCACTGTGGTGTTCTCCGGGAGCCTCTATCTCCTGGCGCTCACGGGGACGGGGTGGTGGGGAGCAGTGACGCCCCTCGGGGGCGTGGCGCTCATCGTCGGCTGGGGACTTCTCGCCTACGGGCTATGGCGGAGCTGACCGTCCGCGGCCGGCGGATCCTGCTTGCCGCCATCCTGCTGTACGCCGTCGTCACCATTCCGCTCGCCGTTCACAAGGGCGAGGATATCGCGAGCGAGTTCGCGCAGAGCGACCTCCTGCTGCGCGGCCTTCCCGTGTACCTGGCGCCGCAGAACCAGGGCGTCTGGTGGCCTCCCTTCGCGCTCGCCGCCATCGCGCCCTTCGCCCTGATCGCGCGTCTGTCGGTCCCCTTCGCGAAGGGGTGCTGGGCGGCGTTCTCGGTCCTCTGCCTCGCCTGGAGCCTGTGGCGCACGCGCCGCTTCGGCGGGCGGGCCATGACGTTCGCGTTGCTCGCCGTGGCCCTGCCGATCCAGTACAACTTCCAGCACCTCAACATCAACGCGCCCCTGCTCGCACTCGCGATCGCCGCGGCAGACGACTTCGAGGGGAACGAACGTCGCGCCGGGGTCTGGGTGGCGCTCGCGACGGCCCTCAAGCTGTTTCCGGGCCTGCTGATCCTGCTGTTCGCATTCCGAAAGAAGTGGAAGGCCTTTGGGGTCGCGGCGGTTGGCACACTGCTCCTGACCTACGCCTCGATGTTGCCATATGGGGTCGCCGGCGCGGCACAGGCGATCACGCGTTGGGTGCGGCTCGATCTCCAGGCGACGTCCTACCAGGGAGCGGCGGTCGCTGCGCTCGGCATGCAGAAGCTCTCGCGCCTGGTCTACGCGCTCGACGGGAACATCGTCGCCGTCGTGGTCGCGCATCTGGCGCTCCTGGCCTTGGTGTGGTGGGCGCTTCGGCGAAACGCGGAGCGTGGAACGCGGAACGCGGAACCGGGATCAGCAGGTTCCGCATTCCGACTTCCCAGTTCCGCGTTCGCCGACGTCGGCATCGTCCTCGTCGCGGCCTGCCTGCTCTCCCCCATCGGCTGGCTGCACACCTTCACGCTGGCCTACCCATTGTGGGTGTTCGGGATCGCCACCCTTGAACCGGGCCGCCCCTGGTGGCGCACGGCGTCCTGGGTGATCGCCGGGGTCCTCACGTCCGGGTACCTCGCGAAAATCCCGTGGCCGCACACCATCGCCTGGATCGCCGGTCACAACGACACGATCGGCTCACTGCTCCTGCTGGCCCTCGTCGCCACCGTCCCCCGGGCTCAGGAATGACCCTCAGGCCCCTGACCACCCGCGAGCGCAACACACTGCTCGGTCTCGCCCTCGTCTACGCGGCCGTGGTCATTCCCGTCGGCATCCATCGCGGCGGCGATCTGGTCCAGGAAATCCTTCAAAGTGACCGTCTCCTCAGAGGCCTTCCCCTTTATGGCCAGAACCCTGAAAAAGGCGTCTACTGGCCCCCGTTCGCCCTCTTCGCCCTGACGCCTCTCGCCCTCATCGCCCGGTGGTCGATGGCGGCGGCCCAGGCGATCTGGGCGGTCTTCAACGTGTGGTGCGTGGTGTGGTGCCTCGCATACGCGGGACGGCGGTGGAGCTGGGGAGTCGCGGTGATATCGCTGCTCGCCGTCGCCAAGCCGCTGCAGGCGAACTTCGAGCACCAGAACATCACAGTGGTCCTGCTCTATCTGGTGATGCTCTGCCATCAGGCGCTGGAGCGGGGGCGCGCGGCGACCGCAGGCGGGTGGGTCGGCGTGGCCACCGCGCTCAAGGCCTTCCCTGGACTATTGCTCGTCTACTTCGCCCTGCGCCGGCGCACGAAGGTGTTCGCCTCCGGAGTGCTCGTCGCCGGCGTCCTCACCGTCGGCGCCATGTTGCGCTACGGCCCCGTCGGCGCGGTGGACACCGTGTGGAGCTGGTTTTCCACCAGCCGAACCGCGCCGATCATGGCGGGATTCGGTACTCAGCCCCTCGGCAATCTCATCCACGTCGGACTGGGGCTCGAGACGCCCTGGGTCATCGGCATCGAGATCGTGGCGGGATTGATTCTCCTCTGGTCCATCCTCGAGACCCCGGCGGGCCACGACTGGATCGGGGACCTGGGCCTGGTCAGCGTCTTTGCCGCGCTCATCACTCCCATCGGCTGGTTCTACTATCAAACTCTGGCTTACCCGGCCTGGATCGGTGTCCTGACCGTCAGGCCCCCCGCGCGCCACTGGGCCCGCACGACCGTCACCGCCATCGCCGGCGTCCTGCTGTCGGGCATACTCACGTCCGACCATCTGTACCCTGAGTGGATGCAGCTCATCAAGCGCTTCAACTACGTGTGGGGCGCCTTGCTCCTGCTCGCGGTGCTCGCGTTCGACCGCTTCACCGCCCGTCTCACCCCGGAGTCCAAGGAATGATCGAAACCCCGGCTCTGCTGCTCCACCTCGACGTGGTCGAGCGCAATCTGGCCACCATGGCGGGACGCGCCCGCAATCTCGGCATCGCCCTGCGGCCGCACATCAAGACCCACAAATGCGTCGAGCTGGGACGGAGACAGGTCGCGCATGGCGCGCGCGGCGTGACGGTGTCGACGCTCGATGAAGCCGAGGTCTTTGCGGACGCCGGGTTCGACGACATTCTGTGGGCGTTCCCGATCGACCCCGGCCACATCCCGCATGCCCGGCGTGTGGCGGAGCGCACCAGGTTGGGCGTGGTGGTGGACGATCTCGACACCGCCCGGGCCCTGCGCAATACCCAGCTCACGGCCTGGCTCAAGGTCGACTGCGGATATCACCGGGCCGGGGTGGACCCTTCCTCACCGTATGCGCTGGAGGTCGTGCGGGCCCTGACGGGACCCGGCGCCCGGTTCGGCGGCATCGTCAGTCACTCGGGGCACGCGTACAAGACGCGCGGGCGACCGGAGGCCGCAGGCGTGGCAGAGGAGGAGCGCCTGGTGATGACCGCCTTCGCGGACCGGCTCCGGAGCATGGGCATCGAAGTCCCGGCCGTGAGCGTCGGGTCTACGCCGGCGATGATGGCCCTCGAGCGGGGGGACGGGCTGACCGAGGGGCGCCCCGGCAATTACGTGTTTTTCGACCGGACCATGGTCGAGATCGGCGTCTGTGAATCCCGCGACGTGGGCGTCACGGTCCTGGCAACCGTAGTGTCCCACCAGCCTGGCAGCAAGCAATTCATCGTCGACGCGGGGGCGCTCGCCCTGTCCAAAGACGTCGGCCCCACACACCTCGGCCTCTCACCCGCCATGGGAGTGATCAAGGACCACCCCGAGCTTGCGATGGTCTCACTGTCCCAGGAGCATGGGATCGTGCACGCCAGGACGCCGGCTGAGATCGAAGGACGCTTCAAGGTGGGAGAAACGGTGGAGATCGTGCCCAACCACTCGTGTCTCACGGTAGCCCACTTCGATCATTACCACGTGATGGAGGGAGGTAAGGAAACTACGGCATGGACTATCTCAAGAAATCGTGGCACCTAGCCGTCTAGCCGTCTAGCCGTCTAGTACTTCAGCCCCGCCTTCTCAGCGAACGCTTTCGCCGCCGCCGCTTGCTCCTCGGTGAGCTGCTCGGGAAGGTCGAGACGCACTTCGACGAACTGATCACCCTTCCTTCCACCCTTCGCGATGCCCTGGCCCGCGATCCGGAACTTCTGTCCCGGCTGCGTTCCCGGCGGCACGCGCAGTACCACCCGCTTGCCATCCAGCGTCTTTACCTTGATCCGCGTCCCCAGGAGCGCCTGGGCCACGTTGATGGGTACGACGCAGATCACGTCGAGCCCGTCACGCCGGAAGAATGGGTCGGCCTCGACGTGGAAGTTGACGATCAGATCGCCCTTCCCCTTCGCGCCCTGTCCCTTGAGACGCACGCGCGTACCATCTTCGGTACCGGGCTCGACGGTGATGGTGACGCGCTTCTCCACACGCACCTCGCCCGCGCCGCGGCAGGTCGGGCATGGCTCGGAGGGAATCCGTCCCTTGCCACGGCACACGGGGCACGGGCGATTCACCGCGAAACCCCCCTGGCCGAACGAAATCGTGCCCCGCCCTTTGCACTCCGAGCAGGTCACGATGGTGGATCCGGGAGCTCCCCCCTTGCCACCGCACGTCGGGCAGACCTCCGCCATCGGCAAAGTGACCGGGACCTTGCCCCCCAATGCGGCGACCCGGAACGGGATATGGAGCGCCGTCTCGACCGTTTCGTCGCCCTCTTCGCGGCCGCCGCCAGGGCGCCCGCCGAAAATCGACGAGAAGAGGTCCCCCAGCCCACCGAAGGAACCGAGGTTGGAGAAGTCCATGCCTTCGTCGGGAGTGGGGCCGCCGCCGGGGCGAGGCCCCCGTGCACCACCACCCGCGAACGCTCCGTAGCGCCGCAGGGTGTCGTATTTCTTCCGCTTCTCCGCATCGGAGAGCACGTCGTGCGCTTCATTGATTTCCTTGAAGCGCTCGGCCGCCTGCGGATTGTTGGGATTGCGGTCCGGGTGATACTGCTTGGCCAGCCGCCGGAACGCCTTCTTCACGTCGTCGGTGCCGGCGCTTTCCGGGACTCCCAGGACTTCGTAATAGTCGCGCTGGGCGGCCATCAGGACTGCTCACCCTTCCACGACAGCACCATCACCCGGGCGGGACGAATCAGGGTCTCCCCCATCCGGTACCCGGCCTGGAGCACCGCCCCCACGGTGTGGTCCTGCTCGGCGGCCGTCGCGGCGCCCATCGTGACGGCTTCATGGACTTTGGGATCGAATGGCACACCGGTCTGATCGATCCGGACGAGTCCGACCGCGTCGAGCACCTTCCAGAACTTCTTTCTCACCAGTTCCACGCCGTCATGCAGCGTCTTCGCATCCGTCGTGGCCTGATCGACCTCCGCGAAGCGGTTCAGATCGTCGAGCCCGTCCACCAGGCGTTCGATCAGCTCCCCCTGAGCTTTGGCCCACACCTCGACCCGCTCCTTGGCCGTCCGCTTCCGGAAATTGTCGAACTCGGCGGCCGAACGGAGGTACTTGTCCTTCAACGCCGCGAGCTCCTCCGTCACCCGTTGCAGGGCGGCGTCGGGGAGCTCGACGGGCGGAGGCACACTGCCCCCCTCTTCGGGAGGATTCTGGTTCTCAGCGCTGCTCGTGGGTTCGGTCATCAGGCCTCGGAGGAGCGACGGGGGCAAACGGCATGCCCTAAACCCCCGCCGAAATGGCATGTCTGGTGGCCGCAAAATAGCATTACGACAAGGCCTTCGGAGCGGTTCCAGCCAGAAAGGTCAGGACATCGGCCAGGACCCGTTCCCGTTGAGGATCATGCAGAGCCTCGTGATACATCTCGGGATACCATCGCACCTGCACGTTCCCGTGCAGCCCATCCGCGAACGCGCGCGCCATCTCCGCGTCGACGATCCGATCCTCGCCGCTCAAGAGAAACTGGATGGGTCCTTCGATCCGGTGGGCGTCGGCCGCCACGGCGCGCTGGGCCCATTGGATTTCCTTCCACGCCCCCGCGGTCATCCGCTGATGCACCAGGGGGTCCGTCCGGTACGCGCCGCACACGGCGGGATCGCGGCAGAGTGCCTCGGCGTCGATCCCCGTCGGCAAGGAGACCGCCGGCGCGAGATCGGCGAGCAGACGCCCGGCAAGGAGCTTGAGCGGGTTCACCCGGAAGCCCAGGCCAAGGAATGGCGATGCGACGACCGTCGCCGCCAGCGGCTCGAGGGGCTGGGTCTCGAGGTAGCGGAGGGCGACGAGACCACCGAAGGAGTGCCCCAGGAGCACCTGTGGCGCGCCCGTTCGAACGCGCACGACACGCCGGAACGCGTGCAGGTCACCGAGGAGCTGGCTGAAGCGCGAGAGATGTCCGCGACGGCCGGAGGAGCGGCCATGCCCGCGGAGATCCAGCAGGTATGCCGAGTAGCCCGCGTCGTGAAGCGCTTTGGCCGTCTCGGTCCAGCGGCCGGCGTGGTCCGACCAGCCGTGGATGACGAGGACGGCGGCTTTCGGATGCGGCGCTTCCACGGCATCGAAGACCAGCTGGAGTCCGTCGGGGGCCGAGAAGGTCGGCATCAGCGCCCGGGGCCACCGGGGAGAAAGCGTCGCCGGAGGAGGTCGAGCGCGGTCTGGGCACTGCGGCTGCGGATCTCTTCGCGGCTCCCTGGGAACGTCCGCTTCACGGCGGTGGTGGTGCCGTCGACGAGGATCGCCATCCAGACGGTGCCTACGGGCTTCTCCGGTGTCCCACCCCCCGGCCCCGCGACGCCCGTCACCGCGATGGCGCACGACGTCTTGAAGACGCGCGCGGCACCGGCGGCCATCGCCCGCGCCGCCTCTTCGGACACGGCGCCATGCTGCTCGAGTACTTCGGAGGGGACGCCCAGCTGTTCGCGCTTCACGTTGTCGTCGTAACCGACCACGCCCCCGGTGAACACGGCCGAGGCGCCGGGAATGGCGGTCAGCCGTGCGCCGACCATGCCGCCCGTGCAGGACTCGGCGACCGCGAGTGTTTTTCCTTTGGTCCTGAGAATGTCCAGGACCGTGGCGGCGAGCAGGGTCTCTTCTTCCCCGTAGTAGTGATCACCGAGTTCCTTCTTCAGGCGATCACCCCCGGAGGCCAGAAGGCGGTCCGCCTCTTCCGGCGGGACCGACCAGGCCGTGAGCCGAAGGTCCACGCCCTCGACGGACGGGAGGTACGCGAGCGAAAGGGGCGCGAGGGCTTCCTCAAGGGGGCCCACGCGCTCGGCCAACGCCGACTCGGAGACGCCCGTGGTGCGCAGCGTACGGGAGCGCACGACCCGTGCTCCCCCATCCTTGCCCTGGCGGGCGATGATCCGGGGCAGCACCTCCTCGACCAGCAGTCCCCGCATCTCTGACGGGACCCCGGGGAGCAGAATCACCACTCGCCCGCCGTCTTCGATCCAGAGGCCGGGCGCGCTCCCCCGCGGATTCGGCAGCACGGTGGCGCCCTCCGGCACCTCCGCCTGGTTGCGGTTGACGGCCGGCATGGGACCGCGACCGAGCCGCTTGAAGCGGGCCTCGAGGGCCTTGAGCAGCCCTTCATCCAGGTAGAGGGGTTTGCCGAACAGATCGGCCACGACCTTCTTGGTCATGTCGTCCTTGGTCGGGCCCAGCCCCCCGGTCGCGAGCACGAACCCGGTTCGCTCCAGGGCCGCGTGAATGGCGTCGGCGATGGCTTTCGGGCGGTCCGGCACGGTCGTGCGGCGGACCACCTCGACGCCCGCGGCCCCAAGGGCCCGGCCGAGCTCGGCGGCGTTCGTGTCGATGGTGTGACCGAGGAGGAGCTCGGTCCCGATGGTCACCAACTCGAGGTTCAGAGGGCGTCCTTCAGGAGCTGACGGTACCGGTAGAGGTACACGATGAGCGAATAGACGGTGAGGACGACCGCGATCGCGAGGGTGATGGTCACGAACCAGCCATGGAGCTCGTTCCAGGCGTTCCGCCACCAGCCGTTCCACCCGAATTGCGCGAGCGCGTCTTTCCAGGCGAACCACGCGATGGTCGCGCCGATGAAAATGTTCTGGACGGTGGCCTTGAGCTTTCCAGGCCCCATGGCGGGGATGATGATCCCCCGGCGTTTGGCGAACCACCGGAAGCCGGTAATCAGCAGCTCACGTCCCACGAGGAGCAGCAGGACCCAGACGGGCATGCTGCCCCACCAGGGAATCCGGTAGTCGACGGTAATGGTAGGATGCCGGGTGAGCCAGAAGATCGGCACCAGCATCGCGAAGAGGAGCAGTTTGTCGGCCACGGGGTCGAGGAGCTGGCCCAGCTCGGAGATCTGGTTGTGCTTGCGGGCGTAGTAGCCGTCGACGACGTCGGAGACGGCGGCCGCGATGAAGATGAAAAAGCAGATGACTTTGGGCCAGTACCCTTCGATGAACGGCAGGAGGGCGATGATGGGCGTCAGACAGATCCGCGCGATGGTGAGGATATTCGGCAGAGTCCACGTCCACTGCATGCCCGAACTCCTCAACTCAACGTCTTGAGGACCATCTTGCTCACGGCCTTGAGGGTATCGAACACGCCGTCGCCGCGCACCGCCACCGCTTCCATGTAGGGCGCCCGTCCCATCCACTCCGAGTCGACCTTCTCGACCAGGTTCTCGCCGGGGTGCGCGGGGTCGGCCACCACCTTCTGCTGAGCCGCGTCCTCGACGATCCATCCCGGGTTCAATGCCGCCTGGAGGTCCTTGATGGGCGAGGCATTGGGGAGATCGCGCTTGTTGTACTGGATCACGAACGGAATCTTGGTCAGGTCGTACCCGTATTCCTTCGTGTTGTCGTACAGGTTCTGCATCGACTCCACGTTGGCTTCCATCCGCTCGATCTGGCTGTCCGCCACGAACACGATCCCGTCGACGCCCTTGAGGATGAGCTTCCGGCTCGCGTTGTAGTAGACCTGCCCCGGTACCGTGTAGAGGTGGAAGCGGGTCTTGAATCCACGGATGGTACCGAGGTCGACGGGCAGGAAGTCGAAGAAGAGCGTCCGCTCGGTCTCGGTGGCGAGCGAGATCATCTTGCCGCGCGTGTTGGGCGCGACTTTCCCGTATACGTGCTCCAGGTTCGTCGTCTTGCCGCCGAGCCCGGGACCGTAGTACACGAGTTTGCAGTTGATCTCGCGGGAGGCGTAATTGATCATCGACATGTGATCGCGCCCCGCTCAGCCGAACAGTTTGTCAATTTCGTCTTCCGCCCCTTCGAGGATACCCTTCTGCGGGGTGGCACCGGACGCCACCCGATTGAACATCGCTTCGAACACCTTGTTCAGATTCTCGACCGCGCCCTTGGCCTTCAGCTTGACCAGGCCCAGGGTGGCGCGCTGGTCGAAGAGCACCACCAGAATCACCCGGCGGGCTACGTCGGCCAGAAACATCGATTCCTTTTCGCCCTGGTGCACCAGCGACGCGAACTCGGCTTCACCGATCATCTTGGCGAGCTGGTCGTTGGCGCTGAAATCGGCGGCCGTCAGCGAGGCGAACGCGGTGGGATCGAACTGGGGCTGTTCCCCCACGGTGGCCACGAGCTGACCGGTGCGGTCCACGAGCAGCGCGCACCGCGCGTTGGATTCGCGCAGAAACGCCTGCAAGTGAGTCTGGATCTGTTTGAAGTCGTTCTCGGAGAACGACCAGCTCGCCGCACCCGTCATCACACCCCTCGGGTCCCTAGTCTGTCATCTCCCGCCGAGCCGACAGCGCCTGCGCAATCGTGACGCCGTCCGCGTATTCGAGGTCACCACCCACCGGCAGGCCGCGCGCGATCCGGGTCACCCGCACCCCCGTGGGCGCCAGCAGCTGCTGGAGCCACGTCGCGGTCACATCCCCTTCCATCGAGGGGTTCGTGGCCACGATCACCTCGCGCACCCCGTGCCCGTTCCCGACCCGGGCCAGGAGCGAGTCCCCGCTCAGATCCTCAGGGCCCACCCCGTCGAGCGGCGACATCCGCCCACCCAACACGTGATACCGGCCGCGGTACCGGCCCGCCCGCTCGATCGCATTCGCGTCGGCCGCCTCTTCCACCACGCAGAGGATGGTCTCGTCGCGACGCGGATCGGCGCAGATGCCGCACGGATCCTGGTCCGAGAGCGTGCCACAGGTACTGCAGGCCCGCACCTGCTCCCGCACCCGCCGGATCGCGTCGGCCAGCCGGCCGGCGTCATCGGCGGGTTGCTTCAAAAGATGAAACGTGAGGCGCTGCGCGGTTTTGCGTCCGATCCCGGGGAGCTTGGCCAGCTCCGTCACGAGATCTTCAATGGCTGACACGGTGCCCTACGACGGCAGCTGGAACGGAAACGGCAGCCCTGGAGCCAGTTTCTTGACTTCGGCCTGCGCCAGCTCGGCCGCCCGTTTCTGCGCCTCCGACACCGCCGCGAGCACGAGATCTTCGAGCATCTCGACGTCGCCCTGCTTCACGGCTTCGGGGTCGATCCGGACCGCCCGGATCCGCCCCTGCCCATCGGCAGTGACCTGCACGATTCCGCCACCCGCTGAAGCCGTCACCGTCTGCTGAGCGAGCTGAGTCTGTATCTCCGACAACCGGCCCTGCGCCTGCTGCGCGATCTGGAGCAGGCTGGATAAATCCGCCATACGTCGAAAGTTACCCCTCGTCTAATAGTGTTGCAAGCTATTCCAGTATCTCGAGATCCAGCGCGTCCACCGCCGCCGAAAGCGTCGGATCCTTCGCCCGCAGCACCCGCAGACGTTCCGCGTTGGCAGTGGCCTCGGTCAAACGTGCGGGGCCTGCCCCCTGGTTCCCCACCGGCGCCGGGGCGGCGACGGACTCCAGCTCAATGCGGACCGGGCCGGTGAAGTGGGGCTCCAGAAGGCGGGTAATCGATTCGCGCTTCCGCTCGATGCCGTCCTTGTGAGCGGCGGCGATCCGCAGCACGACCACTCCTTCGTGCACCGCGCTGATTTCGCTGTCGGCCAGCAGTGTGGGCAGGAGCGGGGAGGTAAAACGGCTCTGCTCCACCACCCCGGGCCACAGCTGGCGCGCGCGCTCGAGTGTGAACGCCCCGCGCTCCGCCGAGGTGGAGGGTCTGGGTGGCGCCGAGTCGCGAAGCTCAGGTGCCCGGCCTGAAGGGGCCGGTGCCGGCGTGGGTGCGGCGGGAGGAGGAGCAGGAGGTCCACGACGCGGCGCGGGAGATGATGCGCCGGGGTCGCCCAGGGCACGAATCACCTCCGCGAGCTGCACCGTCTGGTCGAGCAACGCCCAGCGCAAGACCAGCAACTCCACCACCAGGCGCTGGTTTCCCGAATGCCGGATCTGCCCTTCGGACTCGGCAAGCATCGCGAGAAGCCGCACCACGTCACCCGTCGAGAACCGCGGAGCGTACGCCTTCAACGTGCCGGCCATGCCCTCGGTCAGGCCCTCCGGCTCGCCGCCGACCGACAGGAGCAACACCGCGCGGAGGGCTTCCCCCGCCCCCGCGACGAACTCCTCGAGACTCGCCCCCGCTTCGAGCAGGTGGTCCACGAGCGCGAAGGCGCCCTTCGCGTCGTGCTCCGCGATGATGCGCAGGAGCTCGCCGTATCGTTCGTCGGGAATCAGCCCCAGGACTTCGCGGACCCGCGCCGCCGTGACGGGGCCCGTCCCGAACGACAGGACCTGATCGAGCAAGGAGAGCGCGTCGCGCATGCCGCCGTCGGCGCTCTTGGCGATCAGGTGCAGTGCGTCATCGTCCGCCTTCAGCTTTTCCTGCGCCAGGACGTGCTTCAGCCGGTCCACGATCGCATGCGGGCCGATGCGGCGAAAATCGAATCGCTGCACCCGCGACAGCACCGGAGCCGCGGCCTGGGCGATCTTCTGGGGATCCGTAGTCGCGAACACGAATACCACACCCGTGGGCGGCTCTTCCAGCACCTTGAGGAGTGCATTCCACGCCTCGCGGGTGAGCATATGCGCTTCGTCGACGATGTAGACCTTGTGCCGGTTGTCGGCGGAGGCCGCGTACATCGCGCGCTCGCGGAGGTCGCGGGCGTCATCCACGCCGCGGTTCGACGCGGCGTCGAGCTCCACGACGTCGAGGTTGGCGGCGCCCGTCCAGATGCGGGAGCAGGACTCGCACGTCCCGCAGGGTTCGCCGTCCTTGCGGTTCGGGCAATTCAAGGCCATCGCCAGGACGCGCGCGGCGGTGGTCTTCCCTACCCCCCGGGGACCCGTGAACAGGTAGCCGTGGGCGGCGCGTCCGGAGGCCACGGCCCCGCGCAGGGCGGCGGCGACGTGATCCTGGGCGACGAGATCAGCGAATTGCGTGGGACGATATTTCCGGGCGAGCGCGATCATCTCTGCGGGGAATCTAACAGGGCGTGGGGCTCGAAGCTGCGGCGGTCCATCCGGCCCCACCGTCTCCTCCCGACCACGAACTCCCAGTACGCCTGGAGCTTGAACACTGCGAGGATCTGCCGGTACCCCACGTTTTCGAGCAATCCGAAGAGCATGAGCTTGAGCAGGTCGCTCCAGGAGGGATAGCGGCGGAAGCTGATCTCCTCCAGGAACACCGAGGCGACCGACAGGAACACGCCCACCAGCACCGCCACGAGGAAGAACTTCACGAAGAACGCGCCATTCAAGAGGCCCGTCGCGGCACCCACGATGACGGTGAGGTATCCGAGACCTTCGATCAGGGGCCCCAGGGCCTCGAACACGAGGTAGTACGGCAGCACCACCATGCCGATGATGCCGTACACCGGATTCAAGAACATCCGCCGGTGCCGCAAGAGGCTCTGCAACATCCCCCGGTGCCAGCGATTGCGTTGGCGGCGGAGGTCCCGCCACCGCTCCGGCACCTGCGTCCAGCACACCGGGTCGGGAACGAACACGATCCGGTACGGGAGGCCCCTGGCGCGGCGGTACTGGTGCATCGCGAGAACGAGCTCCAGGTCCTCGGTGTCGGTGGTCCCGTCGTAGCCACCGACGTCGATGACCGCCTGCTTGCGATAGACGCCGAAGGCGCCCGAGATGAGCGGCAAGGCCTGCAGGGCGCTCCAGCCGAGCCGTCCGCCAAGGAAGGCGCGGAGGTATTCGACGACCTGGAAGATGGGGAGCGCGCGCCGCGGAATGGCGATCCGGGTCACCCGCCCTTCCTTCACCGTGCAGCCGTTCACGCAGCGGACGATGCCGCCGACGGCGATGGTCTCGTCGGGGAACTCCATGAACGGCTTCACGGCCTTCAGCAACGCATCCTCTTCGATCACCGAATCGGCGTCCATGGAGCAGAAGAGCGGATACCGCGACAGGTTGATGCCGATGTTCAGCGCGTCAGGCTTCCCGCCGCGCTCCTTGTCCACCACGGTGAGTCCAGGAACGAGCGGGGATGCGTACACGCCGCGCAACGGCTTGGTCGGCAGGCTGCGCTTGAACACGCGGTCCACCCGCCGCAGCTCGTAGGCATCGAGCAGGCGCTCCAAGGTGTGGTCGGTCGACCCGTCGTTGATGACGATGATCTCGAACTGCGGATAGTTGAGCATCCGCAGGGAGCGAACGGTGTCGACGATCGTGTTCTCTTCGTTGTGCGCCGGCACCAGGAGCGAAATCGGCAAAGTGAGGTCGGACCGGAGAATCTGCTGGTAGTCGGAGAAGAACGTCCGCTTCAGAAAGCGGACGACCTCGACCAGCGAGACGAGGAAGAGGATCAGGTACGACAGATTGAGGGCGAGGAAGTACACCAGGATGAAGTTCCCGAACCAGGCGATGGCGTGGGCGATCCATCCCAGGATCATGCGCTGGCCGCCTGTGTCTTGAGCAGGCTTCCCACTTCCCGGCGGACCTCCGGATTCGGGTGGCGCACCGCGATGTCGCGCAGCAGATCGGTCCGCCCGAGCGCGACCAGCCGCCGCAGCACACCCAGCGCCTCCCGCCGGTCCGCCTCGTTGCCCTCGCCCAATCGAACGAGGAGCGCGTCGAGCACGCCGGCCTCCTGGAGCATCCAGGCCGCCTTGTGCGCCGCGAAGGCGTCGTCGCCGTCGAGCGCCACGAGCAGGGCCCGGCGCCCCGCCTCCCCCTTCCCGCGCAAGGACTCGGCCGCGTTGGCGCGCACCCACCATTCGGGATCGGAGAGCGCGCGACGCAGCGGTTCGACGGAGTCGTCACCGGCGATGCGTCCCAGCGCCTTCGCCGCCATGGCGCGTACCGGCCACTCCGGGTCCGCGAGCGCCTCGATGAGCGCCTGCGTCACGGCGGGGTGTCCGATCAATCCGAGGGAATTCGCCGCACGCGCGCGCGCATTGGGATCGGAATCCGCCAGGAGACCGCGGAGCAGCGGGACCGAGAGATGCGACCGCAGCCGCCCCAGGATGTCGATCGCGGGCACCCGTGCCGCCGCCGGCAGCCGCGGAAACGCCTCGAGCAGGGGCTCGACGGCGGAGGGGCCGAGCCCGGCGAGTATGTCGGCGATTCGGAGCGTGGCCCAACGGTCGGTGGCCTTGAGAGCCGCGATCAGCGTCTCGACCGCCTCCAGTCCTCCGATGGCACCCAGCGCCTTGGCCGCGCGCAGGCGGACTTCCGGCACGGGGTCGTCCATCAATTTGACGAGATCGTGTACCGCCGGCCGCGCGAGCATCCGTCCGAGCTTCTCGGCGCCTTCCACCCGCAGCCACCAACGCCGGTTCGAGAGCTGGCGGTGTGCCAGCGCGACGAATCCCAGCTGCTCGAATGCCAGCGCCAATCGGGCCTGCGAGTGTCCCTTGAGCGATCGGATGTGGTCGAGGAGCAGCCATTCGACCACGCGCCGCTCCCACCGCTTGAGCGGTGTGGGAACGAAGTCCGTAATCGGCCCTTCGGTGGCGTTGGCGTAAGCGACGATCGACGGGAGGAGGAGGGCGCGGCGACGGCGCTCGTAGCCGTCACGGAGCTCACGCCAGGCTTTGGTGACCAGCACTACCGAAAACACCAGAAGGAAAAGACCGCTCAGGGCCCCCAGCAGAACGCCGACGAACTCCTGCATCCGTTCAGGACCGCGCCACCCGGGCGCGCGTCAGGACTTTCCGGACCCGCGCGAGGAGCTCGCGGGCATAAAACGGCTTGATCAGGAAGTCCTCGGCGCCCTGATCGAGCGCGCGAACGATGTCGTCTTCCCCACCCTGGGTGGAGAGCACGAGCACCGGGATGTCACGGGTCGCCTCATCGTCCCGCAGGTGGCGAAGCACTTCGAACCCGGAGGCATACGGCATGATGAGATCGAGGAGGATGACGTCGGGAAGCTCGGCCTTGGCCGTCGTGACGCCGGCGGCCCCATCGGCCGCGAGCAGCACCTCGTATCCGTCAGCCTTGAGGACCGCGCTCAAGAACTGACGGATGGCCGCGTCGTCGTCGATGGACAGAATCCGTCCACCGCGACTGGCGGTGTCGTTGACTTCGGGAAGTAAGGGCGCCATTGAGCGAAAGTGCCCCAGGCACCCCGCAACGACATTCGGCCTCGTTCAGCGCTGCTCCCTGCGGGGGCCTGACGCGGTTCACGAGCGACTGCCCTGCGGACCTGGGGCGGAGGAAATCTATCCAGCGTCTCTGACGTGCGTCAGTGACCCACGATAACCGTGAGGTTCGAGAAGATCCCTGAGCCCTGAACGGCGAGCTGCGCCGACCCCTGGCCCCGGGCACGGACGGACAAGGTACCGGCGACAGTGTCGCCTCCTACCCGCTCCACGCGGATAATCCCCTCGTCCCCCGAGAGGGACTGCAATCCCACCAATGCCACCGCGTTGCCGAACTCGTCCGTAGCCACCACCCGCACCGTGGCGGTGGTGTCCGGGGCGAGGCGCAGGGTGTCCCCGATCGCATTCGGACCCAGGTGGAACTCGAGACGCGAAGGTGACGCCGCCGCCGGGTAGAGCGTCGCCGAGCGGAAAATCTGACCGATGGCGGCTCGGATCAC
>DASUBP010000030.1:0-3896 GCA_035763205.1 Gemmatimonadales bacterium
TGCGCACCGGTCTTCTCGGCCGTGCGGACGATGTCCGCGGCGGCCTGATCGATCAGCGCGTGGTCGAAACCCTTGAGACGAATCCGGATCTTTCCGGCCATTGGGACTTCTCCGTTACTTCCTGATCTTGGTGACGACGCCCGCGCCGACCGTCCGGCCACCTTCCCGGATCGCGAACCGCAGGCCCTCTTCCATCGCGATCGGCGTGATCAGCTCGATCGCCATCTTCGTGTTGTCCCCCGGCATCACCATCTCGACCCCCGCCGGCAGCTCCACCGTCCCCGTCACGTCCGTCGTCCGGAAGTAGAACTGGGGCCGGTAGCCCTTGAAGAACGGCGTGTGGCGCCCGCCCTCGTCCTTCGTCAGGACGTAGACCTCGGCGTCAAAGGCCGTGTGCGGCGTGATCGAGCCCGCCTTGGCCAGCACCATCCCGCGCTCGATGTCCTTCTTCTCGATGCCGCGGAGCAGGAGGCCGGCATTGTCGCCCGCCTGCCCCTCGTCCAGGAGCTTCCGGAACATCTCGACCCCGGTCACGACCGTCTTCTTGTCGGTCCCGAAGCCCACCATCTCCACTTCCTCGCCGACCTTGATCTTGCCGCGCTCGATGCGGCCCGTGGCCACCGTACCGCGGCCCGTGATCGAGAACACGTCCTCGACGGGCATCAGGAACGGCTTGTCCACCTCGCGCACCGGGATCGGGATGTTCTTGTCGAGGGCCTTCAGGAGCTCCCAGACCTTCTCCACGTACTTGGGATCCCCTTCGATGGCCTTCAGGGCCGCGCCCCGGATCACCGGGATTTCGTCGCCCGGGAACTCGTACTTGGACAGGAGCTCCCGCACCTCGAGCTCCACCAGATCCAGGAGCTCGGGGTCGTCGATCAGGTCGCACTTGTTCAAGAACACGACGATCGCCGGCACGTTCACCTGGCGGGCGAGCAGGATGTGCTCGCGCGTCTGCGGCATCGGGCCGTCGACCGCACTCACCACGAGGATCGCGCCGTCCATCTGCGCGGCCCCCGTGATCATGTTCTTCACGTAGTCGGCGTGCCCCGGGCAGTCGACGTGCGCGTAGTGGCGCTCATCCGTCGAATACTCCACGTGGCTCGTCGCAATCGTCAGGATCTTGGTCGCGTCGCGGCGCCCCTGGGACTCCGACGCCTTGGCGACGGTGTCGTAGGGCACGTACGTCGCAAGCCCCTTGTCGGCCGAGACCTTGGTCAAGGCCGCGGTCAAGGTGGTCTTGCCATGGTCCACGTGCCCGATCGTCCCGACGTTTACGTGCGGCTTCGTCCGCTCGAACTTTGCCTTCGCCATAGACCCCTCAAAAAACGTTGAACAGAATCGTCAAGCAGAACCGTCGAGCACAACCGTAACCGACGCCGTCGCTTGACGCATTTGCTAGACGCCTTTCTTGACGTCTTTGCTTTTCCAAGCTCGCGACCGGGATTGAACCGGTGACCTCGTCCTTACCAAGGACGCGCTCTACCGACTGAGCTACGCGAGCGACTCACTTTCAGAGCGGGCGACGGGACTCGAACCCGCGACCCTCAGCTTGGAAGGCTGATGCTCTACCAACTGAGCTACACCCGCGCTTGCGCCTCGATGGTGGGGGAAGGATTCGAACCTTCGTAGGCTGACGCCGGCAGATTTACAGTCTGCTCCCTTTGGCCGCTCGGGCACCCCACCGACGTCCCTTCCCCTACAGACTCCCACTGACGACGCACCCCGCGTTGCGGTACCCGCGGGGTGTAGACCAGAGCCTTCGGCAACGTGAGCTGACGAAGGGACTCGAACCCTTAACCGGCGGTTTACAAAACCGCTGCTCTACCAGTTGAGCTACGTCAGCGAGCCGGTCGTGAAACTTTCCAGAACGGAAGACTAACGGGGGTGGGGGCCTGATGCAAGGGATGGGCCAGAAAGGAGTTACCGCCGCCCACGCCGGCCCGACCGCGGGGGAAGCGCTACGGCCCAGGCCGGATTCCGGTAGCGGACATCCAGGGCGTCCAGCCGGTGGACATCCACGGCCGTCAGGCGGGAGAAGAAGTCCTGAAAGTTCGTGGTCCCCTCAGGGTCCCAGAGCACCTCCGCCAGGGCCTCGACCCGAGGGAACGCCATGTATTCCACGTGCTTGGGGTCGGGGATGTACTCCGTCCACACCTGCCCTTGAGCCCCCAGGATGTGCTGCGCCTGATCCGCGGTAAGGGCCTTCGGCACCGGGTTGTAGGCGTAGACCGAGTCCAAAGGTAGGAAGCCCCCGATCGCGAGCGGCTCGGTGTCCCGGTCCCCGGACTGATAGTGATCGAAGTAGGTGTACTGCCCCGGCGCCATTACGGCGTCATGCCCCGCCTGGGCCGCCGCGATCCCGCCATCGATGCCCCGCCAGCTCATCACCACGGCGTTGGGCGAGAGACCGCCGTCCAGGATTTCATCCCAGCCGATCAGCGTCCGGCCATGCGAGTGCAGAAACGCATCGATCTGCGCGGTGAACCACCCCTGCAGCGCGTCTTCATTCTTCAAACCGAGGGCCTTGATGCGCTGCTGAGCGAGCGGGCTGGCCTTCCATTGGTCCTTCACCGCCTCGTCCCCGCCGGTGTGGATCCACTTGCTCGGGAACAGCTGCATCACCTCAGTGAGGACGTTCTCCATGAACGCGATGCTCGAATCGGACGGCGCGAGGATCCACGGGCTCACGCCCCAATCCTCTTTTACCTTCACCGGCTGACCCGTGCTTCCCAGCTCCGGATACGCCGAGATCGCCGCTTGCGAGTGGCCCGGCATTTCGATTTCCGGGACGACGGTGATGTACCGCGCCGCGGCATACGCCACGACCTCGCGGATGTCCTCCTGCGTATAGAAGCCGCCATGCCGCGTGGAGTCATACTTCGCGCCCGCGGTGTCGTCGGGCTCGCGGCCCACCAGCGTCTGCGCGCGCCATCCGCCCACCGACGTAAGCCTGGGATAGCGCTTGATCTCGATCCGCCAGCCCTGATCGTCGGTCAGATGCCAATGAAAGCGATTGAACTTGTAGAGGGCAATCAGGTCGATGTACTTCTCGACGAATTCCTTCGGCATGAAGTGCCGCGAGACGTCGAGGTGCATCCCCCGCCAGCCGAACCGCGGGTAGTCCACGATCGACAGGCACGGGATGGTCCACTGCACGTCTCCGACCGGGGCCCGCCGGAAAATGTCCGGTGGGAACAGCTGCCGGAGTGACTGGATCCCGTAGAACACCCCCGCCGGCGTCGCCCCCTGAATGGCGACCTCGGCCGACGAGATGTCCATCGAATACCCCTCAGGTCCGTGCCCCCCCTGCAGGGAGTCGATGGCGAGCAGGATGATGGACGGGCTCGGCCCCGCGGCGCGCGGGATCTGATTGCCCGTGGTGAGGGTGAAGTCCACCCCGGTCGCCGGACGGAGATACGAGACGAGCAGCTGCCCGAGCGGCTTCAGCTCCGGGCTGGTCATGATGACGGTATGCGGGCGCAGCGTGAAGGAGCCCGGATGCCGCACCAGCACCACGGGCTTCGGGATGATGGCGATGGAGTCGGCGGGTGCGTGCAGAGCCACGGTGAAGGCGAGTAATAGAGGATTGATCATCGCGTTCCAAGATCGTGCCCCGCTTGCCGCCTCCGCAAGCGGGCTGCACATTCGCACCCCATGGCTCAGGCCCATCTCGCCGGCATCGACTACGCCATCATGGCGGTCTACTTCGCGTTCGTGCTGGGGATCGGCATCGTCCTCCGCCGCTCCGTCCACACGGGCAACGACTTCTTCCTCGCCGGACGGGCCGTCCCCGCCTGGATCGCCGGACTCGCGTTCCTCTCGGCGAACCTCGGCGCCCAGGAAGTGATCGGGATGGGAGCCTCGGGCGCCAAGTACGGCGTCGCGACCAGCCA
>DASUBP010000031.1:0-5119 GCA_035763205.1 Gemmatimonadales bacterium
GCCAGGGGCACGCCCGTGACCCGCTCGGTGAGCACGATGTCCTGCTCGTCGGCGTCCACGATGGCCTGCTTGTAGTCCTGGTGGGCGTGGCACTCCGGTGTGGGAATGAAACGCGTGCCCAGTTGTGCCCCCGCGTACCCGAGCCGGAGGACCCGCGCGAAGTCGGCCGGGGCTCCCATGCCGCCCGCACAGACCAGCGGCACCCCCAGATCGCCCAGCTCGTCGAGGAGCTCCTCGGCGCTGCGTGCGCCCGCGTGCCCGCCAGCCCGATTGTTCACGCCGATGAGCCCCTTCACCCCGCCGTCGAGCGCTTTCAGCGCCCACTTCCGCTCCGTCACGTCGTGATAGACCACGCCGCCCACCGGACGAACCCGGTCCACCACCCATCGGGGATTCCCGAGGGACGTGACGAAGAATCGCACGCCTTCCTCGAGCGCCACGTCCAGCCAGCGGCGCATCTTGTCCAGGTACGCGCGAGATGACTGCTCGATGAGGACATTCATGCCGATGGGTTTCGGCGTCAGGCGCCGGATGAGCCGGAGCCCCTCCCGGAACTCGTGGCCGTGGACGTAGACCATCGACAGCGGCTGGGTTATCCCGATGCCGCCGGCGTCCGACACCGCCGCCACGAGCTCGGGGTTCGAGCAGGGGTACATCGCGCCGCAGATGAGGGGCACGGCGATCCCCGCGTCGCGCGTCAGCGGCGTTTCGAGAGTGCTCATGCGGGGCGCGCCGGGGCCAGACGCCACCGCACCGTGGCCCGGGCCACCACGTCGCCGGTCTCGTCGGTCACCACCGATTCGAAGTCGTGGTCCTCAGCCGCGACGATGGCCGGGACCGTCACCCGCGCCGATGCGGTCAGGGTGCCACGAGCCTTCTTGGTGTAGTCGATGGACAAGCGGACCACGATGCCGCGAACACCGGGAGGGAGGGCGGTCGTCATGGCCAGGCCGCTCGCCAGCTCGGCGACATTGGCCAGAGCCACCGCGTGCACCGAGTGGAGGTGGTTGCGGACCCCGCGCCGGTCTGACAACCGCACCCGGGCGAAGCCCGGTGCCAGCTCCTCGACATAGGGTCGTGTGGTGCCCGAGTAGGGCACCATCCAGCGGATCAGCCAGCTGAAGATCCGCCGTCCGCCGGGCAGGGGGCGAAGGCGACGCCAGGCGGTGCGCAGCGTGTCGCCGGGGGAGGCAGGGTTCGGCATGGAGGGATGGTAGTGAGCCGAGTCTCGAACCGCTACTACATTTCCGCATGACTAGAATCGCCGGGAAAACCATCCTCATCACCGGCGCCTCCTCCGGGATCGGCGCCGCCTGCGCCCGTCGGTTCGCCGCCGAGGGTGCCAACCTCGTCCTGTGGGCACGCCGTCGCGACCGGCTCGAGGTCATGGCCGCCGAGTTGGGCAAGGCCCATAGCGTCAAAGTTCGGGTCGACGAGGTCGACGTGCGGGACCGGGTCTCGGTCGAGAAGGCGGCGAAGGCGCTGCTCGCTCAGGGCTCCGCGCCCGACGTACTGATCAACAATGCCGGACTCGCTTCCGGGTTGAGTCTGGTGCAGGACGGCGATCTCGAAGACTGGGACCGGATGATCGACACGAACGTGAAGGGTCTCCTGTTCGTGACGCGCGCGCTCTTGCCCGGCATGATCGCCCGCGGGGTGGGGCACGTGATCAACATCGGGAGTACCGCCGGGCACCAGGTCTATCAGAAGGGCAACGTCTACAACGCGACGAAATTCGCCGTGAAGGCCCTGACGGAGGGGATCAATCTCGACGTCGCCGGCACGCCCATCCGCGTCTCCAGCGTAGACCCGGGGTTCGTCGAAACCGAGTTTTCATTGGTGCGGTTTCATGGAGATGAAGCGCGGGCGAAGAGTACCTATCAAGGCTTTCGCGCGCTCACCGGCGACGATGTGGCGGACACCATTTCGTACGTCGTGAACCTGCCGCCCCACGTGAACATTTTGGATCTCATCCTGGTCCCATCGGCACAGAGAAGTGTGCACCTGGTAGATCGGACATAGCATCCGATCTTCCACTGTTAATTCTCTCCCTAAACAAATGAGCACGGCTGTCATCCTGAGCGAGCGCAGCGAGCGAAGGACCCGCTTCGTCTTGCGGTGCACGATATCGCCCGGTGAAAGCAGGTCCTTCGCTCCGGGCGCTTCGCACCCTTCGCTCAGGATGACATGCGCTTCGCTTTGTTGAGAAATGAAATGGAAGAATGGCGGGTGCTAGCGCCGAGTTACGCCACAAGCACGAACACGTCGTACAGGGCGTGCGTCCATGCGGTGATCCCGAAGCCTCGGAGCAGATAGAGCGCTGAGAAGAACACCCCCGCCAGTGTTCGGTACACGAACGAGTACAGCGTCAGCTGGTCCCCGTAGGTCCCCACGTAGTGAACGGCTGAAAAGGCCAGCGCTCCCACTGTCACGGCGACGATTCCCGATAGCCGGGCACTCCAACCGAGGAGCCGGTGACCTCCCCAGGCGAGGACGCCGACGATGATGACCCGGAAGAGCAGCTCCTCGTAGAGACCGGCGCCCAGGGAGAGCATGAGCCGCACCGGGAGAGGGGTCCGCTCGATCTGGCCGATGGAGAGCCCCATGGCGCCGAAGAGATGAGAGGTGATCCCCCCGACCAGAACGCCGCAGAGAATCGCGAGTGCCAGGGTTTCGAGAGACATGCCGAAGAAGACCATCCGCGACAGGTGCCGGCCATGGCGCCGCATGTCGTGTGCAACCAGGGCCAATCCCAGCACGATCAACGCGATTTCGAAGACCATGGGGCCGCGCCGTCCCATCAGCTCGGCGAACAGGCTCTGGAGGATGACGTCCGCGCCATTCCGGATATCCCCCCCGGGACCTCCCGACACCGCGAGCTGCAGGACCTCATATCCAATGAAGAGAGGAAGCGCGAACAGCAGGCTGTAGCGGGGCGTCTGGGAGAGCTGCCAGTAGCGCGCTGGAGCGGTTGCGGTGGTCGTCATGGCCTTTCAAGGTAAACGGGTACGGGTGCAACTTTGTGTCACGGAAGGTCGTAGAGCCATTTCGGTCTCCCAATGCTTCTTCTCCTCTTCGCGGTCGGCCTCGCGGCCCCCCCCCAGCACCCCGACACCGCGACCTACCTGGACGCGACTGCTCGGGTACTCGTCGAACGCGCCCGCGCGGCCCGGAGTGACCAGGCCGCGGGCATTCTCGCCTACAGCGCCACCGCCAAGCAGCGAATCTACTTCGGCATGCGGGCGCTCCGCCGGGACCGCGTTTTCTATCACAGCGAGACCGCCGCTCGAGTGCATTGGCACCGGGTGGGACATGACTCGGTCGAAGTCCTGGGCGCGCGGGAGGGGATACCGATCGCCCTGCCGCACGACGAGGTCCCCGACGACCTCCGGCACGACGTCCCCGATCTGCTGTGGAGCCCCTCGTCGGACCGCATGAGTTTCGGCGACGGGGACAATTTCGTGCACCACCCGCTGGGGGACAGCGCCGCGGCGGACTACCGGTACCAGTCGGGGGACACGACGTCGATCATTCTGCCGAATGGCGTCGAGATCCGGCTCTGTGAACTGAAAATCATTCCGCGCCGGCCCGACCCGCACCTGATGGCGGGATCCATCTGGATCGAGGCCAAGGGGTACTCCATGGTACGGGCGCTCTTTCAACTCGCGCGTCCCTGGGATCTGGAGCTCGATCTGGATCGCGAGTCGGGGGAGAACGTGAGCAGCCACATCCCGGGGTTCCTCACGCCCATTCGCGCCGAGCTGAAGTACGCGACGGTCGAGTTCTCCCTCTGGCAGAATCACTGGTGGGTGCCCCGCCTTCAGTCGATCGACGGAACCGGGACGGCCGGATCCATCGCCTCGTTTCCGCTGCGTTTCGAGATCGCCTATTCGGACTACCAGCTGGACGGCGACACGACGGAGCACACGCCTCCTCCCGTCGCCAGGCTGGACTCGGCGGCCGCCGACTCGCTCTGGAAGCGCTGCAGCAATGACTCGACCGGGAGCATCTCCTGTCATTGCCACGACCACCAATGCCACGAGGTGACGGTCGTCTTGCCGGCCGACACCCTCGCGTTGCTGACGAGTCCCGACCTCCCGCCGTCGTTTGTGACGGATGAATCGGCGCTGACGACGCGCGCCGATCTCGACAACATTCTGGCGGACCTGCACCTGCTCCCGCGTTCCAGTTTCGAGAATCACGCGCAGCTCAGGGCGCTCTGGGAGGCCCCCGGGCTGCTCCGCTACAACCGCGTCGAAGCCCTCTCCCTCGGCGCCCGCGCCGACGTCCCGATGGGTCCGCTGGCGTTCGACGGCACCTTCCGCGTGGCCACGGCCACGGGACAGCCGGATGTCGACCTCGGGGTCACGAGGAAGACGCAGGATCTGACCGCGCGCTTCGGCGCGTACCGGCGGCTCACCGCCGTCGATCCCGACGCGCATTCCCTGGGGTTCGGCAATTCCGTGCAGGCCGTGGTGCTGGGCCGGGATGACGGGGACTACTTCCGCACCGCGGGTGTGGACATCGACGTGAAGCCCGCAATCACGGAATCGCAAGTATACGAATGGCGCCTCTATGCGGAGCACCAGTTCGTGGCGCCGTTGGGCACCGCGAGGGCGAGCCTGGGGCACCTCCTCGACGGGGGCACGTTCTTCCGGCCGCAGATTCCGGCGCAACGCGCCGACCAGATCGGCAGCGCGCTCCGGCTGCGCGGCGATCTCCCGCTCAATGAAGGGCGGGCCTCGCTCGGCGCCAACCTCGACATGGACCTGTCGGTGGGGACCTACAACTTCGCGCGGCTGGCACTGACCGGCCGGGCCGCGGCGCCGCTGCCCGGTCCGTTCCAGGGAGCCGTCGAAATCTCCGGCGGCGCATCAGACGGGAAAGTGCCTCTGCAGAGCCACTGGTTCCTCGGTGGCCCGACGACCGTGCGTGGCTACGGCGGGGATGCCGCGAACGGCACGGCGTTCTGGCGCGCCCGTGCCGAGCTGGGGTTTGGCATTCCGGGCGCGCGTCTGGCGCTGTTCTCCGACGCCGGTTGGGCCGGCGTGGGCCGCTTCGCCTTCACCGCCCAGCCCCTCATCTCCGCGGGGCTGGGCGCGAGCTTCCTCGACGGACT
>DASUBP010000032.1:0-51425 GCA_035763205.1 Gemmatimonadales bacterium
CCACGTAACCCTTTCGGCCCACCCTGTGTCCCATCCCAGTGAAGCCCGGAAGCACCCGTCACCCGGAGCCCCGTGGACGACCGTGAATTGATCGCCAGAGTCCGCGCCGGAGACCCGGCGGCGGAGCGGGCGCTGTACGACGCGCATGTCGACCGCGTCTACCGGCTGTCGTATCGCATGGCCGGCGACGACGACCTCGCGCGCGACTTCACCCAGGAGACGTTCATCCGCGCCTTCGAGCGACTGGACACGTTCCGCGGTGAGTCGGCCTTCTCCACCTGGCTCCACAGCATCGCGACCACGGTGGCCCTGAACGGTCTCCGGAAGCTGAAGCGGTTCCGGAAGCGCGAGACGGACATCGAGGAAGCGGACGGCGTCACGGCGAGCCGGGCGAACGCGGAACCGGATCTGAAGAAACGGCTGGCGCAGGCGATCGATGCGCTGCCGGAGGGATACCGGACGGTGTTCCTGCTGCACGACGTGGAAGGGTACACGCACGAAGAGATCGGCGCCGCGCTCGCCATCGAGTCCGGCACCTCGAAGGCCCAGTTATCACGAGCCCGGGCGAAGCTCAGAATCGCTCTGGCCGATTTTGCGGGAGAATGGATCGGATGAACGAGAACCGGGAAGACCGTTTCGAGCAGGAGCTCAAGCGCATGGCACAGGACTATCACCGTCCGCCCGAGACCCCGCGCGATGAAATGTGGGCACGGATCACGGCGGAGCGCGCCCGGCGGCGCGAGTCCATGAAGGTGGTTCCGCTCCGCCGTTGGATGGCCTGGAGCCTCGCCGCCGCCGCGGTCCTGGTGCTCGGCGTCGCCATCGGCCGCTGGAGCATGAACGTGAAGGAGAAGAACCCCGGACCGCGGAACGAGGAGATGGCGTACCGCGCTGCTGCGGCGCCCTATCTCACCCGGACCGAAGCGCTGCTCACCAGTTTCCGCGCCGAGTCGCGGAATGGGAAAGTGGACGCCGACTTCGCCGTCCAGGCGCAGGACCTGCTCGTCACGACGCGCCTGATGCTGAACTCCCCTGCCGCCAGGGACCCCCGCCTCGCGAGCCTCCTGCAGGATCTCGAGACGATGCTGGTGCAAATCGCCCAGCTCCCGGCCGGCAACGACCGGAATGATGTCGATCTGATCAATCAAGGACTCGATCAACGAAGCGTGATGCTCCGGCTGCGGACCATCGGTCCCACGCCGGGCACTTCTCACAGAGGAGCACTCTAATGATTTCCCTGCATCTCCTGCTCACGGCCGCCACTTTCATCCAGACGCCGGTCGGGGCGCCGGTGCCTCCGGTCCCGCTGACGGCCGTCGCGGCGGTCGCGCCGGCCCTGGCTCAGGCGAGGGCCGCGCTCGACATCGCGCGAGCACAGGTTGCTCCGCTGAGCCGGGTCTACCCGAGCATCGCCATGGCCTACGCCGGGCACGCCCGAGCCTATGCCGCGCTGGCGCGCGATCAAGTGCGCGCCGCGCGGTGGGCCACCAGGGCTCCCGTGGGCGAGTACACGGATGATCCCGGTGACTCGCTCTACAATGCCGCGCGGTCGCTGTTGAACCGCGCCCGGTACAATGAAGCCGCGAGCGCGTTCGCCGACCTGGCGAAGCGGTATCCCAAGTCGCGGTACGCGCCCGATTCCTACTATTGGCAGGCGTTCTCGCTCTACAAGACCGGTGACGCCTCCAAGCTCAAGCAAGCCCGGTCCGTGCTCGAGTATCAGCAACAGCATTTCCCCGACGCCGCGACCCACGGGGATGCCGACGCCCTCTATGCCCAGATCCAGGGTGCGCTGGCCCGTCAGGGTGACGGCCCCGCGGGTGAGTGGGTGCAGAAACATGCGAGCCAGGCGGACGCCGAGCGTCCGACCACGAGCGGGAGCTGCGCGTCGAGCGACGATGACGACGACGATCCCCGGATCGCGGCGCTCAACGCCCTGCTCCAGATGGACGCCGACCGCGCCGTGCCGGTGCTGAAGAAGGTTCTGGAGCGCCGCGACCCCTGTTCCGTGTCCCTGCGGCGCAAGGCGATCTTCATCATCTCGCAGCAGCACACCGCGGAGACCGAAGACATCCTCCTTGGCGCCGCCCGGAACGATCCGGACGAAGACGTGCGCGAACAGGCGGTGTTCTGGCTCTCGCAGGTGGGGACCGCCAAGGCCACGGCGGCCCTGGACTCGATCCTTCTGAACTCGACGAACACCGAGCTCCAGGACAAGGCGATCTTCGCGCTGTCCCAGATCGATTCCCCCGAAGCCTCCAAGGCGATCCGGGATTACGCCGAGCGGCCCGGCGCGCCGGTCGAGGCGCGGGGCAAGGCCATCTTCTGGCTCTCGCAGCAGCATGACGGTGCCAACGCGGCCTATCTCCGCGCGCTGTACGGGCGCCTGACCGACGACGACCTCAAGGACAAGACGATCTTCGCCATTTCGCAGCTCGGCGGTGCCGACAACACGAATTGGCTCGTCGACCTCGCGGCCAACAAGCAGGAGTCGGTCGAGATGCGGAAGAAGGCCCTGTTCTGGGCCGGACAGTCGAACGAAGTGTCCCTCGATCGGCTCACCGGTCTGTACGACCGGATGGACGACCGCGACATGAAGGAGCAGATGATCTTCGTCTACTCCCAGCGGCACGAAGGGGCGGCACTCGACAAGCTGATCGACATCGCGAAGCACGACACCGATCCCGAGCTCCGCAAGAAGGCCATCTTCTGGATCGGTCAGTCCCACGATCCCAAAGCCGCCCAGTACCTGCAGGAGGTCATCAGTCAATGATCCGGGCCCTCGCGGCCCTGGGCGCGGCGCTCCTGGTCGGGAGCGCCGCTGCCGCTCAGGGCATCAGCCACCGGGTGAGTGCCGCCCCGGACGGCAAAGTTCGCATGACGTTCGCGTCCCGCCCCGGCGTCTGCGGGAACGGCTCCAACGACATCTCGATGGATTGTGAGGACGGGAACTGCGGGAATCACAACACGTATTCGCGGGACGACCACGACGTGGACGTGACGACCTGCCCCTGCGAAGAAGGACCCGTTCGCCTCGTCTTGCGGGTGTCGGGCGGCAAGGTGACGCGCATCCGCGCCTACGTCGGGGGGGAATGGAAACCCGCGGAGGCCGGTACTACCGACCTGGGAGTCGTGGGGGACAAGGATGCGGTCGCCTACTTGCTCGATCTGGCGCGCACGTCTTCGAGCCACATTGGAGAGGAGGCGATCTTCCCAGCCACGCTCGCCGATTCGGTGAACGTCTGGCCCGACCTGTTCAAGATCGCGCGAAGTGACGAGGTCCCGGCGCAAACCAGGAAGTCGGCGGTCTTCTGGATCGGCCAGGCCGCCGGGGAGACGGTCACCAAGGGTCTCGACTCGCTCGCCCAGGGCAGCGACGTGGACCGTGAGGTTCGGGAGTCGGCGGTATTCGCGCTCTCGCAGCAGCGGAACGACGTCGGCGTGCCGGCCCTGATCTCCATCGCCAGGACCAACAAGGATCCGGACATCCGCAAGAAGGCCATCTTCTGGCTGGGACAGTCCAACGATCCTCGGGCCCTCGCGCTCTTCGAGGAGCTTCTCACCAGGAAGTAACCGGCACTCCGGCGCGGGGGGTGAACCGTTCGTCCCGTCGGGACCGCGGTTCATCCCCACTCGCCCTTCCGCTCACACGTTGCTGACTTCCGCGTGCAACCAAGTTGCCGGGTTGGACGTCCGACCTCGTATGCTCGCTCTCCTCCTGCTGCTTCAGGGCCCCCAGACCCAGAAGCCCACGCTGCCGTCTTCGCCCGTCGACTCCAGTGCCCTTCGGCACTCCAATGGTCTCGTCCCCCCCATGGCCTTTGGCGTTCGCGTGCAGCAGGCGCCCGCCATGGACGGCAAGCTCGACGATCCGCTTTGGGCGACGGCCACCGCGGTCACCGACTTCCGGCAGGTCGATCCCCATGAGGGGCAGCCCGCGTCGGAGCGCACCGAGGTGCGGGTGCTCTACACCGACGACGCCCTCTACATCGGCATCCGGGCGTGGGACGACTCGGCGTCGAAGATCGCGCACCACCTGGGCCGTCGGGACACCTTCACACAGAGCGACGACTTCCGCGTCCTGATCGACAGCTACCACGACCACCGCACCGCCTTTCGCTTCGACATCACGCCCACCGGCGTAAAGGGCGACATCCAGTTCGGCGATGACGGCAACTTCGCCGATCAATCCTGGGACCCGGTGTGGACGGCGGTCACGTCGATCGATTCACTGGGGTGGACCGCGGAGGAGAAGATCCCATTCTCCCAGCTGCGCTTCTCCCGCGCCACCGACCAGATCTGGGGCATCCGCTTCGTTCGCACCATTCTCCGGAAGAACGAGTTCGATCTGTTTCCCTTCGTCGGAAAGACGGAAAACGGATTCGTGTCGCGCTTCGCGCATTTGGGCGGTCTCAAGAACATTCCGGCGCCCCGCCGTCTCGAGCTGCTTCCCTACACGTCGGGGTCCGGAACCTTCCAGCCTCAGGGTCCCGTCGGCAATCCGTTCTCGAAGACGAGCGCCTATTCGGGGAATGCCGGCCTCGATTTGAAATACGGCGTCAGCTCGTTCTTGACCCTCGACGCCACCATCAATCCGGATTTCGGACAGGTCGAGCTCGACCCGGCGTTCGTGAACCTCACGGCGTTCGAGCAGTTCCTGCCCGAGCATCGGCCCTTCTTCGTGGAAGGCGCGGACATCTTCAACTTCGGCGGCGGGTCCGGTGGGCTCGCGAACTTCGGCTCCACCCCCCGGTTCTTCTATTCGCGGCGCATCGGGCGCCGGCCTCAGGGTGACACGTATTCGTCCGGCGATTTCGTGGACTATCCCGCCAATACCTCCATCCTCGGTGCCGCCAAGCTGACCGGGAAAACGCCTTCGGGGTGGTCGGTGGGGTTCCTGGATGCGGTCACCTCCGAGGAGAAGGCGTCGGTGCTGGATACGACGAGTCACTTGACGGCGCGCGATCTGGTCGAGCCGCTGTCGAACTTCATGGTGGGCCGGGTGCGGAGGACGCTCAACGGCGGCCGATCGAGCTACGGGGGAATGATCACGGCCGTGAATCGGGACCTCGCGGTTCCCTCGCTCCGCGGCCTGAATTCGGGGGCGTACACCTTCGGCGTCGATACGAAGCAGCTCTGGTCCCGGAACACGTACGCGCTCGCCGCCGACGTCGGCGGCTCGTACATCACCGGTGATACGACGGCGATCCAGGACGCTCAGTTCTCGTCGGGGCGCTACTACCAGCGGCCCGACGCGCGCGCATTCCACTATGATCCGACCCGGACGTCCCTGGCCGGCTTCAACGGCAACGTCTACCTGGACAAGTTGGCGGGCACGTGGCTCTGGGGGTCCGCGATCTCCACTTCTTCCCCGGGATTCGAGGTGAACGATCTCGGATTCCAGCCGCGGGTGGACCGGATCTCCGGCTACGCGTACCTCGCCCGGCATCAGACGACGCCGGGACCGCTGTTCCGGGAATCGTGGGCGGTGCTGACGGTGGGACCTTCGTGGAACTACGACGGGAATCCCATCCAGAAGGCCGTGACGGCCAGCTACTTCGGCAATCTCAACAACTTCTGGTTCCTCCAGGTGCAGGGGAACTACGGGGCGCAGGTGGTCGATGACCGCCTGACCCGCGGTGGGCCCCTCGCCCTGGCGCCGGCGTTCTGGAACGGGTTCGCGATGATCCAGACCAATCAGAGCAAGGCGTTCACGGCGATGGTCATGGGGTCGTACAACAAGGACAACGCCGGGAGCTGGCAGTTCAACGTCAGCCCGCAACTGGGGTATCGCGCCTCCAGCGCCCTGAACTTCTCGATCACACCGAATTTCACCGTGGGTCCCACGGCGGCCCAGTACGTGCAGGCAGTGACCGACTCCACCGCCGGCAGCACCTTCGGGTCCCGGTACGTCTTCGCCCAGCTGTTCCAGCATGAGTTCGACGTAACCTTGCGGGTCAGCGCCACCGTGTCCCCAAACCTGTCACTCGAAGTATTCGCCCAGCCGTTCAGCTTCACGGGATCCTACGGCGGGTTCAAGGAGCTGGCCCAACCCAAGACGTTCGCGTTCAACCGGTACGGGGAAAACGGGACGTCGATCAATTTCAACCCCACGGATTCGCTCTACCACGTCTTCCCCAACGCTGCGCAGCCGGCGGACTCTTTCACGTTCGCGAACCCCGATTTCCGCACCCGGTCCGTTCGCATCAACGCGGTACTGCGGTGGGAGTACCGGCCCGGATCGACGCTGTTCATAGTCTGGACCCAGAGCCGCGGGGGGATGTTCTCCGATCCCACGTTCGACATCGGCCGGGACTTCGATCATCAGTTGTTCCAGGATCCGCCGACCAACGTGCTGCTCGTCAAGCTGAATTACTGGATGAGCCTGTAAACGGGAGCCGGGAGCCGAGAGTCGTCGCAGTCCAGGATATGGAAGCTCCGCCATCCATGAGGAGCTTCCCTTCGCCCCGACTCAGACGGCTCCCGACTCCCGACTCCCGTATATTTGTTCCCCATGCCCTCGGCCCGTCATGCCTTCAAGATTTCTCTGTCCCTCGCACTCCTTCTCGCCGCCGGCTGGGCCGCGGTGGTGATCGACGTCTTGATCACGGGCTCCCGTGAGGGCGCCGCACCGGCGGACGCCATCGCCGTGCTCGGCGCGGCGCAGTACAACGGGAAGCCGTCACCGGTGTTCAAGGCTCGGCTCGAGAAGGCGGCCTGGTTGTACCGCTCGGGAAAAGCGCCGGTGATCCTGGTGACGGGTGGGATCGGGAACCGGGACACGGTGAGCGAGGCGGAGGTGGGCCGGCGCTATCTCACCCACATCGGCCTCCCCGGAGACTCCGTGATCGCCCTCCCCGCCGCCGCGACGACGGTCTCGTCGATCGGCCAGCTTGGCGCCTGGTTCAAGGACCGGCCGAGCAAACGCGTGGACCTGGTGAGTGACGGCTTTCATCTCCTGCGCCTGCGCATCCTCGCCAATCGCCAAGGCCTCGTGCCCTTCACGTCTCCGGCCAAGGCGTCCCCCATCAGCGCGAGTCTCCGCACCAACGCCGCCTACGTCGCCGCCGAGGGATGGAAGGTCCCGGTGGCTTGGCTCTTTTATCGCTAGGATGAGGAGTTCCTGATGCAGGTCGGTACGAGACGCGTGCACACCGGCAAGGTCATCGATCTCGACGTGGACACGGTGAAGTATCCCGACGGATCCTCCGGGGAGTTGGAGATGATCCGTCACCCCGGCGCTTCGGCGGTGGTCCCGGTGCTGTCCGATCCCGATGGGCCTGATCCGACGATCCTGTTGATCAAGCAGTACCGCTACGCCACCGGCGGCATGCTCTGGGAGATTCCGGCGGGAAGGCTCGGGAAGGGCGAGGCACCGGTGGACTGCGCCCGCCGTGAGCTCCTGGAGGAGACGGGCATGCACGCCGGGAAGATCGAGCCCCTGATCCCGATCTGGACCACGCCGGGCTTCACGGACGAGCGCATTCATCTTTTCTGGGCGCGGGACCTGACCCCGGGCGAAATGGCGCGTGAGGCCGACGAGTTCATCGAGCTCGCCCCCCGGCCCCTGTCGCAAGTGCTGACGGCTATTCGAGATGGGGAGATCTGCGACGCCAAGACGGTGACGGCCATCCTGCTGGTAGCCGGTTTTGTGTTCGGGTTGTAGTCTTTCTGATGTCCACCCGGGAGGACGTGCGGCTGAAGCAGGTCTGTAACGTCTTCCTTAATCAAATGTTAATGAAGTCAAATGGGTGGTACACTTCCTGCCTCAAACTTGAGAGGAGGATTAAGCCAAGCGTTCCCTACTTTTCCGTCTGAAACCTGGGAGTACACGATGCGGGCAATCCTCAAGCGGAAGACGACACCGGTCGCCACGGACCGCGCCATCGAGCGGGAGAAGCTGCACGAGCTCGATGACGGGCACGTCGTGTCCCGGCACCTCGCCGGCGACCCGCAGGCGTTCGGTACCCTGGTCGACCGGTATCAGGTCCGGCTGCTGAATTTCGTGAACCGGACCATCGGCGATCGCGAGCGGGCGGAAGACCTGGTGCAGGAAGTGTTCATCCGGGTGTTCCGGCACATCCACCGCTTCGACCAGACCAAGAAGTTCTCGACGTGGATTTACACGATCGCTTCCAACCTGGCGAAGAACGAGCTCCGGAACCGGAGCCGGAATCCGCTGGTGCTGTTCCAGACCATCAAGAAGAACTGGGACGCCGATCATCGGCCGTTGCAGTTCGAAGACACGACCGCGCGTCCGGACGATCTGTATCGCAAGCGCTACCTGAAGGACGCCGTGGACTCGTGCGTGAAGGAGCTGCCCGAGCATCATCGGGCGGTATTCGTGCTGCGGGAGCTGGAAGGGCGGAGCTATCAGGAAATCGCCGAAATCACGGGCTGCAACCTGGGCACCGTGAAGAGCCGCCTCAACCGGGCCCGGAACACCTTTGCGCATCTGATCGGCCCGCAACTCGATTGAGCGACGAACCGCGGAACCACCCGCCGGCACGGGAGGTATAGTGCCCAGGATGGAATGCGCCGAGTTTCTCGATCGCTATACGGATTACCGCGACGGAGTGGTGACCACCCCGCGCGACCGCCGGCGGTTCGAGCGTCATCTCGCCCATTGCGAGACGTGCCGCTCGTACGACACAGCGGTTCGTCGCGGGGTGCTTGCACTTCAGGGGGTCGAGACCCTGACCCCCTCGGAACGCTTCCGCGCCCGCCTGGATGCCCGGCTCCGCCGGGAGGCGTTGACGATGGCGGGCCCGCGGATCTCTCCGCGCATCGGGGCCGCCGCCGCGCTCCTCGCCGCCGTCGGCATCGCGCTCGTGGCCCTGCAGCTCGCCCACCGTCCCGCACCCCTCGTGGCCCACGCGCTCCCGCCGGTGCCCTTCCCGAAGCCCGTAGCCCAGGCCGGCGTACCGTTCGTCACGTTCCAGGACCCGCGCGCCATGACCGCCGCCGGCAACCCCATGCCCTACGGCTCGGCGCTCGTCGAGCCGGTCAGCGCCCACCACTAGGCTTTCATCCGCTTCACGCGGGCGGTATTATCCGCCCGATGGCGACGTTGAGCTTCAACGCGCTCCTCGGCGGCGGCAAGCCGGGGTCGCTCGATCCGGTCTACTATCTCCACGGCGAGGAAGAGATCCTGAAGGAGGAGGCGGTGCGCCTGCTGCTCGACCGCGCCGTCGATCCATCCTTGAGGGATTTCAACGTCGACGCACGGTCCGCGCCCGAGCTGGATCCAGCCGCTCTGCGCACCCTGGTCGATACGCCCCCGATGATGGCCGACCGCCGGGTCGTGATCCTCCGGTCCGTCGAGGGCTTTCGGGCCAAGTCGAAGACCCGGGACGAGCTGGTCCGCTATCTCGCGCACCCCAATCCCAGCACCACCCTGATTCTGGTTCAGGGCGGCGACGAGGCGCCCGACGCGGGGCTCACTGCGCACGCGACCACCGTCGCCGCCCTCCGGCTCCCACCCGACCGCGTCACGCGCTGGATCACACACCGGGCCGGGCAGATCGGCATCACGATCGACACCGCCGCCGCTGAGCTGCTGGGCCGGGCGACGGCGCATGACCTGGCCGCGGTTTCGCAGGAGCTCGACAAGCTGGCCGCCATCGCCGGCACGCGGACCGTCACCGAGGCGGACGTCACCGCCGCCGTCGGTGTCCGGCATGGCGAGACGCTCGACGATCTGATCACGGCGACACTCGAGCGACGGGTGGGTGACGCCGCAAGAACGCTCGGGCCCGTGCTGGCCCAGTCCGGGATGAGCGGAGTCAAGCTCGTCAGCACGCTGGGCACCGGTCTCGTGGGTCTCGCCGCCGCCCGTGCCGAGCTCGACCGGGGGACGGCGCCGGGACGGCTGGAGTACACGATCCTCCAGCGGCTGATCGCGTCGCGGCCCGCAGGGCTGGGGGCCGGGTACAAGGACGTAGCCGCGCGCTGGGCGAAGTGGGTGCGCGGATGGACCGCCCCCGAGCTGTCCCGCGCCATCCGCCGCGCGCTCGCCGCGGATCGCGCGCTCAAGGCAACGCAACTGACCGACGAATACGGCATCGTGCTCGACCTGATTCTCGGGTTGGCGCGTGCCTCGAGGGAGGCAGCGTGAACTACAGACGGCTAGACGGTTGGACGGGTAGAGGGGTCATGGCCATGGTGCTTGCACTAGCCGTCTACCCGTCTAGCCGTCTAGCGAGTCAATCCGATCCTCGTTTGAAATCCGCCGTCGATCTCGCTCAGTCGGGCCAGGTCGACTCCGCCCGCTCCATGGTGCGCAAGCTGCTGGCGACCATGTCGCCGCACGACTCCGCGTATCCTCAGGCACTCTACACGCAGGGCATGCTGGCCGCGGACGCGCCGACCGTCACCTCGAATCTCCAGCGCGTGGTAGTCGAGTATGGGTGGTCCCCCTGGGCCGCCAACGCACTCATGCGGCTGGCCCAGCTCGCCTACACTCAGGGTGACCCGGCGTCCGCCATTCAATCGGTCCAGCGTCTGCGCCGCGATTATCCCGACTCGCCGGTGAAACCGCGCGCGGATTTCTGGGGCGCGAAAGCCGACTTCGACCTGCGGAACGAAACCGAAGGGTGCGAGCTCATCCGGGAAGCCCTCGCCGGCGCCGGCACCGACGTCGAGTTCAAGAATCAGGTGTCGTTCTACGCGGCGCGCTGCGGCGCGACTCCCGCGCCGACCCCGACCGCCAGCGCGCCGCCAGCCGCGGCAACTCCCGCCGCCCCCACGAGTCCGCCGAGGGACACGTCACCGGCCACGTCGGGCAAGACCACGTACGCCGTGCAGGTGTTGGCCGTGAAGAGCGCCGCCGACGTCGACGCCCTGCTCACACGTCTCAAGGTGATGGGGTACGAAGGGCACGTCGTACCGCGCGACTCCACCGGCCTCATCAAGGTGCGCGTGGGCCGCTACGCGACTCGACCCGAGGCGCTCAGGGCGCAGTCGCAGCTCAAGGCCCGCCTCGGCGGCCAGCCGTTCGTGGTGACCGAGCCTTGAGCTCACGAGTGGCGTCGGCTCCCCCTCCGGCTGATACGCCGCTCATGCAGCAATACCGCGAGATCAAATCGCGGCATCCCAATACCATTTTGTTTTTCCGGATGGGTGACTTCTACGAGATGTTCGAGGACGACGCGAAGCTGGGTGCGCGCGTCCTGGGGCTCACGCTCACTTCGCGCAACAACGGCGGCGCCTCGGAGGTCCCCCTCGCCGGCGTACCCGTGAAGGCCGCCACCGAGTACCTCCGGAAGCTGGTCTCCGCCGGCCACCGTGTCGCCGTATGCGAACAGGTCGAGGATCCGAAGCTCGCCAAGGGTCTGGTGCGTCGCGAAGTCATCGAAACCATCACCCCGGGATCGGTCCTCGCCGAGGACTGGATCGCGACCGGCAAGAACAACTTCCTCGCCGCGCTCCTGCCCCAGGAGTCCGTCGTCGGGCTTGCGGCGCTCGATCTCACCACCGGCGAATTCGTCTGGGAGACCCTGCTCCCCGAGGATGTCGCGGCGGGACTGGCCCGCTATGAGCCGTCCGAGCTGGTGGTTCCCGCGGGTGGCGCGGGGCCCCGCGAGCTCACCGGCACGCGAACCGAGCGAGAGGCCTGGGAATTCGATCCCGATCTCGCCCGGGAGGATCTGCAGCGAGTGTTCGGTCTCGCTTCCCTGGATGGCCTGGGTGTCGAGAGCACCGACCGCGCCGCACTGGGAGCCGCCGGTGCCCTGCTCCGCTATGCCCGGGAGCTGAAGCCCGGAGGACTGCCCCATCTCGCCCGGCCGAGACTCGTCAGGCGGGGGGCGGTGCTGCCGCTCGACGAAATGACGCGGCGGAATCTCGAGCTCATCGAGCCCCTCCGTCCCGGCGCGACAGGAACGACCCTTCTCGAAGTCCTCGACCGCACGCTGACGCCCATGGGAGCGCGGCTCCTGCGCCGCTGGCTCTTGGCGCCGCTCGTCGACGCAGGCGCCGTGAATCAGCGCCTCGACGCGGTCCAGGTGCTCGTGATGGATCCGCGCGGACGCGACCGGCTGCGCGAGGCGCTCGACGGCGTCCGTGACCTGGAGCGCCTCGCCGGCCGCGCGGCGGTGGGCCGCGCCACCCCGCGCGAGCTCGGCGCCCTGCGCGATTCCATCAGAAAGCTCCCCGACGTCCGGGCCGGCCTCGACGGGCTGGAGGCTCGAGACCACTCGGCCCTTCTCGAGGAAATCGCGGAAGGCCTCGATCTGCTCGCCGATCTGGGCGATGAGCTGGCCCGCGCCCTCGTGGACCGGCCGCCCGCTCAGCTCTCGGAAGGGGACTCCATCCGCGAGGGCTTTGACGCGGAGCTGGACGAGCTGAAGGACGCGCGGGATGGCGGGAAGACCTATATCGCGGGTCTTCAGGCCCGTGAGCGGGAGCGGACCGGCATCACGTCCCTGAAGGTCGGGTTCAACAAGGTCTTCGGATACTACCTCGAAATCACGAACACCCACCGGGACCGGATCCCTGCCGACTACGAGCGCCGCCAGACTCTGACCGGCGCGGAGCGCTACGTCACCCCCGAGCTGAAAGAGCATGAAGCGAAGGTCCTGGGCGCCGAAGAACGGATCGCGACGCGGGAGGCGGCCCTGATCGACACCCTGCGTCGCCGCGTGGGTGCGGAGATTGCGCGCGTGCAGGGGACGGCGGCGAGTCTCGCGACCCTCGACGTGTGGTCCGCACTCGCCGACGTCGCGCAGCGAGGAGCGTACGTCAGGCCCGTGGTCACTGACGACTTCGCCCTTCGGCTCGAAGGATCCCGCCACCCGGTGGTGGAGCGCATGATGCCCCGGGAAGCTTTCATCCCCAACGACGTCCAGTTGGACGATGCCGGACGGATCATCCTGCTCACCGGACCGAACATGGCCGGCAAGTCGACCCTGCTCCGGCAGGTCGGGCTCGCCGTCCTGATGGCGCAGGTGGGGTCATTCGTCCCGGCGAAGAGCGCCACGATCGGCATCGCGGACCGCATCTTCACCCGGGTGGGTGCGTCCGACAACCTGGCTCGCGGTCAGTCGACCTTCATGGTCGAGATGAGCGAAACCAGCGCGATTCTCCATGGCGCCACGTCCAGGAGCCTCGTCCTGCTGGATGAGATCGGCCGCGGTACGTCGACGTACGACGGCGTGGCCATCGCGTGGGCCGTCACCGAGTGTCTGCACAACCGGATCGGCTGCAAGACCATCTTCGCCACGCACTATCACGAGCTGACCCAGCTCACCGAAGAGCTGGCGCACGCTCGGAACTTCAACGTGGCGGTGAAGGAATCGGGCGACGACGTCGTCTTCCTGCACCGGCTGGAGCCGGGCGGCGCCGACCGATCCTACGGCATTCACGTCGGCCGGCTGGCGGGGCTCCCCGCGCCGGTCGTCGCGCGCGCCTGGGAGGTCCTCAAGCTCCTGGAAGCGGGTCACCACGTCGCGCATCTGCCGGCCCCAGTACCTCCGGACGCTTCGCAGCTCGGCCTCTTCGCGCCGGCCGAGCGTGCCGATCCCCTGCTGGCGGAGCTCGACCGGCTCGACGTCAACGCGTTGTCCCCATTGGAAGCCCTGAACCGTCTGGCGGAGTGGCAACGCCGCCGGAAGGAGCGCCCATGAAACACTTCCGTCACGCCGGCCTCCTGATCGCGTTGGGTGCGGCGGCGTGCAGTCATGCGAGCGGCTCGGGGGGCGCCGGCTCACCGCCACCTGCCGAAGAAGCACCGGTGGCCATCAACCCCGAAGTCCCGATCGCCTATCCGGCCGCCCTCTTCGACCGGGGCGTGGATGGTGAAGTGAAGCTGCGGCTGTTCGCGGACTCCACCGGGAAGCTCGTCCCGGAATCCACCAAGATCCTCGAGTCGTCCGGCTACCCGGCCATGGACTCGGCCGCGTTGTCGGGCGCGGGGAAGCTCAAGTTCGCGCCGGGCCGGCGACATGGACTCCCCGTGGCGACGGCGTTCCAGCAGTCGGTGGAATTCCGGCACCCATCGAGCGCACCCGTCGCGCCGTCGGACGTCGGCGAGACCAAACCCCTGCCCCCGCCGGTCACGCTTTCGAATCCCGCCAGCACCGGGAGTCGCTCGACACCGGTGACGCCGGCCCCGAAGCCGAAGCCGCGGGCGCAGCGGCCCCGCCCCGTGGTCGACACGACCAGGGCCGACTCGACGGCTCGTGACACGGCAAGGGCCCCGGTGAAGACGAATTCCGACACGGCCAAGCCGAAGCCCGATTCGATTCCGCCGGCCCCGAAGCCCGACTCCGGACCCAAACCCGTCCGCCCGGACAGTCAATGACCGCGCACACCAAGCCCTATGACGACGTCCTGCAGACCATTGGCTGGACGCCGATGATCCGGCTCCGCCGGTTGACCCAGGGCATTCGGACGCCCATCTACGCCAAGGCCGAGTTCTTCAATCCGGGTGGGTCGGTGAAGGACCGGATCGGCGTCGCGATGATCGAGGCCGCGGAAAAGGAGGGACGGCTCAAACCGGGTGGTCTCGTCGTCGAGGCAACGTCGGGAAACACCGGCGTGGGACTCGCCCTCGCCGCGGCGGTGAAGGGCTACCGTTGCATCTTCACCATGCCCGACAAGATGTCCCAGGAAAAGGCCCGGCTGCTCCGCGCCCTGGGGGCCGAAGTGATCATCACGCCGACGGCCGTGGCTCCGGACCATCCGGACAACTACATCATGAAGGGGCGCGCCATCGCGGCGGCGCACCCCAACTCCATCTTCGCCGACCAGCATTACAACGCCGTCAATCCGGAAGCCCACTACCGAACGACGGGACCTGAGATCTGGACTCAGACCGACGGAAAGGTTACGCACTTCGTGTGCTCGCCGGGGACGGGTGGGACGGTGAGTGGCGTCGCCAAGTACCTGAAGGAGAAGAACCCGAAGGTGCGGGTGATCGCCGGTGATCCCGTGGGGTCCATCTACCGTGAGTACGGCGAGACCCACCACAAGGGGGAAGGCGCGCCGTACAAGGTCGAGGGCATCGGCGGGGACAAGATCCCGACGGCACTCGACTTCGCCGCCGTCGACGAGTGGATCACCGTGTCCGACAAGGACGCCATCCTCCTGGTGCGGCGCATGGCGAAAGAAGAGGGTCTGTTCTGCGGGGGCTCGACCGGCGTCAACGTCTTCGCGGCGCTCGAGGTAGCGCGGAAGCTTGACGACCCCAAGGCGTGCGTCGTCACGGTGCTCTCTGACACCGGCGAGCGGTACCTCTCCAAGGTCTACAACGACGAGTGGCTGCGTGAGAACCAGATGCTCGATTCCGAGCGCGTCACGGTCGCGAGCGTGCTGTCCGCGAAGGACGGCAAGAGTCCCGAGGTGATCCAGGTGGCCCCGCAAGCCACGGTGCGCCAGGCCCTGAATCTCATGAGCACGTATAACGTCTCCCAGCTTCCGGTACTGGACGGCGCCGATGGCGTCGGCGCGGTCTCCGAACAGGCGTTGATGGCCGCCGCATTGAATGACGCCGCGGCGCTCGACTGGCCGGTGCGTGAAGTGATGGATCCGCCGTTCCCCGTGGTGGATGGGGACTGGCCCCTCGCGCGTCTCACGTCGCTCTTGTCCCGGGAAACGCCCGCGGCGCTGGTGCGCCGGAACGGCAAGATCTCGGGGATCGTGACGCGATACGACCTCCTGCACCAGCTGGCCGGCATCCACTGATGCGCGTCACCGTTCTCACCGGTGGCGCGACCGCCGAGCGCACCGTCGCGTTCGCGGGGGCGACGCAGGTGGTCGCGGCCCTGCGTGGCCGTGGACACTCGGTGTACGTCGTGGACACGGCGACCGGGCTGCTCGACGAGGGAGACGAAAAACGGCTCCTCAAGACCGACGTCGGGACCACGCCCCCTGGCGATCTCACTCCCCTGGTTCAGTCAGAGCGGCACTTCCTGGGTGAGGGCCTGGCGACCCTGCCGGTGGTCCAGGGCGCGGACGTGCTGTTCCTCGTGGTGCATGGCGGGATGGGCGAGGGGGGCCAGCTCCAGGCCCTCCTCGACCTCATCGGTGTGCCGTATACCGGCTCAGGTGCCCTGGGCAGCGCCCTCGCGGTCGACAAGGATCTCTCGAAGAAGCTCTTCCGCGCCGCCGGCGTTCCCGTCCCCGAGTGGTTCCTCGCCCCCGTGACGCCTGAGGACATCGACAAGACCCTTGGCTGGCCGGTGATCGTGAAGCCCTCGAATGGCGGGTCGACCATCGGGCTTTCCCTGGTGCGAAACGCCAAGGGGCTCGACGACGCGATCCGCATCGCCCGCGCCTACGACGACGAAGTGATGATCGAGCAGTTCATCCCGGGACGGGAAATGACCGTCGGGGTGCTCGGCGACGTGCCCCTGCCGGTCGGGGAGATCGTTCCCAAGCACGAGCTGTTCGACTACGAGTGCAAGTACACTCCCGGCATGTCCGAGGAGACCTTCCCCGCTCAGCTTCCGGCGCCGATCGCCGCCAAGCTCCAGGCGGCCGCCCTGCTCGCGCATCGCGCCCTCAAGCTCCGTGGGTATTCTCGAATCGACTTCCGCCTGACCGGCGCAGGCGACATCTTTTGCCTGGAAGCCAACAATTTGCCGGGACTGACGGGGACGAGTCTTTTCCCCCAAGGTGCCAAGGCCGCCGGAATCGGCTACGCCGAGATGTGCGAGCGAATCTGCGCCCTGGCGCGCGACACCCGGGGGTCCCGGAAGGGGTAGTAGAGGGCATGGGTCCGCAACGGATGTTCGGGATGACACCGTGGGTCCGGCGACTCCTCGTCGCCAACCTCCTGGTGTTCCTGCTTCAGGAAACGGTATTCCTCAAGGCCGCCCAGTTCCTCGCGTTCGACCCGCTGCACGCGTTCTCCCGCCCGTGGACCGTCCTGACGTACATGTTCCTGCACACGGGCGTCCTCCACCTCGCCTTCAACCTGCTCGCGCTCTACATCTTCGGTCCTCCCGTCGAGGAACGTCTCGGCTCGAGAGGGTTCATCGGCTTCTACCTCACCAGCGGCCTCGGTGGCGCCGTGCTGTCGTACGCCCTCGTCCTCTTGACCCACTCCGCGCCGATCCTCGGCGCGTCGGCCGCGGTGTACGGCGTGATGTTGGCGTTCGCGTGGTATTGGCCCGACGAGCCGATCTTCGTGTTCCCGCTCCCCGAGCCGATCCTCGCGAAGTGGCTGGTCATTTTCTTCGTGCTGCTGTCATTGACCTTCGCGCTGATTCCCAGTCTCCAGCCCGGCGTAGCGCACGTGGCGCACCTGGGCGGCTTCGCCACCGCGTTTCTGTGGCTGAAGCTCGATGCCTGGCGCCTGGGGCGGGCGGAGCGTCGTCTGCGCGGGGCCCCGGAGCGTGGCGTGCTGGTGCATCCGGCGGCGCTCACCGCACGCCGAGGGGGCGAGACGCAGAAGACGCATCCCCGGGGGCGCTCGCCCGAGCGGCCGAACGCGGAGATCGACCGGGTGTTGGACAAGATTTCGGCAAGTGGTCTCGCCTCGCTCACGCCGGCGGAGAAGCGCTTTCTGGCCGAGATGAGCAAGAAGATGCGCGACCCCCACGACTGAGTGCGTCGCCGGGCGGCACGCTCGTCTCTCTCTTGTGACCTTCCTTCCCTTTCTACTCTTCAGCCTGCAGGACCCCCTCGTCGCCAAGGCCGAGTCGCTTCTGGCGCGCCACGACCTGAGGGGAGCACGGAGAATCGCCGAGACCTTGGTCCGCCATCATCCGGACGACCCCTCCGCTCACATGCTGCTGGGGAGGGTCTGGCTCGAATGGCCCGTCATTGGCCGGTACCAGGCGCTCGACGAATTCCGGGCGGCCCAGCGGCTCGCACCGCAGGACCCGGAGCCCTGGTACTGGCAGACCCGCGTCGGACTCCGGCTCGGAGACGATGAGGGAGAGGTCATGGTGCGGGAGGCCGTGCTCCGCATCCTGGCGATCGATCCCGAGTACCGTGACGCCTGGGACCTGTTTTCGGTGGTCTTCCACGACGCCGGTATCTGGCGCCGCGCGGACGAAGCCCTGGCGCGCCATCCGGACGACCCGCGGGCGGTCGAACACCGCGCCGGTGTCGCCATCGCGCGGGACGATTTCGCGCTCGCGGACTCGCTTGCGGGTGCGGTGCTCGGGCGGCGGCGGCCCTACGTCCCCGGCTACCTGCTCCGAGCCGAAGCGGATTTTGGAGTGGGCTGGGACAGCGCCGGGTATGCCTGGTACGACTCCGCGGTGGCTCACGCCGACATCGATTCGACCGGTGCGATGTGGGATGAAGTCTGGATGATCGCGAGCCCCGCGGAGGCCGCTCGACACGATTCGACACCGCCGGGAGAGCGGCGGCGCTTCTTCACTTGGTTCTGGGACAAGCGCGACCCGAACCTCGTGACCCCTGTCAACGAGCGCATCGCGGAGCACTTCCGCCGGCTGGTGTACGCGCGGCGGGCGTTTCACATCCTGCACCCCTACAGCTACTACCACCGGTCGGCGACCTGGCGCACGCTGATCGACCATGACGAGCGCGATTCGCTGATGCGGCTCCTCCAGGCCGCGCCGGGGCTCGCGCCGCCGGGCGGGATGGACAGCCTTTTCCTCGCGACGGGGATGGGTCCGGCGCGCGAGACGGTCGGGGACACAGCCGGGAGCGAAACCATCTATCTCAAGGCCCAGCTCGACGCCCGGGGCATCCTTTGGATCCGTCACGGTCGGCCGGACATCTGGGCGGGTGGCATGCTGGAGCCCGGGCAGGGCCGCATCGGCTCCCCGTTGGAGTTCTCTTCCTGGGAATACGACACCCCCGACGGAATTCTCACCATCGGCTTGCGGGACTTCCGGGGCGGAGGCGTCGTCCTGTATCCCGTGACGAGCCGTCAGTTTGAGAGTGCGCAATCACTGCTCGCCACGGACAACACGTCGATCCCCGCGCCGTTGGTAGCGGACGGATGGTCGGCGTTCTTCAAGGCCGGGGACTTCGGCCTGACGGATGTGTACTTCCGCGCCGCGCCTGAGACCGCCGCCGTCGCGCTCTGGGAGGACGGAGAGCCCATCGCCCGGGCTCGAGGACCCGGACTCATGCAGCTGACGGTCCCCCCGGGCGACTACGATCGCGGCTTCGACGTCGACTCGGCGGGCGTGCTCGGCCGGAGCCGGGGTCAGATCAAGATCCCGGCGTACTCACAGGTTCAACTCGGTCTCTCGAGTCTCCTGTTGACGCCGGGAGACACGGTGCCTGACCGCGAAGCGATGCTCGAGGGGATGCCCGCCGATCTGACGTATTCGGGCGTGCGCGCGCTCGCCGCGTACACCGAGGTGTACGGCCTGGCGCGTGACAAGGGCGGCATGAGCCGGTACACGGCGCGGTACACGTTCGCACCGGAGCGAGGACTCGCCGCCAGACTCCTCGGGAACGACAAGCCGGTGGTGTTCGAGTTCGAACGGTCGGTCATCGCGAACGCCGTCACGCCGGAGCGCCTGGTGATCGCGCCGGGTTTGCTCGCGCCGGGACGCTATCGCGTGACGCTGGCGGTGACCGACGTCTTGCGGAATGTCAAGTCGCAGACCGTCGCCCTCTCGGTCACCGTCCGGTAGGTGTCTCTTGTCTCCCTGAAAGGGGCTTCCCAAATTGGGGCGGCTCAGCGCGCGCCCCTACATGCTCGTAAACCTGATACCTGAATTTCTCGCTGCCGTCGCTGCGCCCGATCCCCGGGGCGCGTACCACGAGTACCTCGAACGTCATCGTCCCATTCTTCGCAGCTATTGGTCCAACTACGTCCTGGATCCCGACTCCAAGGCGGCTGACGACGTCATCCTCAGCGTCCTGCGGGCGGATCGGGCGGATCTGCTGCGGCTCATGCAGGACATCGACGTGGTCCAGATCGCCGAGGATGCGCTCAGGCGCACGCTGGAGACGCTCGAAGCCGATTGCCCCGTCGACCTGTATCTGACGGTGGGAGTGGGCGCCGCGAACGCTGGCGAGCTGGTGGTGGGGGGCCGGGGCATCGCGTTTGTGTGCCTCGAGCACTTCACGGGCCGGGCGAACCCCCAGACCTCGGGGCTGGGCCTGGCGCCTCACCTCCTGCCCCTCTGGATCGCTCACGAGGTCGCCCACGCCATCCGTTACACGTCTCCCTCCAGCCGGGCCGCCCTGAGGCGCCTGGTCGCGGAAATGGGTGGCAACTACGACTATTGGGACACCGGGAGCCGGGCCCCCCTCTACGAGCACCTCGTGAACGAGGGGGTGGCCGTAGCCGCCTCGCAGGCCGTCACGCCGGGGTTCGAGCCCTGGCAGTACTTCGGCTACACCAGGCGCCAGTACCGGCGGCTCCGCGAGCTGGATGCATTTCTTCGCCGCGCCTCGGCCCCGGAGCTGGATCAGTCGGGGCTGGGCCTCAGGCTCCGGTATCTCTCCGGAGGCATGAGTCCGACGGCCCGGCTGGTGATGGGCAAGGTCCTGCCGGAGCGTGCGGGCTACTACCTGGGCGCCCGGATGGTGGAGTCGTACGTTGGCGAAGTGGGGATTGCGTCGGCGGTGCGGGCGGCAGCCTCGGAATTCCGGGCAGCCGGTGAGCGGGCCATGGGGGCACAAACGGCGTGAGCGCCAAGCGGGTGACCCAGGAGCGTCGCTCGAACAGGCCTCTGCGCGAGGTCTTGGACGAGCTGATCAACCACACCCGGGAGATTGCCCGGCGCGCCAAGGAAATGAAGCCGGACGAGCTCGACTACGCCCAGCAGCGTCTGGAATGGCTCGCGGACGAGGTATGGCGGGTAGCCACGGGACAGGAGGCACCGCCCGAGGCATAATTAAGCATGAGCCCAGACGGTACCTACCGCATCACGGTCGCCAAGGAGGATCTCAACTTCGCGGCCGCCCACTTCATCACCTTCGCCGGACATCGCTGCGAGACCCTGCACGGGCACAACTACCGCGCGGCGGTCCTCCTCGATGGGAAGCTCGACCAGGAAAGCTGGTACGTCGTCGACTTCTCGGCGGTGAAGAAGATCATGCGCCGCCTGACCGGCGAGCTCGATCACAAGGTCTTGCTGCCTCTCGAGAATCCTCGGCTCCAGGTGACGTCGAAGGATGGCTCGGTGCACGTGGCCTACGAGAGCAAGCCGCGCTACGTATTCCCCGAGAAGGACTGTGTTCTGCTGCCGATTCCCAACACCACGGTCGAGATGCTCGCCACGTTGCTCGCGAAGAAGCTGGCCAAGGAGTTGGGCGAAGCGGGTGCCAAGACCATCACAGCCTTGGAGCTCGAGGTTGAGGAGAACTTCGGACAGTCGGCGACATATCGGATGATTGTCCAGGAGGACTTGTGACGAAAGAGACTGCGCTCACCGATGCTCAAATCAGCGACAAGCTCAGGTCGCTGCCCGGCTGGAAATACGAATCAGGCGCCATTCGACGCCAGTACAAGACCGATGGCTGGCCCACGACCTTGATGCTGGTGAACGCGATCGGCTTCTACGCCGAATCGGCCGATCATCATCCGGACCTGGGCGTGCATTGGGGGAGTGTGGAGGTGGCGTTGAACACCCACTCCGCGGGTGGAATTACCGACAAGGACTTCGAGCTGGCGAAACTCTTCGAGCAGTGCGCCCTCTGGCGTCCCCCGGCGGGCAGTGCGTTCCGGGGGACGCCGAAGAAGTTCGTCTCAGGGAGCTGAGTCGGAGCTTCCGTCGGACCACCGCACCACCGGGATGACGAAAACCGTCACGCGGGAGTTGGGGGAGTCGTTGACCACCGTCGGCGAATGCTCGACGTTCGCGCCCAGGGACGCTGCCGACATGTGCGGCATGAAGACCATGACGTGGGGGTGCCAGGGTCCCTTCACGTCGTCGCCGAGGTATCCGTCTTTCGACAGCATGTAGGCCATCGCTCCACTTGCCAGCTTCAGCGGCGGCTTCGCCGCCTCCATCTTCGCTTCAGTCATACCGGAAAGCGCCTGCCTGGTCCGGGCGAGGTAATCAGCCAGGACCGACTGGGCACCCAGCGCGTTGTAGCAGAAGGGCGAGCGGACCTTGGGGTTCCAGAAGTCCGGACTTCCGTAGTCGGCGGCCCATCCCCGCTCCACCACACACACGAATCCGTTCGTCCCCTTCAAAGCTGACTCGTACCCTGCCGTCCCCATGACCAGGACGTCGGCGGCGTCCGAGATCGCTGATGGCGCGGCCGACTTCGCCAGCGCGATCTCAGCGGCCCGGTCCATCCGGTACTGTTCCACGGGAGCCATGCCTTGAGCATGAACCAGGGCGAACGGGATCACCGACAGTGCTGCGAACACGCGTTTCATGAGCCTGCCTCCGATGTAGTGTAGGTCTCGATCAGCTTGCTCAACGCACCATTCCAGCCTTCGCCGTGGCTTCGCGCCCCGGCATCTTCCCCAAGTTCCGCGTGAATCAGCGTCAGCTCGGTGCCGTCGACGATCGGTCGGAGACGCAGCTCGAGCCGGGACGAACGGCCCCGCTCCGTCGGCTCCCCACCCATGGTCCACTGCCAGCTCATGGTGATCAGCTCGGGCCTCCTGATCTCCAGGAACCGGCCGGTGCACTCGTGAACCGATCCGTCAGAGGTCGGAAACCGGACCTGGAAGGTCCCGCCCACGCGCACGTCCGCCTCGGCCGAAAGGAGCGGCAGGTCTTCGGGTCCCCACCAGGACGTCAGGCCTTCAACGGTTGAGAACGCATCGAACACGGTCGCGGGGCGGGCCTTGATCCGGCGCACCAGGGTGACACTCGCCATCAGCGCTTTTCCTTCGCCTCAGCGTAGGCCTGGAGTCGGTCGAGGCGCGGAGTCCAGAAGCGTTGATACCGGTGGAGCCAGTTCTTCGCTTCTCGAAGCGGCATCGAGGAAAGCCGCACCGTGACGGTCCGGCTTTCCTTGAATCGCCGGATCAGGCTGGCATTCGCCAGGACGTCGAGGTGTTTCATCAGGGCCGGCAGCTTGATGACCAGGAACTGCGACAACTCACTGACCGTGCAGCCATCCACCCGCTCCAGGCGGGTGAGGATCGCACGGCGCGTGGGGTGGCTGAGCGCCGCGAAGGTGCTGTCCAGTGAGGAATGATACTTTACCATGTGGTGAAGTATTATCGGAACAAGAACCCGGTCAAGGTGGGACCGGGCCGACCGCGCCGAGTCGCGTTAAAGGGGCGCCGAGTAGCTACTTCCCCACGCAGAAGCTCGAGAAGACCCGGTCCAGAACGTGGTCCGGGGTGACTGCTCCAATGAGCGAGTCGAGCGCTCCCGTTGCCGCTCGCAAGTGGGTGGCCGCCGCGACCGCTTCCACTCCGCTTTCTCTCGATTCCTTGAAGAGGTCGAGCTCTTTGAGGGCAGTCTCGAGGGCCTGGCGGTGGCGGGCCCGCGTGACCACGGGCTCCACGTCCCCCAGCGCGATGAGCTTGCTGAATGCGACCTCCGCGAGCCGCGCCTTCAATTCCTTCATCCCGGACCCGGTCACGGCAGAGACACTAAGAGGCGAAGAGGCCAAGGGGCCGAGATCTGCCTTGGTCCGGACCGCGATGACTGGGGCTCTCGTACCTAGCGCCTTCGCCTCTTGGCCTCTTTCATCACAGTACAGCACCACATCCGCTGCCTCGAGGTACCTCTTGCTCACCTCGATTCCCATCTTCTCGATGCGGTCCTGAGAGTCTCGCAGTCCTGCAGTATCGACCAGCCTGAACGGGAATCCGGCGATGACGGCGGGTGCCTCGATGGCGTCCCGGGTAGTGCCGGGAATCTCCGTGACAATGGCGCGTTCCGAGCCCAGCAGGGCGTTGAAAAGCGTGGACTTGCCGGCGTTCGGAGGCCCCGCAATCACCAGCAGTGCTCCCTCGCGAAGTCGCTCCCCTTCCGCCGCCGTCCCCAAGAGCGCGGCCACCCGCGCCCGCACACCCTCCCAGGTTTTCATGACCCGCTCCGGCGCGACCGGGCCGTCATCCTCTTCCGGAAAGTCGATCTCGTACGCGGTGAGTCCCTCGAGCTCCAGAATCTCCGAACGCAGAGCGTCGAGCCGCTTGGACAGACTCTGATCGAGCTGAGCGAGCGCCCGTCGCCTCTGTGCCGGCGCGCTCGCATCGATGAGATCCGCGGTCGCTTCGGCCTGGAGCAGATCCATCTTGCCATTCAGTACCGCCCGCCTGGTGAACTCCCCCGGCTCGGCCGGCCGGGCTCCGGCTGCCGCGAGAGCAGCCATCGCCTCGGCAGGCGCCAGCAAGCCTCCATGGGTCGAGATCTCGACCAGATCTTCGCCGGTGTAGGAATTGGGGGCTGGAAACAGGGCGGCGAGCACATCGTCTACTGGAACACCGGCCGGGGTCGCCAACCGCGCGCGAAAGACCGTCCGGGGAGGATCATCACGCCAGGGAGATAGGCACCTCTCGGCAATCGCAAATGCGCCCCGGCCCGAGAGCCTGAGGAGAGCCACCGCCGATCGTCCCGGCGGTGTGGCCAGCGCGACGATCGGATCCGAAAGCATCAGCCGATCGTCAGGTCGCCCCGGCGCGTTTGCCCTGGTCCTTCAGCCGTTTTTGCGAAAGCATCCACTGCTGCGGCAGGCTGAAGAGGTTCGACACCAGGTAATACAGGTTCAATCCCGACGACAGCCGCAGGAAGATGAACGTCATCATGGCCGGCATCATGTACAGCATCGTCGCGGTCTGCGGATTGGCCGGCATGCCTCGCTGGCCGATCTTGGACAGCGCGAACATCGACAGCCCCATGACGATCGGCAGAATGAAGTAGGGATCGAAGCGCGACAGGTCGGGGAGCCACAGGAACGAAGAGCCCCGCAGCTCGATCATGTACTGGAACACGAAGTACAGTGCCAGCAGCATCGGATACGGAATCAGCATCGGCAGACAACCGCCGAGCGGGTTGACGTTGTGCTCCTTGTAGATCTTGAGCGTTTCCTTCTGTTGCCGCTCCGGGTCATTCTTGTACTTGGTCTGGACTTCCTTGAGCAGCGGGGCCACCGCCTGCATTCGCATCTGGGACGCCATGGCCTTCTGGTTCAAGGGCCAGAGCACCAGGCGGACCAGGACGCCGAAGGCGATCAACAGCCAGCCGTACGCCACCCCCAGGGACTCGTGTCCCGCGAGCAGGATGTTCGTGACCAGGATGGAGACCCACCGGATGATGGGCCGGAAAATGGCCCACCCATACGGATTGGCATCATCCATGTCATGCCCGATCGCCGCGAGACGCCGGTGTTCGAGGGGTCCCAGAAAGACGCTGTACTGGAAATCCCCGGCCGGAGGGACCGGCAACGTGAGCGAGACGCTCATCTCCGTCGCGATTCCCGACTTCCCGCCGAAGAACCCTTTGGCGCTGTCCGGCCTGGGGCCTCCCACGGCCACCACGCCGGCGAACTGAGCCTCGCCCGGCTCGGTCGCGAGCGCCCCCACCAGGAAGTATTTCGACTTGATGCCCGCCCACTCGAAAGGCCCGTCGAACACGCTCCGCTCGCCCTCGGTCACCGACGAGAAGGCGTGCTTCTCGGTCTTCGAAGACTTGGTGACGAGCGCGTAGTCACGGAACGAGCCGCTCGAGTCGGCTTCCGAGTTGCGCAGCCCATCTCCCAGACTCACGAGCATCTGGGCGCCGGAAGGCCCGAGCCCGGTCACCCGCCCTCTCACGCCGACGCGGTAGTCGTCGGGGTGGAAGGTATACGCGATGGTGATGGTCGAAGGACCGCGAGTGGCGGTGAGGGTCAGCGTCGCCGGATCTCCGGCAACGCTCATCACGCGGGTGGACGGCGCAAAGGAGAGGTCAGTCAGATCCAGGGTGTCTGAGCCGATGGCGATGCGGCGCCCCAGAATTGGTCTGCCGGCCGGGACGAGCTCGACCTGACGACCCGAGTCGCCCGCGGCATATGACTTGTACTGGCTCAAGCGCGCGGAAACGATGGTCCCACCCCGCGTGCTGACGCCGACCTTCAAGAGCGGAGTCGTCACCCACACGGTGTCAGCGGGCGCAGACAGACGGCTAGACGGCTTGACGGCCAGCTGGTTCGGAGGAGCGCCGGCCCTGGAGGAGTCCAGGCGGCTCGAATCGACGACCGCGGCAGCCTGGGACAAAGTGTCCGTCTGGCCGTCTACCCGTTTAGGTGTCGGCTTCGGGGGCCAAATGAGACTCGGAACGATGATGACCAGCGCAAAGCACACCAGAGCGATGAAGACGCGTCGGTCCACAGATATTCCTTCGACCAGGTCGCCTTACGGCACCGGGTCGTACCCACCGGGATGAAAGGGATGACACCGCGCCACGCGGCGAATCCCTAGCCAAGACCCCTTCAGAGCACCGTACCGCTCCACAGCCTCATAAGTGTAACGGGAGCAGGTCGGGGTGAAGCGACACTGCGTGAACACCAGATGCGACAGCGTCAGCTGATACACCCGGATGAGGCCCATCACGATGAGACGGGGTATCTGAAGTACGTTCACTTGATCTTCGCGGCTGCCTGGTTCAGTTCGTCCCGCAGCACGGCGAAAGACGCACCGTAGGCTTCACGTCGTGCCCGCACCACGAGGTCTACGGGGGGCAGGAGCCGCAGGGTTTCGCGGCGCAGAATCTCGCGAATGCGGCGCCGCAACTGATTGCGCTGCACCGCAGTGCGCTGGTACAGGGGAACGATGATGCCGGAGCGGGAACGTGCCGGAAGGGTACGGGGAAGCCACGCGAGCTCGAGATGCGGCAACCGAACGCGTTTGCCTGTGTTCCAGCAGGCGTGGAGTTCCGGACCGCGCCCCAAGCGCGCGCGGCGCGGATGCCGCTCGCTCGTTACCGACTCCGGTGCTTGGAAGCGATGCGGATCGTGAGACGCTTCCGCCCCTTTTTGCGGCGGCGGGACAACACCGCGCGACCCCACTTGTCCTTCATGCGGGTGCGGAAACCATGCTTATTGATGCGCCGCCGATTTCGCGGCCGGTATGTCGGACCCATTGTGACCTCTCGTAAGGGCGCAAAATTTACACGGGGCGCGCGAGCGGGGGCAATGGTTGACTTTTCCACATAGCGCCCGTACTTTCGGGCCGCCCTTGCTGAACTCCCACCATTTTTTTCAATCGTGATGGAGCAGTCGGCCAAAGAAGCTTGGAAGCGCCTCCTCGAAGAGGCGCGACGGGAACTACCCGACTCGATCGTGCGCACGTGGCTCGAACCTGCTGAGCCCATCGCGCTCGACGAGGGGCGCCTGATTGTCGGCGCTCCGGATCAGTTCGCCGTGGAATGGAACGAATCGAAACACTCGGGATTGCTCGCCCGGGCCGCGGAGCGCGTCCTGGGTCAGCCCACCACCGTGGTGTTCAAAGTCCAGGACGAGCGGCAGCACCGCCCGCAAATGGACTTCTTCGTCGCCGCGAAGGACGGCCAGACCGCCGTCACCGAGCGCCCTGCCTCGACCCAGCCCCTCAACGAGCGGTACACGTTCGAGAGCTTCGTCGTCGGCAAGTCGAACGAGCTCGCCGCCGCCGCGGCGCACGCGGTGGTCGAAGCCCCCGGCCTCACGTACAACCCCTTTTTCATCTACGGCGCCACCGGGTTGGGCAAGACCCACCTGATGCAGGCCATCGCACACGCCGTCATTGCCCGGAACCCCGGGACCCGGCTCCTCTACGTGGGCGCCGAGCAGTTCATCAACGACGTGATCGAAAGTATTCAGGCCCGCACCATGCCGGAGTTCCGGCGCCGCTACCGCAACGAGATCGACCTCCTTCTGGTGGACGACGTCCACTTCCTGGAGGGCAAGGAAATGACGCAGGACGAGTTCTTCCACACCTTCAACGCCCTCTTTGAAGGCCGGAAGCAGATCGTCCTGACGTCGGACCGGCCCCCCAAGGAAATCCCCGGCCTCGAGGACCGGTTGGTGTCCCGCTTCGAATGGGGCATGGTCGCGGATATCGGACAGCCGGATCTGGAGCACCGCATCGCCATCCTCCGGAAAAAGGCGCACCAGGACCACCTGGAGCTCACCATCCCGGACGACGTGCTGCGGTTCATCGCCGAGCACGTGCGGTCGAGCGTCCGGGAGCTCGAGGGGTGCATCATCAAGCTCCTGCTCTTCGCCTCACTCAAGAACCGGGAGGTCTCGATCGACTTGGCCCGGGAAGCGCTGTCCGACAAGATCCGCCAGGGGGACGACGCCGGGACGTTCAACAACCAGGCGGCCCCCAGCATCGATCGGGTACAGGAAGTCGTGGCCCGGCGTTGGGGCGTGACACCCGAGGGACTCCGCTCCAAGGCCCGGACCAAGACTCTCACCATTCCCCGCCAGGTGGCCATGTACCTCGCGCGGGACATGCTGGGCATGCAGCTGGTCGAGATCGGTCAGGCGTTCGGGGGCCGGGACCATTCGACGGTCATCCACAGCGTCGACAAGGTCGAGCGGCAAATGATGCGGGACCGGATCTTCAAGGAGCGGATCGAAAGCGCGCGGACCGAATTATCCGCATTGTAGAGAATCAGGATGTGGGGATGTTGGCGAGTGGGGATGTGGGACGTTTCGTTCACAATGAGCCAACAGTCCCAACATCGAGCCAACACCTGTGGACAGGGAAAGCGCATTGAGACGCGAGAGTTGCGGATTCCTTCCACATATCCCGCTCTCTACTACTACTACTAGTTTCTATATATAGAGAAGTAAAAGCTTCTTTCCTGGGGAAAAATGAAGTTCACGATCACGCGGGACCAGCTGCAGGAAGGACTCACGGCGGTGGCGGCGGCGATTCCGGCCAAGACCACCCTGCCGGTGCTCTCCAACGTCCTCGTGGAGGCAACGAAGCAGGGTGTGCGCCTCTCCGGAACCGATCTGGACATCGCGGTGAGTACGATGGTCTCGGCGGACGTGGATGCCGAAGGGGCAGCCACCCTGCCGGCCAAGAAGCTCGTGGACATCGCCCGCGAGCTCCCTCCGGCAGCCATTCGCTTCACGGGGGCTTCGGAGCAGCGGGTCTCGATCGAGTGCGGGAAGTCCCGGTTCAAGCTGCTGGGCCTTCCCCGCGAGGAATTCCCTTCCTTCCCCGCCGTGAAGTTCGATGGCGCGTCCAAGGCAGCGGCTGGAGTGGTGCAGAAGCTGATCAATCACGTAGCCTTCGCCGCTTCGACCGAAGAGAGCCGCCCCATCCTGAACGGCGTGCTCTGGGAGCTCCGTCCGGACCGCATGCGGATGGTGGCGACCAACGGTCACCGCCTGGCCAAAATGGACGTCCCGTCGACCGGCTCGGCCGCTGCCGACCTGATCGTTCCCCCCAAGGCGCTGGATCAGATCCGCCGGCTCTTCGCGGCCGACGCCGAGATCGAGATCGCGAAGAGCGACAACCACATCGGGTTCAGGTCGGGTGGGAAGCTGGTCTTCTCCCGGCTCATCGAAGGCCCGTACCCTCCGTATGAGAACGTCATTCCGCGCGAGAACGACAAGTCCGCGACCGTGGATCGGAATGCGATGGCGGGAGCACTTCGGCGGATGAGCGTCGTGGCGAGCGATCAGACGCACCGCATCCGGCTCGCGCTCTCCGGCGGGACCTGCCGGTTCTCGGTGCAGACTCCCGACCTGGGCGAAGCCCAGGACGAGCTGGCCGTGACCTACGAAGGGGAGCCGCTGGAAATCGGCTTCAATGCCACCTATCTGCTGGAAATCCTGAAGTTCATGCCCACCGATGAAGTCAGGTTCACGTTCAAGGCTCCGGAGCGGGCCGCGACGGTCGAGCCGGTACGCTGGAACGACCCGGCGAGCTATATGGCGCTCGTGATGCCGCTGAGGCTCGTCGACTAGAATCCGCCGCACTGTCGGTCTTCATGGTGTCCGACTTTGTCGAGTCGACTGGAATCACCACGGGGATTGAGTCCAGCTCCGCCTGCGGAATCAACGGCATCAGCAATGAGTCGGCCGCGGTCGTGTCCGGCGGGATGTACACGTCGACGCCGCGGAATCGCGCGAGAATCAAGTCTCGACGGGCGAGAGTGATCGCCGGGTGGAAGAGCGGATTCGATGACCGCGGATGCGGCAGCGTCGCCGCCAGCTCGGCCGCCTGTTCGTCACTCAGCCCCGACGGCGGGACTCCGAAGTAGTCCCGGCTCGCCTGGTCCACGCCCCACACGCCCGGTCCCCACTCCACCACGTTCAAGTACAGCTCCATGATGCGGTCCTTCGGGAGCGCCAGTTCGAGACGCACCGCGGTGACCGCCTCCTTGAGCTTTCGCAGAGGATTCCGGGAGGGTGAGAGATAGAGATTCTTCGCGAGCTGTTGGGTGATGGTGCTGGCCCCGCGGATGCGGTCGCGCCGCCTCCAGACCGCCTGCACGGTCGGCCAGAGCTTCGAATGCGGGGTCAGTTGGAGGGCGTCGGCGATTTCGGCGAAGTCGATGCCGTGGTGAGTCTTGAAGCGGGAGTCTTCCCCGATGATCACCATGCGCTGCATGACGGGTGCAATCGAGGACAGGGGCACCGGATGCACGGTCGGGAGCCGGGAGCCCCTAAAGGACTCCCCGCTGGTCGCGGGAGTCGTCGACTCCTCGCGCATCATCGCCGTCGTACGCGGGGTGTGAAAGCGCCACCAGACCGGTGGTGGCCACACACCGAGGAGCCAAATGAGGGCCAGGACCGCGAGACCGGCCGCCCAGCGCCCCAGCCTACGACGCATGGTCGGCTAGTGCCTCCGGGTGGGGAGCCGCGATGACACGCCGTACAGCGTCACGTCATTGATGGACGACGCATTCCCCGGCGTCGTGGCCACCAGTCCCATTTGACTGAGCCCACCGATCGAGAACCCGAAGGCGAACTGGGTTCGCCGGAATTTCTGGTCGGTGTCCATCCGGGCGACGAACCCCAGGGGGAAGCCGGGGTCGAAGGCGGCGCGCAGGTCGGCGCCGAAGGCCCGGAATCCGGATGGGTTGGCCGAGGTGAGTGCGCCGAGGCCCAACCCCGGGGTGACCTGGAGATTCGCGCTTGCCGTGTACCGGACTCGCTGCACCAGTCCCCGGACATTCGGCTGGCCGATGTTGGCGATCACTCCCGCCAGCGCCAACGCGCCGGACGCCCGGTACGTCATGCCGACGTCGAACCCGGTGCCCCTCGTACCGCCGCGATACCAGGTGGTCCCCAGCCCCACCGCCATCGGTCCTTGGCCGGTGCCGAAGGCGAGCTTGTACGTGCCCGCGCTGGTCCCGCCGGAGAATTGATCGCGCTGATACGCGAAGCCCAGGCCCCGCGCATTGAAGCCGACGTTCAGCTGCCGCAATTGTCCCAGTGACCCCGGGTTCGCGACGGTGAGGTCGAAGTAGACAGATGCCTCCTGCCGCACGGCGAGGCCTGAGGGGGTCACCCAGATGGCGCGGGCGTCCTGTGCTTCAGAGGGCAAGATGTATGTGTCGGAGCGATTCACGGCGACCTGAGCGGACAATCCCCCGCCCAGGACGAGGAGGCCGAAGCCCGCGGCAACCGCGCGCTTCAGGGCAACACCACGATCGTCGTGCGCGAGACCTGGTGTCGCGGAATCGCCATGCCCTGCGGATCGAATGTGATCACGATCCCCGCGCTGTCCACGGTACTGCCGCCGAGGAAGCGCCCCGCCGCGGAGAACTGCAGCTTGCCGGCGTGGGTGCCGGTGCCGGAAAGCGCGAAGGTCGCTCCCCCGGCCGCTCCGGAGCCCGAGACCGTGAAGTCACCGGAGACTTGTATCCCCAGCTGCCGCACCCCCGCGAGACTCTCCCACTCGCCGGTCGCGTAGTGACTGACGGAACGATCGACCACCACGGCGGTGCCCGTAGTGTCGGTCGCTTCGGTCGAATCGCTCCACTTCACCCCCGGCGCGACTCCGGCCGACGGCAGCCTCGGGAAAAAGGTCCGGAATCCGCCGAACAGCTGTGCCAGGTTCTTGGCGATGGCGGCATCCGAAGGTCGAGGATCGATCAGCTGCCCCCAGGGGGAGAGCCGGCCATCATACCGGAGTCCGCGGGCCGACTGAAGGTCGACCGTCGGGGGCAGCACCGTCGCCGAGTCGGCGAGGATCGAATCGATGGTGATCGAGACCGAGTACCCGCGGGCATCGGCCGGACCGATGATGATTGCGGTGACGTAGGTCCTGAGACCGATCTCCTGAACCTGGTCGCCGGTGGGCAGCTGCTGGTCGACGTGGTGACGCTGGCTGATGACGTACTTCGTGACCCCCGGCGAATACCTGAGGGGCGCTGATTGAGGAATCGCGGGGGTGGCTGACGCCGGGACTGGCGGACCACCGGCTGTCGAAGTGGGTGCGATGGTGCCACCGCAAGCCACGGCGGCGGCGGTCACGACCGCGAGGGCCGACACTGAAATTCGCATCACGTTGTAGCCCCACTGCGGTCGGTTTTGGTCCGCCCGAAGACCGCCACCATCTCCTGCCCTTCGGACGACACGCGCAGCAAGCTCCACCCCCGGCGCCGCATGTCGGCGCGCCAGGCGATGAGCTTCGACCATTCTTCACTGGTTGTCCGGAATACCCGCAAGTCGGCGACCGACTCCCATTGCGGGGGATAAGGCTTGAGAGGAACGGGGGTTGGTGGGGCCATAAGCCGAGTTCTGTTTGACCGCCTTTCGACGGTCAGATGGTCATCTCTCTGGGATGGCTGTCGCCAGCCACCTCGTGCGGCCTACCCGCAGCTCGAACGGCCCGGGACCGAGCCTCGCTGCTTATTTGGCCTTGCTCCGACTGGGGGTTACCGTGCCACGACCGTTGCCGGCCGCGCGGTGGGCTCTTACCCCACCTTTTCACCCTTACCCCTGGATAGGGGGCGGTCTGTTTTCTGTGGCCCTTTCCGTCGCCTCACGGCGCCCAGGCGTTACCTGGCAGTCAGCCCTGTGGAGCTCGGACTTTCCTCGGAGTCGCCCGACCCTGCAGCGACCCGCGACCATCCCACCCCACCAATACCCGTCCATCAAGAAGCTATCGGTTCTGAGGCTCCCCCGGCAAGGCGGGAGCCCTCAACTCCTTATTTCTCGCGGGCTAAGCGACGCACGAGGCGCCACGTGCTGTCCTGTCCGGCGGAGACGCCCGACCGCCGGGCGTCGAGCCAAAACCCGCTGTTCTCCCGGAAGGCGAGGGGGCGCAAGGCTGCCCAGCCGGACTGATCGACATCGCGGGGCACGAGCTCGAAGGCACTGAGCACATTGATCCCCCTTCCCCGATAGCGGGCATTGGTTTGCCGGGACGACGGGTCCCGGGTGAGCAGGATGACAGGAGTCCCCGGGGCCGACCACCCCCGCAGCAGTCCCCGCCCGAACCAGTCTTGTGGCGGCGCGGCTGCCCGAACCGCGAGCAGGAGGCCCGGGCGGATCCGCTGAATCCTCGCGCGCAGGTCCGAAGCGCGGGTCGTGGTGACCCGCTCGAGCGCCTCGAACAGATCGTCCACGAGCCCCTCGTTCAGCAGCACGTCGTAGCGGTCCTGCGGCGCCACCTTCTTCAGACCCGCACCCTGGGCCGCCGAGATGGCCGAGTCCTTCACCATGCCGTCCACTCCGGCGTCGTAGTCGGCCTCGCAGATCGTCGCGGCGGGCTGGGTAGATGACGGCTCGCGCTCAAGGTCCACGGCCACGGCGGGGATGAGATCCTGGTGCTGCGCGGCGAGCCGGGCCAGCGAGATCATCCCGGGTACGAACGCGGCATTCCAGTAACCGGGATCGAGGAGACAGCGTCCGGCGGCGACGCCCGCCGTGTCGGGTGGCAGGCGGAACGAGTCAGGCTCGAGGGCCGGCACCCAGCGCGCGCTCGTCTGCTCCAGGCGGTCCCCCATCACCTTCCACACGTTCTGGGACACCGTTCGCTCCCACGGCGCGTAATGCGTCGACTCCGCCACAGCTTCGACGTTTGCCGGTCCCGCGAACACGTTGAAAGCCCCAACGTCGAGCAACGCCGTCAGCGAATCGAGGGCGACCTTCCGCTCCGCGTAGCCGGTCCGGTATCCCAGCGGCTCGGCCCAGAGTACCCGGAGACCCGCGCGACCGATCCAATCGGGGGGCGTCACCGAGTCTTTCACCGGCAGATCGGGGCGCAGCGGGAGCGTGACCGGACGCGAACCCCCGGGCGGGCTCGCGAGCGTGAGCCGGGCGCGTACGGAGTCCGGCCCCCCTTCGAGGGACAGCGGCACCGGCTGCGTGGCGGCGGGGACATTCGCCCACTCCGCAGGACGCCTGGTCCAGCGCGCGACCGTCTCCAGGAAGTCCTTGGTGGTCCCCGCATCGTCGGCGGCCAGTGCCGCGCGACTGGTGACGACGACCAGTCCGGCCGCGACCCGGGTGGCGGCGACGACGACGGGCTGTGGGGCGCCCCGAGTCGCCGGGGTCACCCGCGCGAGCGCCTGCGCCGGCAGGCGAATCCGCAACGTGCGCGCGTCCTCCAGCTCGATCGGTACGAGATCAGCACTCGGCAGCGTGCGACGGATCGGCAGGGCGATGCGCTGCGTGTCGGGGGGAGCGGAGTCGGCGATCACCACGCCCGCGCCCAGGGACTTGAGCCAGCGGTTCATGGTCCAGCGGTCGAGTGCGCTCTCCGGGTACCCGAGGACGACGACGCCCCCCGCGCGAATCCACTCGGTGAGGATCACCGCGTCCCCGGACGTCAGCGCGTCGGAAGGCTCGTCGGGCCGCAGGCCGCCGAGCAGCACCACGCCGTGGTAGCGGCGCATGTCGTCACGCGTGAGATGCGGGAAGAAGCGGCGGTACTCGACCGTGTAACCGGCATCGTGCCAGGGAGCGGCCGTGGTCTGGAGATCGACGGGATCGGCGAGCGTGTAGTCGAGCAGCAGGAGCCGACTCGCCGTCGGGCGGCAGGCGCCGAGTGTGAGCAGCGCCAGGAGAGGAAGACCACGCTTGGTCACCTGGGAAAGATAAGTGCGGGAAGTTGACCAAGTCTTGATGCCCGGGGCGTAGGATGCCCCCGTGGTGACGGTCTGCACGGTATTGCCGGTTCCGGAGCGTTCCCGGGTGGACGCGGTGGGGGATGGGTGTTTCACCACCGTCCACGTGGAAACGTTCCGCGAAGTGCTGCAGGCGGCACGGCGCCGAAAGGTCGATGCCCTGCTCATTTCGGTGCACCGGTGCGCCGGAGACGAGATCCCCGCCGTGGCGCGGTTCGTCCGGGAATTCCCGGCGATTCCGGCCGTCGCCCTGGTCTCGCGTCACGACGGCGTGGCCACCGAAACCTTGCTGCGCCTCGGGGCCACGGGAGTCCGCTCGGCGGTCGACTGCACCGAGCCGGGTGCGTGGCGCCGGTTGCGCGACGTTTTCGGGCATCCCATCACGCCGGCAGCAGCCCGGATACTCGCTCGACTGGTGCCCGCACTCGGTGATGCGCCCGAGGAGACCCGGGTGTTCTTCGAGGCGGTGGTGCGGCTGGCGCCCGTCATCGTCACCGTGCGCGGCCTGGCCCGCCATCTGCGCGTCACGCCGAGCACGTTCGTGTCACGCTTTCACCGCGCCACCCTGCCCTCGCCCAAACGCTACCTCTCCGCGATGCGGCTGCTCCACGCGGCCTATCTGTTTCAGAATCCCGGATTGTCGGTGTCGGATGTGGCGTATCGGCTGGACTTCTCGTCTCCACAGAGCTTCGGGCGGCATCTCAAGGCGATACTCGGCGTGACGGCGGGAGAGTTTCGAAGCCGCTTTCCGTTCGAAGTGGCGCTCGCACGCTACGTCGATCTGCTGATCACCCCGTACCGGGAGGCCCTGCGCGCGTTCTACCCCTTAAACGCGGGGTTTTGGGACCAAGGATCCGACGTGCCTCGCGTCTCCCGGGCGGGGTGAATCGCCTCAGTCGGCGGCGGCGCGGACCACCCGGTGCTCAGCCGTCGACTGCTCGGGCTTGAGGACGGCGAAGCGCGCGATACTGGCGCGCAGGCGCTCGGCGAGCTGGGCGAGCTGCTGCGACGTGGCGGTGAGGTCGCCCATCGAAGTGATCTGTGCCTGCGTGGCCGATGCCGCACTGGTGGCGTGCTCGGCGGAGACGCCGGACACCGTGGACACCTGTGCGAGCGATTGCGCGAGCTGCGCGAGCCGCTCGGCTTGAGTTCGCGAGACCTCCGCGGTCGCGTCGACGAGGCCGCCGATTACCTGAACGCCCTCGTGGAGCTCGCGGAGCGCCCCGTCGGCCTCGGCCGCGACGACGCCGATGTCCCGCACCTGACTCTCACCCGTTTCCATGGCTCGCGCGGCGGCCGTGATGCCGGTGCGGATCTCGCTCACCAGCTCCGCGACCTCGCGCGCCGACTTCCCTGCCTCGCCCGCCAATCCCCGGACCTCCTGTGCGACGACACCGAACCCCTCGCCATGCTCGCCGGCGCGGGCCGCTTCGATCGCCGCGTTGAGGGCGAGCAAGTGGGTTTGCCGCGCGATCCGGGCGATGGTCTGCGCGAACCCCCCGATGCGGTCGGACATGGCCGAAAGGCCACCGACGGTCGCCGCCGTGGCGCGCACCTCTTCGCGGACCGAGCGCAGCGTCTGACTGGCGCGCTCGACGCGGTCTCTTCCCCGCGCCGCCGTCGACGCGAGCTGACCGGCGTCCGACTGCATCCGCTCCGCGCGGGTCTTGAGGCTCTCGGCCTGGGCCGCCGCCTTTGCGCTCTCCGCCTGCGCGCCTTCGGCGACGGTCCGTTGCCCGACGAGATCGTCGGCGAGTCCCTTGGCGGTCTGGGTGACGGCCTCGGACGTCGCGTGAATCTGCTCCGCCGCGGCGGCGAGCTCTTCGGCGAAGGCCGCGACTTCGTCCGCTTCATGCTGCACCGTGGAGATCGTCGCGCCGATCTCGTCCAGCATCCGGTTCAAGCTCTTTTCCAGGAATCCGAGCTCGTCGGACTCGGCGGCGGCGGCGCGTACACCCAGCTGTCCCTGTTCAGCGGATCCCATGATGCTGCGCGTCGCGCGGATTCGGGTGATCAGGGTGGCGGGGATCCGCTTCAGGGCCATGGCGACGGCGACGAAGACGACGGTCTCGAGGTACGCGGCCGGGGGAATGTCCGCGGAGCCCTCATACAGTGAGCCGTGGAGCATGGTGGACGCGAGGTATGCGAGGGATCCGACGAGTACCAGGAAGTCCCCGACGGTGCGGCCCTGGTCGAATGTGTAGGGCAGGACCGCGATGAAGAATCCGGCGATGAGGCCGCCATGTCCGAACCACACCACCGGCAGGGCCGCGAGGAGCACGTCGAGGAGGGTGAGGACGTAGATCAGCCACCAGCGATACCACCCGCGCTCATTGACGAGTCCAACCAGGGCGTTGAGAATGGCGCCGCCACCGGCCGCCAACACGATCGTCCCGGGTGACGTGCGGATGGTGCCGCTGAGCCAGCCCAGGATGCCGACGAAGAACACGCCGGACACCATGACCCAGCGGCGGGAAAGGGAGCGGGCGAAGGTGTCGAGGTCCTTGAGGCGCTGCTCCAGCCCGGCGGAGTCGTCGGAGCGCCCGCGCAGCCAGTTGGCGAGGGACCGCTTCTCGGGATGGAGGGAAGGGATCGTCACAGGCCGAGCCCCTTGGCCGTGAGAAGCGTCTCGACGGCATGCCCCGCGCGTTCGAGCACCTCCCGCCCTCCTTCTTCGCGGTCGACCACGGCGAACACCCCCAGAATCTTCGCCCCTTCCGCCGAGAGGGCGGCGATGGCTTCCTGGGCTGAGCCGCCCGTGGTGATCACGTCCTCTACCACCACCACCGATTGTCCGGCTTCGAAGCAGCCCTCGATGCGGCGTCCCGTCCCATGGGTCTTGGCCTGCTTCCGAATGGTAAACGCATCGACGACGGGGGCAGGGGACCGGTTGCGGGAGGCCGCCGCAATCGCGTACGCCACCGGATCGGCCCCCAGGGTCAGGCCGCCGACCGCCCGGGGAGCCCACCCTCGAGCCACCAACCGCTCGACACCCAGGGATCCAATGAGAGCCAGCCCCTCGGCGGACATCGTGGTCCGGCGGGCGTCGATGTAGAAGGTGGACTTACGGCCGGACGAGAGGGTGAAGTCCCCGCGGGTGACCGAGCGGGAAAGCAGGAGTTCGCGGAGGCGATCGAGGTCAGTCATTTGTGTTCGTAGTAGTAGTTATAACTACTACTATCATCTCATTTCCTGCCGACGATGCTCTTCAGCGCACCGAAGAGTCCCTTGGACGGTGGGGGAGTCGGGTCAGCGGCGAGGCCCTGCTCGAGCTCGGCCGCCAAGGCCTCGACGGTGGGCTGGCGGGCACCAGGGTCACGCGCGAGGCCCCGCATGATCGCCGCCTCCAGACCCGCGGAGAACTTCAGGCCCGGCACCGCCTGATTGAGAGGCTCCGGGGGCTGGGTGAGGAGCTGCTGGAAGAGCTCCCGCGGGCTGCGGCCACTGTATGGATGTCGTCCGGTGAGGAGGTAATACGCGATGGTCGCGAGCGAATAGATGTCGGCGCGGCCATCCACGAGCTCGCCGGAAAGGGCCTCCGGCGCTACGTATTGCAGGGTGCCTACGAAGAAGCCGGTCCGCGTGAGACGCTCCTCGGGCGGCACTTCCGTATCCCGCGCGATCCCGAAGTCGAGCAGGCGGGCCCGCTTGGTGGCGGGATCGTACATGATGTTCTCGGGCTTCAAGTCGCGGTGAATGATCCCGGCGTGATGGGCCGCGGCGAGTGCGTCCGCCAGCTGCCGAACCAGGGCCACGGCCTCTGGAGGAGCGAGCGGTCCGTTGCGGTGTAGGAATGCCGCAAGCGAGTCACCCGGGGCCCACTCCAGCGCCAGGTAGTACAGGCCGTCGGCCTCGCCGTAGTCGAACGTTCTCACCACGCCGGGGTGGCTGACCCGCGCGCCGTATCCCGCTTCCCGGAGGAAGCGTTTGACGGCTGTAGGGTCGCCGCGTAGCCGGGGGCGCAATACCTTGAACGCCGACGGCCCTCGCTCGGCGTGCTCCGCACGGTAGACTTCGGCGGTGCCGCCTTCGCCGACGCGCTCTAGAAGGCGGTAGCCGGCGATGGTTTGGCCGGCGAGATTCTCGGTGGGCATGAGGACGCGCCAAACTAACGCCCGGATTTGAGGTGGAGCAAGTGATCAGACGGGTCGCCGTTCCCGTGGTCCTCGGAATGTCGCTGGTCTCGTGCGGCCAATGGTCGCGCGTCGGCTCGCCTGACAATCCCAAACCCGCGGTACAGGTCTCACGCCTCTTCGACGCCGCTGCCCAGTACAGGAGCATGGGCCTCCTGGCCGCGGGTGATCCGTTGCCCTGGGTCGGGGCGGTCCGCTGGCTGGCCGGGTCGACGCCCGACTCCACGCTCGCCCTCGTCTCCCTCTCATTCGCCAACCATTCCCTCCGCTTCCGGAGGGACGGCAATGACTTCGTCGCGTCCTATCGGGTGGAGCTGTCGTTCCACGGCGCCAACGGCGCGCCGCGCACCATCACCCGGGATGAAACGGTCCGGGTCAGGAGCTTCCAGGAAACCCTGCGTGCCGATGAGAGCGTGATCTTCCAGCAGTTCGTCTCCGTTCCTCCGGGCCCCTGCACCATCGCCATCGTGGTCCGGGACCGGGACGCGGTAGGCGCCTCGCGGCAGGAAGTGGTGGACACCATCCCGAGCTTTGCGGGTCCGACCCTCTCGACGCCGATCCCGGTGTACGAGGGGGCAGGGCGGTCGCGCCGGGACACGGTGCCCGCCCTCGTGAGCAATCCCCGCGCGACACTACCGTACGGAAACGACACGCTCTTCTTCTACGTGGAGGCCTACAATCTGCCGGCCGGCAACCCGATCGCGGCCGCGGTACTGAGCCCGAGTGGCGACACGGTCTGGGCCGATACGCTTCGCCTCGACCCCCGGGAAGGCGTGGCCCGAACCATTTTCAGAATTCCGCCCGCCAAACTCCCCGTGGGCCAGGAGCGCTTCTACGCTGCCGCGGTGGGGACGGGCAAGGGCGTACAGGCGCCCTTCCTGGTCAGCTTCTCGTCGCAATGGGTCGTGACGAACTTCGACGAGATGCTCAGCCTGCTGCGGTTCTTCCCGCGCCAGGACCTCGTCACCAAGCTGCGTTCGGCACCCGATTCTCTGCGTCCCCAGGCCTGGCGGGACTTCTGGAATGCCTCGGACCCCGTGGCGATGACGCCGGAAAACGAAGCCTTGAACGCCTACTTGAGCCGCGTGCAGGTCGCGAGCCAGCGCTTCACCGAATCGGCCGATCCCGGCTGGCTCACGGATCGCGGCGAGGTCTTCATCACCCTTGGGGATCCCGACGAGGTCTACGATCTCGAGAGCGACTATTCGCGGACCGGACTGCATGGGATCCGCTGGATCTACACGGGTCTCCGCCTCGACTTGCTCTTCCTCGATCAGACCGGGTTCGGCCGCTTTCGGCTAACGCCGGGATCCCGTGCGGATTTCGACCGCGCGGCGACCCGGCTGCGTCACGAGAACTGATGCGCCGCGCCGTCTGGGCGCTTTCGCTGTGCTGGCCGTTGGCCCTGCCGGCGCAGAAGCCGGCGGAGGTCGCACGCGCGGAATCCCTCGAAATCGCGGGCCGTCCCTGGCACGCCGCTGAGGCATTCGTCGCCGGGGCCGGCACCGCGGCCGCGCCGGCCTCCGCTCAAGTCCTCATCGCCGATGCCCGCGCCGAGCTCACCGCTCGCCGGTACGCGCGCGTCGTGGCCCTGCTCGACAAGCGCTCCTGGCTCGCCGATTCCGGGGACGGGGTCGGCTACGCCATCCTCGCGGAGGCCGAGGATCGGCTGGGGCGCTCCGCGGACGCGGCGCGGGACTACCTCCGGGCGCGAAGCCTGGCCACCGGGAGCCGGGCCGCGCTGCTCGCGGTCCGGGCGGCGGTCGTCTTCGATCGCGCCGGGGCGGACGACAGCGCCCGCTTCTACTATGTCGCGGCCCGGGCGGCCGGGCTTCCTTCCATCGACGAATGGCTCCGGCTCCGCGAAGCGGGTGTGAGCCGCGATACCACCATCGTCGACTCGTTGCTCGATGGCCTGACGTTCCCCGCGTCTCGACGGGCTCCGCTGTATCGAGCCCGCGCCCTGCTGGCGGCAGGGGACTCGGGACTGGCGGTGGACGCTCTCGCGGCGGCGCCCGGTGGTGCTCTCCAGGCAGCGGAGGTCGCCCTGGCCCGAAGGGACTCGGCCTGGGCCCGCAAGCTTCTCTATCATCTCTTTGCCACGGCGCCTCAATCCGACGACGCGGCCGCGGGAGAAGCCCTCGCGCAGGGCCCGCTGCCGCCATTCTCGTCGGCGGAACGCACCTCGCTGGCGCAGGTCCTCCGCACTCACGGTGACGCGCCGGCGGCTCTGGTCCAGGTGCGACGGGCGGTAGCGTCCGGCGACTCCAGTGCCGCCACGCTGATCCTCCTGGGCGACTTGCTCGTGAGCAACCGCAAGGATCGGGACGCGCTCAAGGCGGTGTCCGCGGCGATCACGATGGCCACGGACTCCGCGACCCGGGCCCTCGCCACCTACCGGCGGGCGCGCGTGCTCGTCCGGATGGGTGATCCCGGCGCGGCTCAGGCGCTCTCCGACTATGCCCGCGCGTACCCGGGAGACAGCTCGGCGGTGACGGCGCTGTACCTGGCCGGGGACCGGCTCGCCGAGCAGGGAGATTCGACGGGTGCCGAGGCGATGTTCCGGGAGCTCGTCTCCGCCCACGCCCTGGACGCCGCATCCGTTCAGGCGCGTCTCCGCCTCGGCTCCTGGGAGTACCGGCGCCGGCACTTCGATCGCGCCGCCGAATGGTTCAGGGGAGAGGTCGCCGCGAGCCCCGGGGTCCATGGCGCGGCGCGCTACTGGCTCGCGAAAATCGCCGCGGCGCAGGGAGACACGGCGGATGCGAGGGCGCAGTGGACCGCTCTGGCTCACGACGACTCAGTCGGCTACTACGGACTGCGCGCCCGGACCGCAGCCGGGTTGCCGCCCCTGACGGTCGCGGAAGGCGTGGATTCCACCGTACCGGCCGTGACCACCGGACTGGCTCGGCTCGACACCCTGCGGCTCGCCGGTCTCGACTCCGAAGCGGACGCGCAGGTGCGCGCGCTGGTCGCGAATCCCCCCGACTCCGTCGCCCAGCTGCTCGCGTGGACGTCGGGGCTCGCGTCCCGGGGATGGGGATCACTGTCGGTACGCCTCGCGTGGCTCGCCGCTCCGCGCGCTCCCGGGAACCCCAGGGTGCTGCGCGCCATCTACCCGTGGCCGAATCGCGGGGCGGTGGTCGCCGAGGCGAACGAATTCCACGTCGACCCGTTCCTGCTCGCCGCGCTGATCCGGCAGGAAAGCGTATTCGATCGTGAAGCGTTGTCCCGCGTCGGCGCCCGCGGCCTCACCCAGCTCATGCCGAGCACGGCCGCGTACACGGCGCGCGGTCTCGATCTGCCCTTCACCCCCGAATGGCTCACCGTCCCCGACTTGAACCTGCACCTCGGCGCCGCGCATCTGGGGACGCTCCTCGCGCGGTACCACGGCCGGGTGGATGCCGCGGTCGCCTCCTATGATGCGGGCACCACGCCCGTGGACCGGTGGCTCGCCCGCGCGCCGGGCGCCGATCCCGATCTCTTCATTGAAGACGTCGCGTACGTCGAGACGCGGGGGTATGTGCGGTCGGTCCTGAGGAACTGGGAGGTCTATCGCGCGCTGTACGGCGCGAACTGAATCGGACTTAGATTCCCGCCATGCCCCCCCGGTCTACCGATGCGCTTTTTCTGATCGACGGTTACGCCCTCATCTATCGCGCGTTTTTCGCGATGATCGCGCGTCCCCTCACTACACGTCACGGCGAGAACACTTCCGCCGCGTGGGGGGTGACGAACTTCCTCCTCCGCTTGCGGGAGCGGCACCAACCCGGGTACCTGGGATGGATCAACGACCGGGGGGTCTCGTTCCGCGAGCGGTTGTATCCCGCCTACAAAGCCACCCGCCAGAAGCTCACCGCCGAGCTCCAGCAGGATTTCGACCGGTCGGTGGAACGCATCGCCCAGCTCCTCGAGGCGTTCCGCGTCCCCCTGGTCACCGTGGAAGGATTCGAAGCGGATGACGTGATCGGGACCCTCGCCGCCAAGGCCACGGACCAGGGTGTGCTCTCGGTGATCGTCTCGGGGGACAAGGACTTCTATCAACTGATCGGACCCAAAGTCGCCCTGCTCAACCCCGGCCGCTCGGGTCCCGCGGGAGTCGAGGAACAGTGGGTGGACGAGTCCAACGCGTCGGAACGGTTGGGAGTGCCGCCCCGGCAGGTGATCGACTACCTGGCGCTGGTGGGGGACAGCTCGGACAACGTCCCCGGAGTGAAGGGGATCGGCGAGAAGACCGCGGTGGAGTTGCTCGCGAAGTACCCCGACCTCGAAACGATCATCTCGCACGCGGCGGAGATCCCCGGGAAGCGAGCGCGGGAGGCCCTCCTGGCGCATACCGAGGAAGCGCGGCTTTCCAGGGACCTCGTGACCATCAGGCGCGACGTACCGGTCACCCTCGACCTCGACGCCCTGCGGGTGAAACCCTTCGATGGGCCCCGGTTGACGGAGCTTTTCACCGAGCTCGAGTTCCGGTCTCTCATCGCGAAGGTGACCGGCCCGGACGCCGCGGTTCCGATTCGGTCATCGGCTCCGGCGGCAGAGCCTGCCGCCCAGCCCGCTCCCGCGCCCGCGGCAGCTCCCCAGGCCGTGCCGGCCGTTGCGGCCGTCCCGGCGCGGGTCCTCGATGACGTCGCAGGGCTCGCCGCGATGATCGCCGAATGCCGGCGCGCTCCGATGATCGCGCTCGACACGGAAGCGTCGGCCATCGATCCGCTGCGGGCGTCGCTGGTCGGACTGTCGATCGCCGTCGCTCCGGGGCAGTCCTGGTATCTGCCCTTCACGCACCGCCCCCCGGACGGGGAGCTGGCCGGTGGAGTCCCTCCGAAGAACCTTCCCGCGATCAAGAGTCCCGAGCTCGCCCCCCTCCGCGAGCTGCTCGCCGATCCCGCGGTGAAGAAAGCCGGCCACAACATCAAGTACGACTGGCTGGTTCTCCGGCGCGCCGGTGTCGAGCTGGCGGGTGTGGCCTACGACTCGATGCTCGCGAGCTTCGTGCTCGACCCGGGCCGCCGGTCGCACGCACTGGACGCGCTCGCGCTCGAACGCCTCAACCTTCCGATGCGCACGTATGCGGACGTCGCGGGCCGGGGGCGCGCCGAGCGTCCTTTTGCCGACGTGCCCGTGCCGGACGCGGCGCGCTACTGCTGTGACGATTCGGAGATGGTGCTGCGGCTGGCCGAGGCGTTCAACGGGGAGCTCGACGACCACCACCTGCGGCCTCTGCTCGACACCATCGAGATGCCCCTGATCCGCGTCCTGGCGGACATGGAATGGGCCGGCATCCGCGTGGACCGGGAGCTCCTCGCGAACCTGTCGCGGCAGTTCGCGATCGACCTCGGGCGCCTGGAGAAGGAAATCCACGCGGCGGCGGGAACGGACTTCAACATCGCGTCCACGCCGCAGCTCCGGACCGTGCTGTTCGAGAAGCTGCAGCTGCCGGTCCTCAAGAAGACGAAGACGGGGGCGTCCACCGACTACGAAGTCCTCGAACAGCTCGCGGGGATGGGGCACGAAGTGCCCCGGCTGCTCATCGAGTACCGCGAGCTCTCCAAGCTCAAGTCCACCTACGTGGACTCACTGCCCCTGAACATCAACCCGGATACCGGCCGGATCCACACCAGCTTCAATCAGACCGGCGCGGCCACGGGACGGCTGTCCTCATCGGATCCCAATCTGCAGAACATTCCGATCCGGACCCCGCGCGGCGAAGAGATCCGCCGCGCGTTCATCGCGTCGCCCGGAAGCGTGCTCCTCACCGCCGACTACTCGCAGATCGAGCTCCGGCTCCTCGCGCACCTGTCCGGGGATCCGCTCCTGGTGGAAGCGTTCGAGCGCGGAGGAGACATCCACCGGCAGACCGCCGCGGTAATCTTCGGCGTGCCCGACGATCAAGTTACGTCTGAAATGCGGAGCCGGGCCAAGACCATCAACTTCGGGACGATCTACGGCCAGGGACCCTTCGCGCTCGCGCGGATGCTGTCGATCACCCAGGACGAAGCGAAGCGATTCATCGCGGAATACTTCCAGCGCTTCGCGGGAGTGCGGACCTGGCTCGACCGGACCGTCGCGGAGGCCCGGCAGCGCGGATACACGGAGACGATTTTCAAGCGCCGGCGATACATCCCGGAGCTGAAGGACAAGAACTTCAACATGCGGGCGTTCGGGGAGCGCACGGCCACGAACTCCCCATTGCAGGGCTCGGCCGCCGACCTGATCAAGGTGGCGATGATCCGGATCGCGGCCGGGCTGGCGGAGGGGAAGCTCGGGACCCGGATGCTGCTGCAGGTCCACGACGAGCTGGTGTTCGAGGTCCCCGTGGATGAACGGGAGGCGGCATCCGTGCTGGTGAAGCGGGAGATGGAAGGAGCGGCACGGTTGCGCGTACCGCTGGTGGTCAGCATTGGAACCGGGCCGAACTGGGTGGAAGCCAAGGACTAGGGCCGTTCTTGCTGGAGGACACGGGGTCCTCCACATTTGGCGCCATGCGCCCGCCCCGCGGCTTCACGCTCATCGAGCTCCTGATCGTCATCGTGATCATCGGTATCCTCGCCACGATGGCGATCCTCAACTACACGAGCTCCAAGCAAAAAACCTACGAAGCGTCGATGAAGGCCGATCTGAGGAACCTGGCGACGGCCGAAGAAGCGTATTTCTACGACAGCTCCTCGTACACGAACAGCTTCGCCATGATGAGCAACTACACGCCGAGCGCCGGCAATGCGATCGTCGTCAACGAGGCGACCCGGGTAGGCTGGTCGGCCACGGCGTCGAGCACCGGGACCGGCCGGAAGTGCTACCTCTTCTTCGGCTCCGCGACGCCCGTGGGGAACGCGACCAAGGAGGGTGTGGCCGCCTGCTCCTGACGGAGCTGATCAGAACGTTCGCGCGCCGGCGTGAAGGGATGATCTACGCGATGGATGGGGGCGTGTGGCTCCACCGTCACGTCTTTCACGACGAGCCCATGATTCACCTCGTCAGCACCCGCCGTGAACCGCTCCTGCTCGTCGGTGACCGCCTCGGACTCGATCCCGCTTGGCTCCAGTACAAGCCCCTGAAAGACCCCCGGACGGGTGTGCGGGTCGAAGCCTGGCATTGGGATTTGTGGGGGGAATCGAAGGGACGGCTGGAGGCCCTGCTCGAAACGGGTCAGTGACCCGGGGGCGGATCTTTGGGGGCCCGGACGCCCGGCCACCAGTTCCAGCGGCCGGCGATGTGCATGATCGCGGGGACGAGCACCATGCGAATCAGCGTCGCGTCCAGGAGGACGGCGACGGCCAGTCCGAACCCCATGAACTGCACCGCCAGCACCCGTGAAAACGCGAACACGCCGAACACCAGGACCATGATGGCCGCCGCAAACGTGATCGTCGACGCCGTGCTCGACAGGCCTTCCATCGTGGCGTGATCGTTGCGACCCGTCTTGTCGAACACTTCCTTCACGCGCGTCAGCAGGAACACCTCGTAGTCCATCGACAGCCCGAACACGACCGCGAAGACCAGGACCGGGACGACCACGAAGATCGCCTCGGTCGGCCCATCCAGTCGGAAGAGCCAGCCCAGGACGCCTCGCTGAAAGACGAGGACGGTGATGCCGAAGGCGCCGCCCACGGAAAGACAGTTCAGCAGCACGGCCTTCAGCGGTACGAGCAACGACTTGAACGCGATGAAGAGCATCACGGCCGTGACGCCCAGGATCAGGGCGACGATGGTGGGGAAGCGGGACAGGAGGTCGTTTTGGAGGTCCACACTGGTTGCGGCGAATCCCCCGACCAGGATCGTCGCTCCATCCAATCCGCGGATTCCCTTGCGGGCCGTCTGCCGCACGTTCGTGGCCATCTGCATCAGGCCGGTGAGCGTCACCGAGTCTTCGGGGATCACATCGACCAGCGTGGTACGGGAATCCGCGCTCAGGTAGGCATTGAAGAACGTCGTATGGTGCCGGCGGACCGAATCAGGATTGGCGTAGAACATGGTGAGCGCCAGACTCGAGAGATGCGGCTGCAGGCTCGCTACCCCGCGCACCTGTTTCACCCGGGGATCCTTGCGGATCCGGTCCCCCAGGGCCTTGAGCCCCAGCAGACGGCGCGCGGACAACGCGGACTCGCCGGGAGGGAGCGTGATCACGACGCGGGTCGGTTGGATGATGCCCGACACGCCCATGTTCACCAGCTCCTGCAGGCCCACGCCGGACTCCGACTCCGACGGAAACCAGTTCCGGGCCGGCAATCCGATCTTCATTTGAGAGAGCGGGATCATCAGCAGTCCGATGATTCCCCCTCCCAGCGCGATCGCGCGCCAGGGGCGGTGGCCCAGCCAGCGGGCCCAACGCTCCCAGCCGGTCGGCGCGTGAAATCTCGCGAGCGGGCGGGCGAGCCACTTCGGGCGGTCGATCCCCCGGCCGAGGATCGCGAGCAGCGCCGGCAGGAAGGTCGTCGCGATGCCGATCGCGATCGCGACCACCAGGAGCCCGCCGATCCCCACCGACCGGGTCTCGATCAGCGGGGTGACGAGCAGGGCGGCGAACCCCACGACCACGGTGGCCCCGGACGTAATGACGGCCGAGCCGGCGGTCTGAATGGTGCGGGCCGCCGCGTCCGCCGCGGCGAGGCCGCGGTTCAGCTCTTCCCGGAACCGCGTCACGATCAAGAGCGAATAGTCGATCCCCACGCCAAGCCCCACCATGCTCGTGATGGTGAGTGCGAAGACGGACATGGTCTGGAAATGCGCCACGATGGTGATCAGGCCCAGCGCAATCGTAATGGCGAGCACACCCACGATGATGGGCAGGGTCGCCGCGACGAGCGCCCCGAACGCGACGACCAGGACCGCGAGCGAAAACGGCACCGCGACGTGCTCGCCGTGCTGGGTATCCTCGGCCGAAATCGTGCGGATGTCGTAATCGAGCGCGGGATCGCCGGTGAGCTTGACGTCGAACGCGCCCGCGCCGGGAATGCCGGCGACTACGCCGGCGAGGGTGGACCGGATGTCCGGGACGAAGTTGTTCTTGATGTTGTCGGTCTGCTCGGTCTGCATCGCCGCGATGAGGAAGGTCGTGTGACGGTCCTTGCTGACGAACGTCGATTCACCGAGCGACTGGGCCGATACGACCTGTTTGATGTAGCCCTTGCGGGAGAGGGCGGCGCTGAGGGAGTCCAGCACCCGGACGAACCGGGGGTGATTCACGGGTACGGGACCGTGCACCACGACGGCGACGTACTCGGCGATGGGATTGGGGAGTGCCGCCTTGAGCGCCTCTCCGGCACGGAACGATTCGGTGGATTCGTCCGAGCCCCCGCGCACCGCGAGAGCGTCCTGTACCCGCGCGGCACTGGGTGCCAGCAGCGCCGCCACCAGGGCCCACGCGAAGAGGACCCACCAGCGGCGGCGGATCAGCATCTTGGCGGGGAGCGCGATCACTGGGGTGGGCGCATAGACCGAGGACAATCATAGAGAGACTCCAAGGCCGAAGCTAGCGGCGCGCGTGCGCGCGCGGACATATTGCGCCCATGGCCGAACGGCGTCCTTCGATGGCTCTCCAACTGCTCGCCCTCGCCGTCGTGGCGGTGGTGGTTTTCCGCTTCGCGGCCCGGCATCGCACCCCGCGCGCGCCACTGCCGGGGCATCGCGCGCCGGTCGCGACCCTCCCGCCGAGGCACGATTCCCTGGGGGCTCAGGTGGCGGCGACGCCGGACACGGCGGGCCGGGATACGACGCCCGTTCCGCCCATCAATCCGATGGACACCCTGACCATGAACGAGCCGCAGGGCTACTACGATCAGCTGGCGCGGGCGCAGACCCGGCGGCAGATCCGGGCCAGCGCAGGCACCACCTATCTGGGCGAAATCGTCTCCGAGAGCTCGGACTCCGCGTTGCACCGATGGGACCACCGGTATGAGGACCCGGTCCGCATCTATCTCACCACCGACACCGTCGAGAACTTCCAGCCGGCATTCGTGGACGCGGTGCGCTCCGCGCTGACACGGTGGGACCAGGTGAACCTGCCGGTGCGCTTCACGTTCGTGGACGACTCCACGCGCGCAGAAGTCACCTTCCGGTGGCGCCGGCAGTTCGACATCGACCGCACGGGGCAGACCGACCTGACGTGGGATCGCGACGGACATGTGCTGTCCGCCGTCGTTACGATCGCGACCTTTGATCCCAACAATCACCCCATGGGCGTCGAAGACGTGCGTGTCGTCGCGTTGCACGAAATCGGGCACATGCTCGGCCTCAATCACTCGAGCGATTCGACCGACGTCATGTACGGCCATACCCTGGCGCGCGACCTGTCCCTGCGGGACGAACGCACGGCGCAGCTGCTCTACGAGCTGAGCCCCGGGAGCGTCCGGAATTGAGCCGGAATCCGCTGCCGCTCCTCGCGACCTCGTCGCCAGCGGGTCCCTCACTGGCCGACACCCTCGACACCCGGACCATGCCGGCGAGCCTGGTGACTCCTGAGGTCGACGGGGCCGTACGCTGCGTCGCCTGCGGACACCGCTGCCTGGTTCGCCCCGGACGACGCGGGATCTGCAAGGTGCGGTTCAACCGCGACGGCGTGCTGCGGGCACCCGCGGGGTACGTCGCCGCCCTGCAGTGCGACCCCACCGAGAAGAAACCCTTCTTTCACTGCCTGCCCGGCAGTGACACACTCACCTTCGGGATGCTCGGTTGTGATTTCCATTGCGGCTACTGCCAGAACTGGCTGACGTCGCAGGCATTGCGCGATCCGTCCGCGGGCGTGCCGCCCACCGAGGTAAGTGCGGAGGCGCTCGTAGGGCTCGCGCTGCGGCACGGCGCGCGGGTCATGGGATCTTCCTACAACGAGCCCCTGATTACGGCGGAGTGGGCGGTCGAGGTCTTCCGGCTGGCCCGCGCTCGAGGCCTCAAGACCGCGTTCATCTCCAACGGCAACGCGACACCGGAGGCGCTCGACTTTCTCCGCCCGTGGACCGATTGCTACAAGGTCGACCTCAAGGCCATGGACCCGGCGCGCTACCGGGAGCTCGGGGGCGTGCTGGAGCATGTGACCGACACCATCGCGGCGGCGCACGCGCGGGGCTTCTGGGTGGAGGTGGTCACGCTGATCGTGCCGGGGTTCAACGACGACCGGCCCCAACTGAAGCGGGCGGCAGAGCTGATCGCCTCGGTGTCACCCGACATCCCGTGGCACGTCACGGGATTTCACCCCGACTACCGGATGACCGACCCTGCCGCGACACCGACCGAGACGTTGATCGAGGCTTGCGAGGTCGGCGTCGCGGCCGGCCTCCGTTTCGTCTATGCCGGGAATCGCCCCGGGGCTGTCGGGTCGTGGGAAAACACGTACTGTCCGGATTGCGGCGACTTGCTGGTCGAGCGTCGTGGATACCAGATCCTGGCCCAGCGCGTCGGGAGCGACGGCCGCTGTCCTTCATGTGCCCGCGCCATACCCGGCATCTGGGCCTGAATCCCGCAGTCATCGTGCTCGCGCTCTTCACAGGCCCGAGGCCTGTGCTCGGCGGAGCACTGCGCTTAAGCGCCGCGCGGTGCCGAGCACACGCTTCAGCGTGTGAAATCCAGGCGAGTGCCAGTGTCTACGACTCCATCGTCGTGTCAGGCATCAAGCAAGGGGCGTATCCAGGTGCCGTCCTCGTCGTGGGGCGCCGAGACCGAATCCTCTATGAGAAGGGATTCGGGCATCTGACCTGGTCGCCGCGCTCTCCGGTCGACCGCCCCGACTCGACGATTTTCGATCTCGCCTCGTTGACCAAAGCAATAGCGACAACGACGGCGGCCATGATCCTCTACGACCGCGGCAAGTTGAAGCTCGACGTTCCCGTCTCGACTTACTTGCCGGAGTTCAATGGCGCAGGCACTGCGGCAATCACCGTCCGCATGCTACTGACGCACACGTCGGGCCTTCGCGGTGACCTTCCCGTTCCCGAGCTGCGCGCGCTGCCTGACGGCACCGCGCTGATTCGGACGGTGCTCGCGGAAACCCCCCGGACCAAGCCGGGAACGCGGGTCGTCTACAGCGATCTGAATTTCGTGCTGGTCGGCGAGATCATCAGGCGGCTCTCGGGTGAGCCCCTCGATCAGTTCGTCACCACCGAGGTGATCGGCCCGCTGGAGCTAACGGAAACCCGGTATCGCCCCTCGACGCGTCTGGCGTCGCGCATCGCGCCCACGGGAGTCTGGCACGGACATCCGGTCGCGGGCGTGGTCAACGATCCCACGGCCGCGAAGGCGGGAGGGGTCTCGGGGAATGCCGGGCTGTTCTCGACCGGTGAGAACCTGGCCCGCTTCGCCCAGTTCCTGCTTCGCGGGGGCACGCGCCCGGACGGCAAGCCCCTCGTCTCGCCGGAGACGGTGAAGTTGTTCACGACGCGCGCGTCCCAGGCCGACGTCGGTCCCGACCACCGCGCGCTCGGGTGGCAGGCGGTGCCCA